>CAYGKL010000061.1:11891-20743 GCA_964350505.1 uncultured Roseivirgaceae bacterium | reverse complement strand
TTCAAAAGGAATGGCTGCAAACCATGGTGATTTATGGAGGCATTCTTTTCGATGGATTGGTAATTTATTTTCTCTTCTGGAAAAAAACCCGGAAGGTTGCCTTTGTTGTAGGTATTTGTTTTCACTTGTTCAATTCGTTTGTATTTCATATTGGAATATTTCCGTATTTGATGATTGCCATGATGGTTTTTTTCTTTGAGCCAGAAGTTATTCGTAGCATTTTCTTCAAGAACAAGCCAACTGTTCAAACAGCACCAAGCTGGCCATCTTTAACACCAAGGTGTGTAGGTTTTGTGCTGGTCTTTGGGTTCTATTTTGCCTTACAGATTTACCTCCCACTGAGAAGCCAATTCTTTAAAGGCGATGTATTCTATACTGAGGAAGGCCATCGACTTTCTTGGCGAATGATGCTTCGGTTTAAATCAGGCTATACCAATTATAATGTTTACTCGCCTGAGAGAGATTCAACTTGGGTACTTAGGCCTCAGGATTACCTTACACCTAAACAAGCACGCGTTTTGCCAGGCCACCCAGACATGATATGGCAGTTTGCCCAACACATGAACCATGTTTATGAACGACAAGGACTAGGCGATGTAGAAATTAGCGCTGAGGCTTTCGTGAGACTGAATAGAGGTGATCAGGTGAGGCTTATAGATCAGGATGTTGACCTAACCAAAACACCTTGGCAACCCTTGCGGCATTCGAGCTGGATACTAACGGATTACAAATCATATTAAACCTTTTGTTATACCGCTTTTCACTACTAACTTGCCGCTCTTTATAATTAATCTAAATAAACTTTGAAGAACGTCACTCACTTAAAGCTTCATGAAAGAGCCATTATCAAAGGCTTCACGGATGAGGTGCTTTCGGTGAAACTTATGGAGATGGGTTGTTTACCAGGAACAGAAATATCATTGGAATTAATCGCTCCTTGGGGTGGCCCAATAGCCATTAGTGTGTCAGGTTATCAATTATCATTAAGACTTACAGAAGCCTCAAGCATTCTTATCGAAGGCTAACTATAATGGCGACTAAAATAGACCTAAAAATATCGCTTGTTGGTAATCCTAATTCAGGAAAAACCACTCTTTTTAATTTACTGACAGGTTTAAAGCAGAAAACCGGAAACTTCCCTGGTGTTACTGTCGACAAGAAGTCAGGTATTTTGAAGCTCCCGAATGGTAAGGTTGCCGAGTTGACAGATTTACCTGGAACTTATAGTGTATATCCAAAAACACTAGATGAGCAGATTGTTCAGGAAGTTCTCTTGAATCTAGACCACCCACAGCATCCTGATTTAATTATTGTGGTGGCTGACGCCTCCAACTTAAAAAGAAACCTACTTCTGTTCACTCAGATAAGGGACCTCGATATTCCGTGTGTCTTGGTGCTTAACATGATGGATGTGGCAGAGAAGCGTAAATTAAAGTTTGATCTTCGTGCTCTCTCAATAGACCTTGGGGTTAAGATTATACCTACCAATTCTCATTCTGGATTGGGAGTGGAGGCGCTTAAAAATGTAATTACGCAAGAGCTACATGTATCAAAAAAGCTCTTCTATCCGATAAAGCCTCTGGCCGAAAAAACAATTGAAGATATTAAGAATAAGTTTTCGCTAACTCAAGACTATCGGGCTTATCAATATGCGCAGCAAAATGTTCGACTGAGCTTTATCTCCCAAGAGGATAGAGACGAAATCGAGCAAATAAAAAGGGCTAATGGGTTTTATGATGTGCCTACACAATCTCAAGAAGTTTTGGGTAGATATGCCCTGATTTCTGAAATAGTAGATAGGAATATTAAGACTGAGCATACCGATGAACTTAGTCTAACTCAGAAGGTCGATAAAATAATCACGCACAAGGTTTTCGGTTACCTCATATTCATCGCTATTCTTTTGCTCATCTTTCAGGCAATTTTTGCTTGGGCAGAGTGGCCAATGACTTTCATTGAAAATACAATGGCCAGTCTTTCTTCTTGGACAAGAGACATCTTACCTAGTGGGGTTATTAACGATTTGGTAACTGACGGAATCATAGCTGGCTTGGCAGGTGTGGTTGTCTTTATTCCCCAAATTGCGCTTCTTTTTGGTTTTATAGCTCTTTTAGAAGAGTCTGGCTACATGTCTAGGGCAGTTTTTCTGATGGACAGAATTATGAGAACCTTTGGATTGAACGGAAAGAGTGTAGTGCCAATGGTTTCGGGCATGGCATGTGCCATTCCTGCAATTATGGCAACTAGAAACATCGAAAGCTGGAAGGATAGGCTCATAACGATATTTGTTACTCCATTTATGAGTTGTTCTGCAAGGTTACCAGTTTATACTTTGCTCATAGCCTTAGTTGTTCCTCAGAAAGATATTCTAGGCTTTATTAACCTTCAAGGCCTTGTACTCACCGCTCTTTATTTACTTGGCCTAATTGCTGCAATTCTTTCTGCTTGGGCAATGAAGTACATTTTGAAGACTAAGGAGCGCGGTTATTTCATTATGGAGTTGCCAAGTTATAAACTGCCTAAATGGAAAAACGTAGGTTTAACAATCTATGAGAAGTCTTTAACATTTGTGTTTGAAGCGGGTAAAGTAATTGTCGCAATTTCGATCATTTTATGGGTTTTGGCTTCTTATGGCCCAGGGGAAGATTTTTCTAAAGCAGAAGAAATAGTCAGGGAAGAATTACCAGAATCGGTAAATGAAGAAGATTATGAAGCTGCCCTCAGTGCCTATAAACTTGAGAACTCCTATGCAGGAACCTTCGGTAAGTTTATTGAACCAGCCATTAGGCCCTTAGGCTATGACTGGAAAATTGGGATAGCACTCATTACATCATTTGCTGCAAGAGAAGTTTTCGTTGGTACTATTTCAACCATTTACAGTATTGGAGCCGATGAAGAAGATGAAAGTACCATTAAAGAGAAGCTGAGCAAGGAGATTAATTCTCGAACAGGTGAAAAAATGTATACCCCTGCCTTAGGGTTTTCTCTAATGGTTTTCTATGCTTTTGCCATGCAGTGTATGAGTACATTGGCTGTAGTTTATCGGGAAACAAAAGGTTGGAAATGGCCAATAATACAAACTGTTTACATGACAGCCTTAGCCTATTTGTCTGCTTGGGCTACCTTTAATATCTTTAGTTAGGCCTGTAATTTAATGGTAACCAATCTGAAAAGGCACCCCATCGCCACCAACCACCGAAAGTGATATCTCTTGGTTGTAAAAACTGACCAGGGAAGCCAATTGGAGTTTCGAGTTTGTTAAAGAAGATGATAGATTTCTGAAAGAGTTCAACGTCTTCTAGATCCATACCAAAAACCTGATAACTAGTAAGGCTTTGTCCGTTTGAGAACTCAATAGAAGTTCTGGCTTTCTTGTCTGTATACTTATAGTTACCGCTTTTTGAAGAGCTTCGGTATAGTTTCTTGTAGTCGTCTTCCTCATACTCACCTGTATAAGTGACTTCAATATTCTGTTGTGCTTTTAATGTATAAAGATATTCCTTGTCTGTTTTTATAACTTGGATAATGTCATCAACTGGTGCTGGGTTAAGTGGTGCCGTATATTCAGAGGTTACAGAGTCGTAGTTGATTACATTTATCTTAAAACCTTCTTGATCTAGGTTTTCGGTAATTAGTGCGTTAAGGAAATGTTGAACGGAACCATTATATGCTTTTTCACGGGCTTCTTCCCAATTCCGATATTGTCTTCTAGATTTTGGCTCAAGTTCTTTAAACTGAGCCTTACCGATGTTCATCTTTAGACCATTCTCGAACCTGAACTCTTCTAGTAAATAGCCAATTCTAAAGCCTAAAGCTCTATTTTCTACGTAGAGCATATCTTCAGCAGTAACTTTATAATTGTTGAGGCTATCGAGCATTTCAAACTCCAAAACCTCAGGATTGACTATAACACAGTTTCTGGCATTATCAGATCTTCCTAAAAACTCATCTTCGAATCGTTTGAACAGAGGTCTTACATCTTTTCTCTTTCGTTTTCTCGACTTACCAATTACTTGAATACTCTCCAGTGCAATTGGGTCTATCTTCATTTCAATGATGAATTTTCTATTTTCAACCTCATGCTTGTAGTTGAAAGGAATAGTTTTCGATTCATAACCAACATAAGAAACAACTAGATTAAAGCCTATGTCGGGGATATTCTCAATAACAAAGTTGCCATTAATATCAGTGGCTATTCCGAGGGTACTATTATCTATAAAAACATTGGCAAAGGGAAGGGGCTCTTGGGTCTCAAGATCTATTACTTGGCCTTGAATTTTTCTTTCACTGTAAATTCTTTTCAGAATAATGATTGTTCCTTTTACTTCGCGATAGTAAAGGTTTCCTTTTGAGAGTAAATCGTCAAGAAGATCTCTGAGTGAAGTGTTCTCATAAAGTTCATTGATGCGAGTATCTCTAGGTATGATGTTGCTGTTGTAGGAGAAGTTTAAGTTAACCTCACGGTTGAGTTGGCGCAATGCTGTAGGCAGTGTGACATCGTCAAACTGTATAGTAATTTTGTTGTCAAGAACAGAGGGTTGGCTGTCTTGAGCGAATATTTTAATGGCAACGAAGAATAAAAGGGAAACGATAAAGTTTCGATGCATGTACCAATTTAATCAGTACATATAATTCCATCTAATTTTATGTGATTTTCTTTGTCAGTTGTAATTGTCATTGTTGGGAAAGTGGCTCCCAATATTTCTAGAACTTCATCTAAAGATTTGTTCTCAAGTATTTGC
This sequence comes from uncultured Roseivirgaceae bacterium, assembly GCA_964350505.1. GTDB lineage: Bacteria > Bacteroidota > Bacteroidia > Cytophagales > Cyclobacteriaceae > Roseivirga. The sequence goes on along the minus strand of CAYGKL010000061.1, from coordinate 16,001 downwards.
GTAACAGGGCAATTTTTGATGGCTTCTGTGACTTCAATATCTACCCAATAGGTTTTCTGTAAGTCCTTAGCGACTTCACTCATTTTGGTATTTTCAAACACTAGCTTTCTTGTCCACCACCCTGCATAGTTCTGATTTTTCACTGTATCTCTTTGCATTCTAGAACCATCTGAGGAAAGAACAGCTTTTTCACCTGCCAGTAATACTTGAGCTCCTTCTTTTCCTTTAGTCGAGCTAAATTCTACTTTACCAGAAGAAACATTTACTTCCACCGATTCATTATTGAAAGCCCTGACTTCAAAGATGGTTCCTAGAACTTCGACTTTACTAGTCTTGGTTGTAATAACAAATGGCAGATTTTCGTTTCGTTCAACTTCAAAGTTTGCGGCACCTTGAAGGGTAACATTTCTGTTATCTTCTCCGAAATTTTCATTATAGGTGAGTGTAGAATTCGCGTTGAGCATGATGACAGAACCATCGGGGAGCACAAACTCTTCTACTTGATTGGAAGAAGCTCTTAACTCGATAATGTCGCTTTGGAAATCGATTACATTACTAGACTTAAGAATAAAATATCCTGCTGTGGCGATTAGGATAATGCTTGCGGCAATTTTCAGGAATGAAAACCTTGATTTTTCAGGAACAATTGATCGAACTGGAGAGGTTTGCTTGGCAATTTTATTCCAGGCTAAGTCTGGGTTGAAATCACTTTTAGTGTCATCAGAAATTGCAGAAATTTCCCATGTTGATATAGACTGATGCAGCTCATTACTAAGCTGTTCATCAAGAAGCAATTGTTCTTCAAACTTGCTTCTTTCATCTGTTCCCATCTCGTCAGCCAAATATTTGGCTATCAACTCTTCCATTGTATTCTACTTCTACAATAATCAGACAATTTTACCCATCATTACCCCTACATAAAAATGATGATCGGTAAAAAAAATACTAAATAATCACTCAGACTTTCGCGAAGCATCTTCAAGGCCTTTCCCATGTGTACTTCAACGGTCTTTTTAGAGATGCCAAGTTCATCCGCAATTTCATGATATTTCATTCCTTCCTCTCTACTTAATCGGAATACTCTTTGGCATTGAGGAGGAAGTTCGTTTAAGGCATCATCGATTCGCTTCTGAATCTCAAAGTCTGGCTGATGACTCACAAAACTTTGTCTAACCTCAACGATTCTATCTTGTTTACTCGCCACATGGCGGGCAACAACTTTTTTGTGCTTTATATAATTGAGTGCGGTATTGTAGGCTGCGCGAAAAAGGTATGACCTGAAGCTAACGTCTGACCGGATCATCTCTCTTTTTTCCCAAATGTTCACAAAAGTAGCTTGCACTATTTCTTCTGTGGTATCCTTATCTCGAATAATACGCATTACGTACCGACAGGTACTATCGTAGTATTCCTTAAAGAGTTTCTCAAAAGCAGATTGGTCACCTTTGGCAAAAGCTTCTAGCAACTGACTTTCATCTATGTCCACACTTAGTTGTTTCTCGTTGGGTTGAAGTTATAAAGTTTTTACTAATTGCAAGTATTGTTGCAATGAGTACGTAAATGAGGTAAACCATCAAACTTGGTGCTCGTATGCATAGTCTTAAACTAAAAAAAAATTGAAAGAAACACCTCAGGAGATTTACCGCCAAAGACTTGAAAAGTTTGGTGCTGAAGCTAAGGATTATAAGTCACGCTCAATAAGCCTCTCATGGTTTAGAGTTATCAGCTTTGTAATCTTTATAGTAGGGTTTGTTTATATGGCCAACCTAGGTATTTCAAGTGGTTTACTTTATATCACTGTAATCTTCATTTCACTCTATATTTTTCTGCTGAAGAAGCACGAGAAAGTTAAATCGAAACTTAGAGTGCTGGAGTGCCTTGCACAAATTAATTCAGATGAAATTCTCAGGTCTAACTTCAACTTGAGAGATTTTGATGATGGAGCTGAATTCTACGATGGTAATCATCCTTACCATATAGACTTAGATGTCTTTGGAAAACATTCTCTTTTTCAGCTCATCAACCGCAGTTCATCTCTTTTCGGACGAAAGATTTTAGCCTCCTGGTTGAGTACTCATGCAAAGAAAGCTGACATTTTAACAAGGCAACAAGCAGTGGAAGAGCTCAAAAGTCAGATTGATCTGAGACAATCTTTTCAAGCATTTGGCCTTTCAGAAGGGCAAACAGATCAAAGAAATGCGCAAGACTTGTTCGAATGGTTGCGAAGCCAGACCAAGGTGAATAATAAGGGATTGTATACCGTGCTATTGATCGTTATGCCCATTTTATCCATCGGCTCTATTGTTTTGGCAAGTCTAGGATATGTGCAGACTGGGCTACCAATTCTGATAACCTTTATCAATGTTGGAATTTTAGGCACACTTTTTAACAAACTGCTTGAAATCACGCGGCAGACAGAAAATGGCTATAAGTCGCTTCGCTCTTTGAAAGAGCAAATTGTCTTGATTGAAAATCATGAATTTGAGGGTGAGTTCTTAAAGGAACTTAAATCTCGATTAAGTCCGGAAAATGAAAAAGCTTCACAAATTCTTAAGGAGCTTTCGATTATTCTTGACAACCTTCAAAACCGAGTCAATTTGCTCTATTTTGTTTTCAATGTAACCTTGATGCTTGACATTTATTGGTACTTAAAAATCAGTAAGTGGAAGCAAAAAAATGAAGCTAACCTCGAAGAATGGTTTGAAGTGATTGGCCAAATAGATACGCTGATGAGTATTGGTGGATATGCTTATGCGAATCCTGAGTATTCATATGCTATTATTTCAGATAACCCGCACACTATAAAAGCCCAAGAGTTGGGTCATCCACTCATCAATTCGGTCAAAAGAGTAAGTAATGATTTCGATTTCTCTGGGAGGGGAGGTATTTGTCTTATTACTGGTTCTAACATGAGTGGTAAGAGTACCTTTTTACGAACCGTTGGCATTAACAGCCTTCTTGCTTTAATGGGGGCACCAGTTTGTGCAAAGAATCTTGAAGTTGGGGAGCTCAAGGTTTTCACTAGTATGAGAACCCAAGACGATTTGGAAGAAAGTGTTTCCTCCTTTTATGCTGAACTCAAAAGACTGAAGCAATTGATTGGTCAAATTGATGATGCTAGACCAACCCTCTTTATGATTGACGAGGTTTTGAAAGGGACAAATTCTGAAGATCGTCACAAAGGAGCTATTGCCTTGATAAGGCAACTGAATAAGGCCAATGCATTTGGTTTTGTATCTACTCACGATATTGTTTTAGGGAATATTACTAACGAGTTGGAAGGCGTGAAGAACTATAGCTTCAATAGCACCATCTCAGGCGATGAAATTCATTTCGATTATACATTGACCCCTGGCTTGTGCAAGGGCTTTAATGCAACCAAATTAATGCAGTTGATGGGAATAGAGGTTGAACAATAGCCTGTGTCAAAAGGGGATCGTAAATCTGAATTCCTTATTTTTGAGCTCATTTTAGAAAATCTATGGCGTTCGACTCAAATATAAAACTTGGAGTTCTTGGTGGTGGACAGTTAGGCAGAATGATGATTCAGTCTGCCATTGATTTTAATCTTGATGTTCATGTGTTGGACCCTGACCCAAATGCACCGTGCAAAGATATTTCGGCTTCATTCACTGCTGGCTCATTGACTGATTTTGATACAGTGCTGGCTTTTGGCGCAGACAAGGATTTGATCACTATTGAGATAGAGAATGTTGATACCTCGGCTCTAAAAGAGCTCCAAAAGCAAGGCAAGAAGGTTTTCCCTCAACCAGAGATTATTGAGTTGATTCAGAATAAGCTACATCAGAAGCAATTCTATGTTGAAAATGGGATACCGACTGCGCAATTCTATGAAGTAGAAAATGCCAATGAAGTAAGAAACAAGCACGATTTTCTGCCTTTCGTGAATAAACTTGCAACTGGAGGTTATGACGGAAGGGGCGTTCAGGTAATCAGAAATGAAGCTGCTCTAGACCTTGCATTCGATGCGCATGGATTTGTAGAGGAAATGGTAGACTTTGATAAGGAGTTGGCTGTGATTGTGGCCAGAAATGAAGACGGGGAAGTTAAAACCTTTCCAACTGTCGAAATGGTTTTTCATCCAGAGCA
>CAYGKL010000061.1:0-11791 GCA_964350505.1 uncultured Roseivirgaceae bacterium | reverse complement strand
AGAGCCATACTCAATTGGCCGTTAGGAGAGACTTCTACTGTCGTTCCATCAGCAATGGTTAATGTTTTGGGAGAAGACGGTTTTACAGGAGAGGCCAAATACGAAGGTATGTCTGATATATTATCCAAAGGCGGTGTTCATCCACACCTTTATGGTAAAAAGCTTACAAAGCCTTTCCGCAAAATGGGTCATATCACCATCACAGACTCCGATATGAATGAATTGAGAGAAAAAGTTAACTTCGTTAAATCCACATTAAAAGTAAAAGCATGAGTCAGCCGGTTGTAGGAATCATAATGGGTAGTCAATCTGATTTGAGAGTAATGAGAGAGGCTGCTCAAGTATTAGAAGATTTGGGAGTTGAGTTCGAGCTTACTATTGTATCTGCTCATAGAACGCCAGATCGTATGTATGAGTATGCAAAGTCAGCGAAAGGCAAAGGCTTAAAGGCAATCATAGCGGGAGCGGGCGGAGCGGCTCATTTACCAGGAATGGTGGCTTCCTTAACGACTTTACCTGTTATTGGGGTGCCAGTAAAATCAAGTAACTCCATTGATGGTTGGGATTCTGTACTCTCAATTCTACAAATGCCGGGTGGAGTGCCTGTAGCAACGGTTGCCCTTGATGGCGCAAAAAATGCAGGAATATTAGCCGCACAGATTGTCGGTACCTCAGACGAAAGGGTTGCCGAAAACCTTGCTGAATACAAGAAGAACCTTACTTCGAAAGTTGAAGAAAGCATTGAAGCAGTGAAAAAGAATGGCTGGAAGGCCTAAAAATCAGATTCTGGTTCTAAAGATTTATGGTGGAAATCGTACCAGTATTCATACTGACTGTATTCCAAAGCATCTGAAATAAACCCTTCTTTAGTATTGAAACTTAAAATGCTCGATGGAGGCATTACTTCTCTAATTTTAATCGCCTGATTAAACGGTAGTTTTGAAATTTGAACATAACCGGTGCCCAAATCAATATGCGGGTTTACTTTTCTCATTTATTATGCAAGCATAACAAATTTTTTAAAAGGAATTGATATTGAGCTATTTAAGCTTGTGTTAAGTTAATCTTTGCCAATATTAATCTTTTGTCAATTCAGACTTTTGGCAGTAACTTCTTGCAGGTTTAGTTCGTCCTAGAGATTATCATTTCCGCCTTTATTGTCCTTATTATCTTTCTTTTTCTTTTTCAAAATGCCCTCAAGAACACCTTTGGCTTTGTCTTTCACCTCTTCTAGCTTTTTATCTACAGAATCTTTTGGTACTCCAAGTTTAGTTGCTGTAATGGAAGCAAGGCTGTCTTTTTTATTTTGAAGCAGACTGTCGGCTTTGGTTTTTAAGGTATCTGTCTTAGAGGTGATCACATTTTTAGCAGAATCTTTAGCTGTATTCACTTTGGTTTCAAGCTCTTGCTTTACCTCTTCTTTCTTCTCATCTACCTTGGCTTCAACAGTAGCCTTAACTGTATTTTGTACAGTATTTCCGTTGGATGAAGCAACACTTCGTAACGCAAAATCTGGCTTTGAGAATATTCCTCCCATGCCAATATTAAGGATAAGATTGTCACCAGCTAAAGGATTATTGGCTCCCGTGAGCGAAGAAACAAGACTGTTCAATTGAGCCCCAACTTGACCAGCTGGCACATTCATTTTCAGCAGATAATCAATAGAGCCATCTACACCCGTGCTACCCTCTACGCTGGTTTTATATTGCCCAAGATTAACATCGAAAGGCTTGATAAAAAGCCTACCATCTTTAATCTCTGCAGTCATTCTAACTTTTTCAAGCGTGGCACCTCCAATATTACTCAGTTTAGTCACACTTGTTAAGCCAGATAATAGATCTGATTTACCTAAGCTGGCTTGCAAAATTTGAATTAATCCACCACCTGTTAGTGAGCTATATTCAGGCATCATATCTGCGCCTAATGCTCCTTTTATGTTGAAGTCTGTAGAAAATAGGCCTGACATTTTTTCTGTAACAGGGGCAAGTTTTTGCACCATATCAATAGATTGGAAAGATGACGGGATTGAAATTTCCTTTGCACCCAACTTAAAGTCGAAGGCTGGTTTTTCCGGCTTGCTGTCATAAACTCCATTGGCCGTTACGGTTCCATTCAGGGCGTTGAAGCCAGAATTATTTAAGATAATGGTTCCATCTTTTACTTCAAGCTGGCCCACCATATTATTAAGTTTTAGGCTATTGTAACTGACCTGATTGACCTTGGCGGTCATATTGAATTGTACGTTCTCAGGAATGCGAACCACTTCCATGGCATCTTCAGAGCCAGTCTCCTCAACTTCTTCAGTGGCAACCATCCATTCATTGATGTTAAGTTGATCTGCCTCAATGTTCAATGAGCCGCTTAGAACTTCATCGTTAAGTGCGAAACCAATAAAGTTTTCCACCTTTCCATTCATGCTGTAGGAGGTAGTTCCAGCTTTTCCTTTATAGTTTGATAGACTGATTGAGTTATTATCGAACCTGGCTTCGGCAGTGGAGATGCTTATTTCTTGATCAATACCTTCTCCTTTGTAACTGAAGTCAATAAGCGTGAGCTCTCCCGTAGTAGGTAATCTGTTATATCGTTCAGCCTCAAGGTCGCGCATGTTCCCTTTACTCTGAAAGTTGGTGTTGATTTTACCCTTTAACTCCATGCCTTCGATTGGGTAAAGTGCCATTAATTTTTCTAAGTCTAAAGATCCACTAGATTTTACATTCCAAGTAAAATTGTCTGGGTTAATCAGGGTCATTTGCGCCATAAATTCTTGGCCATCTAATGAGAGAGACAAATTGTCTACATTAATTTCTGTATCTGAAAGCTTGCCTGATTTATTAATCACACCTGCTGAAAGCACTAGATTCTCTATTGGGCTTGGTACATCAGGGGTTTTTATATACCCATTTTCTAAATTTAAACTAATGTCCATTTTAGGAATTACTTTCGTGATGCTGTCATATAGACCTGAGGCATTGGCTTTAACAGAGAAAAGGCCACGCATACTGTAGCCTTCTATTGGATAATAATTTCCAATTTCAGCCAGATTTAATTGGCCATTGATAGAAGCGGTCATGCGATAATCTCTAAGGTTTTCAACAAGGAGTTTCGCATCTAGCGGATTAGAGCCCATCTCTAAATGGAGGTTCTGTAAGTCTATTCTTGTGTCCTCAATTACACCGTTGGGGTTGTCAACAGCTAATTTAACTTGTACATTTTTGATAGCATCGGGCAGGTCTGGGTAATGGAAATCGCCATTTTGAACATTTAAATTAAGGCTGAAAGCTGGCATGTTGGTTTCATTGTAATTACCATTTACTCTTCCATTAAAATCAAGGGTTCCTGTAGCTTCCAACTCTTCGAATGAGTTGGAATAAACGGCTGGAACAAGCGAAAGTAGCTGCTTAAATTCTGCACCGGGAGATGAGAATTTAATGTCCATACCAAAGCCATCTTCAAGCAAGGAGAAATAGCCATCGGCAGAGAGGGGAAAGGTATTCACTCTGACTACGTTCTCTTTGAAAGTATAAATGGAGTTTGGCAAATCCATAGATAGCACTACATCAAGGTCTATGGACTTATTGTGCAAATAGTCTACTCCTTCATAAGTAACCTCAACATCATCGATTTTACCAGTCGTTCTTAGGTCGAAAATGTCGTTGGCAAAATCTCCCTCACCTGTGGCATTAATGTCTCCCAACTGCATGAAGTAGGCTAAGCCTTGATCGTAATAAACAAAATCACTGTTCGAGATAGTAATGGATTGTAGCCCGAAGCTCAGAGCGCCAGTAGCATCGTCTGGAGCAGTTTCTACGGCTTCTTCTGAAGCTTTCGCTATGTCGTAATTAGCTGTTCCGTCTTGTAATACGATGATGGTAATATCGGCTCCGTCAGCACTTACTGATTTTATATTAATTTCGTCTCTGAACAATATTTCATTCATATCTACTGTTGCAGAGAGGTCTTGAACTTTGAACAATGTATCTTCTGCAAAGACGCCTCTACCAATGATTCCCATTTCAGACAGGGATAAAGTAAAATCTGGGAAGTTCTTAATTAAAGAGAGATTAAACTCTTCGAAATATAGAGTGGCTTCGGTGTTGTTGGAGAACTCTGAAATAATGAGCTCTTTAATCTTGTCTTTAAAAAAAATGGGAACCAATAGAATGGCCACAATGATCACAAGTAAAAAACCGATAAATATCTTGAGGAACTTCTTCATAAATCAACCTAGTATTTAAATCAAATTTAAGGATTAAAAGGCGGAGCCAATAGAAACTTTAAATACTTCAAGATTTAATAACGTGAATGGAATAATAAAGGCTCGAGGATTGGTGGGGTATTTTGGAACTACCTTTTTACTTTCGAATTTCTGATTTTTTTTGGACCATACCATAACCAAAGTCCGGTTATAATAAGGAAAACAAGACCAATGCCCAAAATATTCATTGAGACAACTTTGAACAGTTCCGAGATTATTGAACCATCATGGATGTGTTCAATCCAGTCTGAGTGGCGTTTAGCAACAGAAAGTACTTCTAACGTTGAAGCATCAATTTGAACTTCCCAACTGCCCGTATCGAAGATTACTTTTGCAATGCCTTTTGTTGGTCTATACTCAATCCTATCAAAGTTCTCTTCAGATAAACCAAGTGAATCTACAGCCTGTAAAGAAATTTCGGCTAAATCTTCCACAGGCCTATAAGAGCTCATTGCCTTCTCAACCCCAGATTGAGTTGGTGGTTGCAAAAGGTCAACGTTTTTCTTCCATGCTAAGATGACTCCGGTGATGGCACTAACTAACAGAAAAAGGGCAAGGAAGAGGCCGATCCATTTGTGCACCTTCCTGTAGTTTCTAATTGATTTTGCTAGTCCTTGAGTACTCATATTTAACGGGCGCAAGAACTGCAAAATTCAATTTGCGAACAAGTAGATTTATGTGTTACGTTAATGTTACTGATTTTGTAGGGTTAGTAGATTTAGGCTTTAAAAAGGTTCATAATTTGAATATTCAGACCTCAATGTTAATTTAATGTTAATTTAATGTTAACTTGGTCTAGAGTTACGCGTAGATATTACTCATTAATAGGTTAAATGAAGAAGTGGTTTTTTTTATGGTTCATTGCAATTGGCACTAGCTCTAGTTGGGCTCAGGAATCGAATTGTAAAGAACTCAATACTGAATCCATCCAAAATCTTCAGTTAGAACAGTTTCTTAGTGTGACTAATTCAGAAGATGATATTGAGCTATTCGAAAAGTTTAACGATAATGTTGTCCGATTAGAGAAAACTCGAAAAAGGAGAAGGTCTGATTATTCATTTCTCAAGGCTATATTTTATAAGACTCACAATACTCTTTTAAAAGATTACGATAGAATTGCTACGATGGATCAAACCTTGACCGATGGTACATTTGGCTGCCTTACGGGAACCGCGGTTTATGCGCTGATACTAGAACATTTTGGATATGAGTATAGAATAATTGAACTCCCCAATCATGTTTTCATTCATCTGACGGTTGACGGAAACTCATACGTCTATGAGTCCACACTTCCTATGAATGGCTTTAGAAGAACAACGGTGGAAATGGAGAAACTTTTAAAACAACCTTGGGTGAATCATCGTAGAATAAGCGAGTTGAGTGTTGTTGGAGATTGGTTTGACGAAAAGATAACCCTCCCAGGTCATTATTCGATAATCAACATTGAACAGCTAGCTGGTCTACAGTACTTTAATGAATCCGTTAAGAGCTATCTCCAAAAGGATTATGTATCTGCAATGGAAAATGTACTCAAGGCCTATGATCTATATCCTTCAGAAAAGAATGAAAAGCTTATGCAACTGATTATTAATAAGATCTTGAAATACGATTTGATTAAAGAAGAAGTTAGGAATCAATATCTAGAAAAGTACGTGCGTATGGTTAAGCACCAAAAAATCTCTCAGACCAAATAGGTCTACTCCAATTTCAAAATCTTGAATTCTACTCTTCTATTTAACGCACGGCCAGATCGCGTCCTGTTGGTAGCTATCGGAATAGTCTCTCCATACCAGACAAAACGCAGCCTCTCCTCTTTTATCCCTAATGTTGCTAACCCTTTTCTAACGGCTTCTACTCGCCTGTAGGAGAGATCAACATTGTAGGCGTCAGTTCCATAATTATCCGTATGTCCACCAAGCTCCACAATTGAATTAGGATAGTCGTTCATGAATTTAGCTAGATTTCGCATCTCTATCCATGATTGTTCTTTGAGTAAATCTTTGTCGAAATCGAAGAATACATTTCTGATGATGAATGATCTACCTACTGCAGCTTTCACAATTTGCGGATTAGCAAAAACTGTAGGAGACGGTGCATTCGAGAACACGGCATTTTGACTCAATTCTGGAAGTCCCAATTCTCTTCTTTGTGCATTGAGTACTGCAAAAGTATCTCTTTTTATTTCGGGCAAGGCCAGAGTGATGGCAACTGCTTTCACAACATCTTGAGGAACTTGAATTGGCTCACCCATTGCCATTTGGGCACTATCTAAATCTAATCGATCTAGAGAAACAGCGTAAACATTCAGGTCAGAAACATCTAACAAATCTACTGTTGAACCAACAGGGACATATCCTGGAATTTCAGCTCGATAGCTATAAATTTCATCTGCGGGGAGTTCAATACAGTAGTTTCCTCCTGCATCGGTTCTTACCCGGCCAACTTCAACACCATCACGAAGTCTCGAGAAAACAACCTCTGCATCTAGCGCTTCTTGAGTTTCTGGGTCTATAATTCTTCCACAAAGTGATACCAACCTGATTTGGCGTGTAACAAGCGGCAAGGTAAAAGAGTGAATGTCTAAATCATTACCTTCCACCTCTCTGCAGAAATAGCCAAACGCTCCATTCTTGGGGATAAAAAGGAACATATCATCAACTTCGGTATTGATTATTGGACCAAGATTTTCAGGTTCTGTCCAACTTTGCCAAGAGTTATCTAGCCTTCGCGTCATGAACAGGTCTTTTTTTCCATAGCCGCTATGACCATTGGATGTAAAAATTAGAGTCTTTTTGTCGGGCATGAGGAATTGGCCCTCTTCTTCTCCTGCCGTATTAATGACTGGTCCCATATGGACTGGTTCTGTCCAAACTCCATCTCTTTGTTGGAAACTCACATATAAGTCTCTTTGCCCTTCGGTGCCTCTTCCTTCTTCAGAAATGATGAGTACTTCGCTGTCTGGTGTAAGCCAAAAGTTTACATTTTCATGCACATTTAAATCATTGTAAATCTTGAGGTTTTCTGGGTATGTCCATGTTGTTACATCTAAACGTCTGCTTTTGGCAAGTCCATAGTTCATTCCACCTTTGAGGTATTCATTGCCAAGAATAATTAGTTCTTCATCTTCTTGAAGGAAGGAGCTAATGAAGTTTGGGTCTAGGTTATTGAGGGGTTCTCCTATGTTGTAAGCCCTTCCCCAGTCTTGTGTGTTTTTATCAAAGTCACTATACCAAATATCTTCAAGGTCATCCAAACCTCCTACATTGCCCACATGACCTCTTCTAGAGAAATAAAGTGTCTGCCCATCTTTTGTCAATAGTGGTTTGATTTCACGTTTGTCACTGTTCACAAGGTCATTCAATCTATATACTTGAAGCTTTGTGTTGATATTGGGCATTAAATTAATCCTAGCTTCAATAGGTGCTTTGGAGTTTGAGATTCCAATGCAATCAATATCACTGAAGCCATCAACCTTAGTTCCATCAATTACCACTTTAACTGCTGCTACATTGTATGAGGTTTTTTCGATAAAGATTCTGAACATTCTCCAACGCTCTCTAACAGGTCCAGCGGCTTGATCATAAACTTTGTGCTCATTTCCTTCTTGATCATAAAGAAAAACCTGACTCACAGCTCCAGGATTATAAGTCTCCCCAATGGCTATTTGCTCAATGGGCATGGGCAGGTCAAAGCCTACTTTTATAAATTCTATTGTATTGGGTTTGAAGGGTCTCCAGGCATTAGGGTTACTTCCACCAGCGGGTAAAATATTTGGTTTGAGAAGCGCCTGTCGGGACGAGTTTTCCAGCTCAGTGAATTCAGATGAAATCTGTTCCACTCGAGTAGCCCATTGTACAGTGGTTTGGGCGCTCAACGACATATAACTGCATACTAATAATAGTAAGCTTAAGTAGTGTCTCATTGTGAGGTGCACGTCTGGGCGTGTTCCGATAATCACCAAATTTAATAATATGTAACTTGATTTAATCTCCTAAGCGGCAAAAATGCTTAGTCTTGAGATCTTTGGTTAAAAATAAGGTAACCAAATGATAACATAAGCCCTAAAGAGCTACTATTTCCATCAATATAGTTGAATCTTAAGCTAATTGGACCAGGCAGGGTTTCATATATTATAGCAAGCATGCCCGTGAGTTGAGGTTTTTGAAATCCATCTTCTATTTCTGCTTGCTGGTTTCCGTTGTCAATAACACTTCTAAAGGAGCTGAAAGCATATAGCTCTAACCTCATATCCAGACTTCTTCCTAAATTCCAAATGTTCTTAACTCCGGCAGCTACATATCCAGGAGCTCTAAAATTATCTAGAAAGAATGTCTTGGAGTCAAACATGGGTTCAAATGCTGGGACGTAGAGGAGTGTTCCTCTATAATTAGGCAAAGGCTTAATGTTAGAGTAGGTTGTCTCGAAAGACCAACCAAAGGTATGTTTGTCCGAAACGGTTCTATATTCATCAAAACTAAGATGGACTGTTAGCCAGTCTCGATTAATAGAGGAGGATTGTAAATTATTAGGGTCATACGATAATGAAGTTGTCCCTGAAGTATAGTTAATCGTTGATTGAATGGCTTTGATAGAAGTATAAAACCTAGTGCCTTTTGTAGGGAACTGCTTTTTATTCAGGCTGTTGCGCTCGAAGGCAAGTTTGCTTTTAAGGCCAGACAAACGAATATCATCGAGGATTTCATTCGATGAAACACCTCTGAGGTTGCTATATAAATCTGTATTGTTTAGGATAGATTCTTCAAGCGTAATTACACTCCTTTGTCCTGTTCCTAATCCAAGTGTAATACCTACCTTTCTGTCCGTTCTGTCAAGTACAATTGGTTCTACAGATTCATTAAAAAGGTCTTCGGTATTGAGATAATCCCAGTGATTATAATGGAAATCAGGCTCTAAAAATAAACGTGTTTTCGGGTTTATATTGAATCGAGTGGCAAGCACAACAGACTCATAAAACCTACCAGTTGAGGCCGAGAATTTATAAGTATTGAGTTTTTTCTTAAAAGAGTTTAATTCTGCGCCAATTTGTAAGGTACTTACTTCTCTTGTTGAAATGTTACCTCCAAACTCAAGAGTCAGGGAGTTTTTGGCTGTTGGTTTCAAGTAAAGTTCTAATACATAATGACCCTGTGTTTTGTCAAAGTCAAAGTTGGGGTATACATTCTTAAAGTAAGGTTCAGAGACTAATTGAAAATAAGCTCTACTTATTTGGTTGATGGTTTTAGGGCCATCTTTGAATTCGATTAATTTGCGAATAAATTTCTCTTGTTCTTCCGAGAAGCCATATAGTTTCAGATCGTTAAATGCGTAAGGTTGAAACGCTTGAAGGAAATTTCTTCTAGCCACCATTACCTGAGCAGAATTTCTTCTTGCCTTAATTTTTGCTTTTAACTCAGGCATATTTCTTAATGTGGCAGTATAGCCAGAATCTATTAGTGCATTTACTTTATCAAAGTCTACTGCCGTATATTGCTTTATGTCTGGCTCTAAATAAACATCTTTCTTTTCTAAAACCGCTGGGTTGGCTTTGTCGAGAAACATGAACAATAGTGCATCGTTCAAAATTTCCTCATCTTCATTGTAAGGATATGTTTCACTCAATTTCGTTGCCACATTACTACCGATGACAATATCAGGAGCAAAACCTTGGTTCATGTAGTCTACTGGAAAGTTGTTATAAATGCCTCCATCAAATAGGTATTGATTGTTTTGCTTAATGGGCCGATAGAAAAAAGGAACAGCCATAGATGATCTTACTGCTTTCATGATAGATCCTGAATCTATGGCAAGGGTAGTTTGTGTAAACACGTCTGCTGCGATGGCCTTGTATGGAACTAGTAATTTATTAAAGTTGAATTGGGCAGCTTGAGCGGCTTGGGTCAGATACTCATTCAATACAAAATTGATAACGAGGTCGTTGGCTAAAGGGGTGTTCAATCTAGGACCGCTCTTTGGGTCGATGATTAGATCTAAGGCAACCCACGATGAGTTATCTTCGGCTTTTGTGTAGTTATATTGATACCTCTCTGTAGAAGTTCCGATAATCCAGTTTTGAAAGGCTGGAGCTTTTACAATTTGTTCAATCTCTAGCGGGCTATAACCTGCGGCATAGAATGCTCCAATAACTGCGCCCATGGATGTGCCTACCACATAGTCGATTGGGATATCATTTTCTTCCAAAGCCTTAATGACCCCAATATGTGCAAGTCCTTTGGCACCACCACCACTTAATACCAAACCAACCTTCTCTTGAGCTATAAGGCTCGAAGTAAAAACTAGAAGGAAGAAAATACTGGCGTGTTTCATAAATCAAAATAAACGAAAAAAGCAGAGCTATAGCTCTGCTTTTCAATAAGAAATCTTTAAGTCTTTATTCGTTGCTGGCCGTAATTTTGGCATTCGCCCAGCTTGCTGGAATATCATTCAGCTTTTTGTTATTCAATTGAACAACTGTTTCGAATTCTATTTTTCTTTCGTCTTTCAATGGCGTTTCGGCAGGTAAGTCTTCTCTTAGAAAATCTACTTGTTGTCCTCTTTTCCAGAACCTAAAGCAGAGGTGATAACCCGTAGCCAAACCTGTTTTTCCTACATAGCCAATTACGTCTCCTTTTTTAACGGTTTGGCCTTTTTTGTACTTACCAAATTTGCTCATATGCAAATAGCCTGTTGTGTAAGTACCATTATGTTTGATTTTCACATAATTGCCATTACCAGTTGTAAAACCTCTTTCTACAATCACACCATCTCCAGCTGCCTTTATTGGAGTACCACGGTCTGCAGCATAATCTGTACCCAAATGTGGAGTTCTTCTCTTCAGAACAGGATGAAATCTATTAGGGTTGTATCTAGAAGATATTCGAGAATACTCTACCGGAAAACGTAAGAACGCTTTTTGAGTGCTCATCCCTTCTTCATCAAAATAATTTAAGCCATTGCCTTGATCAAAGGCATAAGCCATATAAGCGTTATTTCTATGATTGAATTCCGCGCCTAAGATATTTCCTATTCCAACAGGTTTGCCATCAACAATTCTTTCTTCGTAAATAACCTTAAACCAGTCGTTCTTAAAAAGTGCTCTCATATCCATTTGCCAGCCAAACAAATCTGCCATAGCATTTACCAAAGCCGCTGATCCACCTTGCTCGCGAATGGAATGATCTAATGAAATAGTGATCAGACCTGCCATTGTCTTTTCAACAATTTCGACTTTTCTCTCCTCTTTATACACTGCTAAAGTGTCATCTAATTGATAGATGACATACTCCATGTCATTCGGTTCATAAACAAAATATGAAGCTTTTTTAATGGAATCTTTGGTATAAAATATAGTATAAGGTTTGCCAATCACTAAATTTCTCACGCTATGAACATCTTTGGAGATTCTGTCCATTGTAAAGATATCTTGGTGAGAAATATTATATGGAAGTAAAAGGTCAGCAAAGGTCTGATTCCTTTTGATTTTAGATTCTTTTAGCTCAAATAAGTCGAGTGGAATTCCGAATTTAAATTGTGGTTCAT
>CAYGKL010000060.1:17768-20883 GCA_964350505.1 uncultured Roseivirgaceae bacterium | reverse complement strand
TCTGTGCTGAGTTGTGGTTCAAAAAATCAAGAAGAGGCTATTGTCATTACAGAGCAGATTTTACCACAGTCATGCGTCATGCTCATCTTTGACAATCCTGTAAACTCTTCAATGTTGGTGAAAACAATGGGAGATGACGCTAAAACCTATACCGCAAATCTCCCATACGATACGATTCGCATATTTACCGATACGCCTAAGATGCTTTACATAGAACAAAGCATGTTTATTTGGCATAAAATGACGGTTGAGCCGAATGATACGGTCATGATAAGGACAGGGAAAAATGAGTTTAGAATTCTGGCCGACCAACAAGAACGTACCTGGGCTGATATTCATTTTTTTACCTTATCGGATAGCTTAGCTAGAATAAAATTTAGAAATGATAAAAATGTGGAGTACTTGTTTTCTGAACCTTTACCCAATGTAAAACCGAAAAAAACTGAGCCAGGGCTAATTAATTTTGAATCAAAAAGATTTACTGGAAGAATGAAGCAAAAAAGTACTGCCGAGATTCTTGAAAACAAAGATGACTTCAGAGCCTTATTTGATTCACAACAAGAAATATACGAATACAAGCTACAATTACTTGATTCTCTAAACGCGCTAAATAAGTTGAGAGTTAGCTCTTATAATTATTATCAAGACGAATTATTTTTTCAAGTATTATACCAGTCACTTTTCAAACATAAACAATCAGGCGACCCCTATTTTGAAACTTATCTACTCAATCATTTGAACGATGAGTTGTTATTAAGAAATGAATATGGCCGGTTGAATGATTTTCTAGCCTCTTTTATTCCTAGTTATATACTCAAAGGCGAATTTGAAAGGAGGGGAAACTCAGCAATCTATGATTATAAAAAAGCTTTAGAAGAAATGCCTAATTATTTCTCTGGAGATATTCTAAGAAAACTGAACTCAAGAGCTATTGAACTTCTTATTGAACAGAGCCCTGATATAGATTTGTTCCAGGATTTAGCTCAAAGCATAAAGCTCGACTCAGGTTCTAAAGTTTTGTTTACTCGCCAAATAGAGGACATGATAGATGTGGGCAAATGGAAAGATCTGCCTGAAGACACACTCTATTTAACTTCCCTGAACAAAGATTTATACTCCTTCAATAAGGTGATTGAATCTAGTAAAGGAGAACTTGTCTTAATCGATTTATGGGCAAGTTGGTGCGGCCCTTGTTTTACTCAGTTTTCAGCCACAGCAGAACTCGAAAAGGAACATTCAGGAAAACTGAGTGTAGTTTACATTTCCATTGATGATTATAAAAGCAAATGGCTCCAAGGCGTTGAAAGAGCTGGCTTGAAGGATAAAAGTAGCTTTCTCAGCATTTCCCCAAGGAAGTCGAAAACCCTCGTAGAAGACTGGAAAGTAACTGCAATACCAAGGTTTATATTGATGAATAAGAAGGGTGATATTCTTTCAGAAAACACACCAGCACCAGGTTCTGAGCAGATGAGAACATTAATTAATCAGCATATTTCTAATGATTAATTTATTATGGTGACTTAGTTAAGTCTTCTGTGCTTTGCTACCATTTGTGTCTTAACAAACGGCTGCTACAAAACGCTGTGAGGACACAGCTTGTGGCGGAGGTAATAGATAGTGTTGGTGTCAACATTAGCTAATAACCAAGCTCTATAATTCGCAAAGGTTCATTTCTCTTAATACCTCGAAAGCACCTGCGCCCTGTGCATATCAATCTTCAATAGCACAAAGACCAGTATAGTGAATGACCATAAAGAAGATCCTCCATAACTAAAGAAGGGAAGAGGAATCCCCACCACAGGGAAGAGCCCCAAAGTCATGGAGATATTGATCGTGAAGTGAAAGAAGATAATGGAAGCTACACTGTAACCATAGAATCTTCCGAAGGTAGATTTCTGTCTTTCAGCAATAAAAACTATCCGGAGAATTAGCGCAATAAATAGGAAGATTACGACTGCACAACCCAACCAGCCATGTTCTTCTGCCAACGTGCTGAAAATAAAGTCAGTGCTTTGCTCGGGTACATAGCCAAACTTAGTTTGTGTTCCTTCCAGAAAACCTTTGCCTGCAAATCCGCCTGAACCGATGGCAATTTTAGATTGCTCCAAATTCCAACCTTCAGCTTTTGGATCTACCAAACCAGGTTTAAGTATCACCTCAATTCTACTTAATTGATAAGGCTTCAATACTTCGGTTTGAAGATAATCTGTGGCGAAAATGAGTCCACAGAGCAAAGCTGTAATGGCTAGAGATGCAAAGATTCTACTTTTGTTTTTAATCTGAAGTATAATAGCAATAAGGCAAAGAACACCTACGCTGATAAAAAGTGTTTGCTGTTCTAAGACCATCGTGAGAATGAAAATGGTGGCTAAACTTAGACCAATGAGCAAGTAAATACCAGGAAAGCCTTCTCTATATAGCGGTAAAATAAGGATAGTAAATACCATGGCTGAGCCTTGGTCGGGTTGTAAAATAATAAGTGCTATGGGAATAAGCAGTGGAATGAGTGAGATTACCTGTGTTTTGAAATCTGATAGTTTAACGCCAGTTGTAGAAACGTACCTGGCCAGTAAAAGGGCAGTAGTCAGTTTAGTGAATTCAGCAGGCTGTAGCCTAAATGCGCCTAATTCAAACCAGGCTCGTGCACCATTAATTTTGACCCCAAAAATCAGGACCCCCACCAACAGGGCAATTGTGATTCCGTAGAAAACTGGCGCAAATGATTCGTAAATCCGAAAGTCAAGAAGTAGAATTACTATGATGAGTATACAAGCTGTACCTATCCAGAGGAGCTGTTTTCCAGACTCTAAGGTTAAATCGAAAATACTTTGGTCTTGAACGGGGTCGTATACTGAGGCAAAAATGTTTAGCCAACCCATGGCTACTAGTATTAAATAGAGAAATACTACGAGCCAGTCTAAGTCGCCAAAAAATCCACCTTCTCGTCTCAATTGTCTACCTCTAACCCTATTAAATACTCTTTCTGAAGAATATACTTTTCCTTATCGAACCAACCTTTTTTGATATAACCACGGATGTATTTTTCCATAATTAAGCTGGCTGTAACGGCAGAAGCGCCACCACCCCATCCAGCATTTTCGGTATAAACTGCAAT
>CAYGKL010000060.1:9668-17668 GCA_964350505.1 uncultured Roseivirgaceae bacterium | reverse complement strand
CTGTAACGGCAGAAGCGCCACCACCCCATCCAGCATTTTCGGTATAAACTGCAATTGCAATTTGAGGATTTTCAGCTGGTGCAAAGGCCATAAATACGGAGTGGTCTAAGGTCTCATCTTTTTTGCCGTTTTCCGCGGTACCCGTTTTACCGGCTATAGCAATATCTGGGATTACTGCACGTCCGGCTGTTTTCTTAACTGCACGGGTCATACCTTCAACAATAGGGGGGTAATAGTCATCACCTTTACCGGTGAAGTGTTTTTCGTACTCCAAAGCGGTTGTTTTACCATTTTCTTCAACCGCCTTAACAAGGTGGGGAGTAATGTAGAAGCCTCTATTCGCTATGATGGCCGAGAGATTAGCTACTTGCAGAGGGGTTACTTGTAACTCTCCTTGGCCAATTGAAAGCGAGTAAACCGTTCTATATGCCCAGCTTCCTTTTTCTTTTGGATACAATTTATGATAGTATTCATCATCTGGAACCAAACCAGATTCTTCTCCCGCGATGTCTAATCCTAATTTGTGTCCAAATCCGAATTTGCGAACTGCTTCAGCCCATTTTGCCATTCCTAAATGCGAGTCTTCAAAGTAGTCAGGGGATAGCCCTTGATTCACCGTTCTTCGCATTACTTCCCAGAAATAATTATTAGAAGAGAACTCAATACCGCGCGTTACATCATATAAGCCTGCTGGAGCATGGTCTCCAATATTATTTAAGTTCACTCTAATTGGATCGTTGGTATTAATCACCCCTTCGTCTAAAGCTATTAAGGCTTGTACAGTTTTGAAGATTGAACCGGGAGGATATTTTGCTTGAATAGCTCTATTGAATAAAGGGGCGGTTGTATCTGTCTTAATCTCATCGAAATATTTTCCGAAGCTTTTACCTGAAAGTTTGTTGGGATCGTAAGACGGAACTGAAACCATTGCTAAAATTTCACCCGTTGAAGGTTCTATAGCCACCACGCTACCGCGCTTTCCAGCCATCAGCATTTCTGCATAAGCCTGAAGATCTAAGTCAATTGTTGTGATAAGGTTTCTGCCAGGAGTTGAAGCAGTATCTAAAGAGCCCTCTTTGTAGCTCCCTTTCTCAATACCATTTACGTTTACAATTTTGTTACTAACCCCTCTTTCTCCCCTTAAGTCACCTTCATAGGCTTGTTCAAGTCCTGTAATGCCAATAAAGTCTCCAGACTTGTAATATCCTGAAGTGTCTTTAGTCAAGGTTTCTGGGCTCACTTCACCAATATATCCGACAGTGTTGGCCAAAATTGGGTCAGTGTATCTTCTTACAGTTCTCGGGTTTACATATAAGCCATTGTACTTGTAAAGATGATCTTGAATCTGAGCATATTTCTCATGCGATACCTTTTTCAATAAGGCAGAAGGCTTAACGGCAGAATAGGTTCTGGCTTTTTTTAAGTTGGTTAAAAACTCTTCTTCGGTGATCTCGAAGAGCGTACAGAATTCGGTTGTATCTGGAATGTATAAATCTCTTGGAACAACCATGAGGTCGTAAATGGGCTCATTGTATACAATCAATTTTTGATTTCTATCATACATGAGGCCTCGGAAGGGATATTCAGTAATGGTATGAATAATGTTCCTATCTGCCTTCATTCTATAGGTCTTGTCAGCTACCTGAAGAGCAAATAGTTTAACTAGAAAGACAACGCCTATCAGAATGAATACTCCTTGAATGATAAATCTTCTGTTTTCTAGCATGAATCAATTAGATTTTGGATAAAAAAGATACTGTGTAAAGACCACAAATACCATAGTTATAACCGTGGAAACCAAGGCTTTTGTTACAGTATGCCAGAATAATTGTGCCGAACCAGCTTCTACAAAGAAAACCACACAGCAATATGCGAAGACTAGTGGAGTAGCATAACCTATGAACCAGCTGGCCCCATAGTTACCAATAGTCATCATGTCGTTCACTTCATAACCACTTCTAGGTACTACTATCTTTAACCAAAAAGGCCGGATGAACATGATGAAAACCGCGGCTGAGGCATGTATGCCTAAGGTTTGATAAAAGAGGTCAATGATTAGAGCGCTGATGAGCGCTATTACCATTCCAGCGTTAAAGCCTGCTTCTATTGGGAGGCTCAGTAAAAACAATAAATAGATAAAAGAGAACCCAACTTGGAACAGCACAAAGTTTCTGAAAATGAGCACCTGAGCGACCATGAGCAAAATAAAAGAGGCTGTTAAAAGGATGGCATGTTTACTCATTGGAACAACTGAGGGTTAGAATTGATCAATGAATCTTGTTCTGGCTTATCGTTATTTTTAATCACATAGACGTACGAGAGTCCACCGAAGTCAACGCTCAGGTTTAGCTCTACATTGAGGTAAGTATTGTTTTTATCAGGCGTGCTGCTTATTACTGTGCCTATCATTACTTCCTTCGGGAAAATAGAATTGAAGCTCGATGTAACAATTGAGTCGCCAACTTCAACTTGTACTTCGGTAGTGAGGTAAAGCAGTCTGGCTTTTTTTGGATTGATGCCATCCCATGAAACAGTCCCCATTCGGCCAGAGGCTTTGTGTTTAGCTGAAATAGGATTCTTCGTGTTCAAAAGTGAAATGCCTTGGGCAAAATTGGAGCTAACCGCACGTATTTTCCCTACTACTCCAAAAGTATTGATTACTCCCATACCTTCTTTCAGACCATCGTTTGCTCCTTTGTTGATCATGAAGAAGTTATTGGTGTTCCTTATGCTATTTCGAACAACCTCGGCAGCAATTAATTCAAAAGTGACACTATCAGTAGAGTCTGAAGAGATCAGCACCCTGCCTAAACTGTCCGTTGGTCGGCTTTTATTCGAAAGCAGTAGCGATCTCAACCTGGCATTCTCTTCCGCCAAATCCTTATTTACCTTTTTTAGGCTAAAATACTCGGAGACATTACCAGTAGTTTCATTGATGGAACCAACCGTATTGGCAGTCGCATTAGTGAAACTACTTCTCTGATAATCGTTATTTCGAACAATGAGCCAAATACAAATGACTTCAAGGAGCAAAAAGGTGAAGAATGCCCTAAATCTGTATAGGAATGAAAGTAACTGACCCATTCATTCAGATTATGTCATTAATACAGCTCTGTATGAATTGATGTTTTTCAAGGCTTCACCTGTACCTCTTACTACCGCTCTTAATGGATCGTCAGCAATGTGTATAGGTAGCTTGGTTTTCAAAGCCAATCGCTTGTCAAGCCCTTTCAACATGGCACCACCACCAGTGAGGTAAATACCTCTATCGTAGATGTCGGCAGAAAGTTCGGGCGGTGAAATCTCCAGTGCTTTCAATACAGCCTCTTCAATTTTAGAAACAGACTTATCAAGAGCAAATGCAATTTCAGAATAAGAAATCTTGATCACCTTTGGAATACCAGTCATCAGGTCTCTTCCTCTGATTTCGTAATCTTCTGGTGCATCTTCAAGTTCTGTAAGAGCAGAACCGATGGCAATTTTTACTTTTTCAGCACTTCTTTCTCCAATGAGGAGGTTGTGCTGTCTTCTCATATAATCGAGAATATCTTTCGTGAAGGTGTCTCCAGCTACACGGATGGATTGGTCACATACAATACCGCTCAATGCGATAACTGCAATTTCTGTAGTACCGCCCCCAATATCAACAATCATTGAACCAACCGGCTCATCGATTTTAATTCCTGTACCAATAGCCGCGGCTATTGGCTCATAAATCATGTAAACTTCTTTGGCGTTAGCATGTTCGGCTGAGTCACGTACAGCACGTTTTTCTACTTCAGTAATGCCAGAAGGAATGCAAATGACCATGCGATGTGAAGACGGCATAAAGCTTCTCTTCTTCAGGTCAATCATTTTGATCATCCCTTTGATCATCATTTCAGCAGCCTCAAAGTCAGCGATAACACCATCTTTTAAAGGTCTGATGGTTTTGATATTATCGTGAGTCTTCTCGTGCATGTTCATGGCTTCTTTGCCAATGGCCAGCACCTTGTTGGTGTTTTTATCTATAGCAATGATAGATGGCTCATCTACCACAATTTTGTCCCTATGAATAATAAGCGTGTTTGCAGTTCCAAGGTCTATTGCAATGTCGCTGGTAAGAAAATCGAAAAAACCCATTTGAGTTGGTCTCCTAGTCGTTTAAATAATTTGGCTAATGTAATGATTCATCGATACCTAGCCTAATCAAAATTAGTGTTTAAAATGTCTTGTGCCAGTAAATACCATTGCCATGTTATGCTCATCGCAGAAGTTGATAGACAACTCATCTTTGATAGAGCCACCTGGCTGTATTACTGCTTCAATTCCTTCTCCATGAGCGATTTCTACGCAATCTGGAAATGGGAAGAATGCATCTGAGGCCATAACCGAACCATTAAGGTCGAAGCCAAAAGCTTTAGCTTTTTCAATGGCCTGTTTTAATGCATCCACTCTTGATGTCTGACCAACGCCACTTGAGAGCATTTGGTCTTCATTAGCCAAAATAATTGTATTGGACTTGGTGTGCTTGCAAACTTTTGAAGCAAAAACTAAGGCTCTTTTTTGTGCTTCGGTTACACTTTTCTTAGTTACCGTTTTAAAGTCTTTCGCCTGATCTGTCACCAAATCTCTGTCTTGAACAATTACACCGTTCAACAAGCTTTTGAATTGCTTCTTAGCCGTTAAATTCTGCTTCTTGACAAGTAAAATTCTGTTCTTTTTCCCCTTCAATAATTCAAGTGCGTCACTTGCAAAGGCAGAAGCTATTAATACTTCGAAGAAAAGTTTATTCAATTCTTCAGCTGCCGCAAGGTCTATGGTTTGATTGCAAACCAATACACCTCCAAATGCACTTACATTATCTGCTGCAAGTGCTTTGAGGTAAGCATCTGTTACGTCTGACCCGATGGCAACGCCACAAGCATTAGTATGCTTTAAAATTGCAAATGCATTTTCAGAATCATCAAACTCTTCAATTAGGCAAACCGCAGCATCTATATCTACAAGGTTATTGTAAGAAAGTGCTTTGCCATTTAATTGATCGAAGAGGTCTTCTAAAGGGCCATAAAAATGACCTTCCTGATGTGGGTTTTCTCCATATCGTAATTGCTGACCTTCTCTTTCACTGACTTTGAATTTAGTTAGCTCTTCTTCTTGATTGAAGTAATTGAAGATGGCCGAATCATAGTGAGAAGAAATATCGAAGGCTTGTGCAGCAAATTTTCTTCTGTCCGAAAGATCAGTTGCGCAATGCTTGTCTTTCAATAAGGCTTCGAGGGCAGGGTATTGCTCTCTGCTTGAAACGATAACCACATCTTTGAAATTCTTAGCGGCAGCACGAATGAGTGAAATTCCACCAATATCAATTTTCTCAATGATATCTTGCTCTGGAGCACCTGAGGCTACTGTTTCTTCGAATGGGTAAAGGTCTACAATTACTAGGTCGATTGACGGAATTTCGAATTCCTTGGCCTGTGAATTATCACCATCATTATCTCTTCGGTATAAAATTCCACCAAAAACTTTTGGGTGAAGGGTTTTCACTCTTCCACCAAAAATAGAAGGGTAGCTTGTCAAGTCTTCAACTGGAATAACTTCTGCACCCTGCTCTTCGATGAACTTTTGAGTGCCTCCTGTTGAGTAAATAGTTACTCCATTGGCTTTCAAGAGCTCTATGATAGGAGCCAAGTTGTCTTTATAAAATACTGAGATTAATGCGGATTGGATTTTTACCTGCGACATTACGAAGGGGGATTAATTAAGAGGTAAAACTAGGGAATTTATATGGCTTTGAGAACTTCTAGTTCAACCACTTTTGGATAATTTTCATGTTCTAGTTTAAGCACCTTTGCAGCGATGTCTTCAGCGGAATCTGCGGGACTCAGTTGACAGCTGATTTGATAAATGATTTTACCTTCATCATAATGCTCATTGACGAAGTGAATAGTGAGTCCCGATTGAACCTCTCCAGCTGCTTTGACCGCTTTGTGGACATTCATCCCATACATGCCTTGGCCTCCGAATTTAGGTAATAGGGCAGGGTGAATGTTGAAGATTCGGTCACTGAATTCAACGACTAGCGCTTGAGGAATTAACAACATAAAGCCCGCTAGAACTATAAAATCGATCTTCTCAGCTTTAAGTACTTTGATGATTTCTTCTCCAGTTTCCCAATAGGTTCTGTTATAAACATGATGTGGAATGCCAAAACGATTGGCCCTTTCAATTACCCCAGCAGATTTGTTATTCGTGAAAACAGACACAATTTCAATTTGTGAATGATCTTTAAAGTGTTCGAAAAACTTTTCAGCATTGGAACCGCTTCCAGAGGCAAAAATTGAAAGTCTTATTTTGGTCATATCCAGATCATACTCAGTACACCGAGTAACATAATTACTTTGCAGTAAGTACTTAATGTTTTGAATTCTTTGATTGTGTCGGCTCTATGAATGCCAAAGGCTAAAAGTAATAAAGTAATTGCGAGAATCAGGGGAAGCATCCAAGATAGATTCCACAGTAAGATGATCACTGTGATTTCAAAGGAAAGCATAACAGCATAGATTACCCATTTGGTTTTGGCTACTCCCAATACGATTGGAATGGTTTTACATCCGAAACGGGCATCGCCCTTCATGTCTTCAGTGTCTTTAATTATTTCGCGAATGAGTGTTATGTAAGCCGCAAAGATTGCATAGCAAGCAATTATGAATGCCTTTTGCTGAAAATATTCAGCGACAAGAATAAGTGTCGTTCCGGTTAAAACGGCAACAACAAAATTACCGATAAAAGGCAGTCTCTTGAGCTGGTTGGAATAAAGCCACAACAAAAATGCAGATCCGAACATAATTAGACCAATAGGAACATTAATATAAAAACCAATGGCAATGGCGGCTAGATTCAATGTGGTATGGCCAAAGATTACCCATCGCCTTCTCAATTGCCTTCCTACAACGACTCGTTCTGGTTTATTGATAAAGTCGATTTTGATATCGTAATAATCATTGATGAGATAGCCAGCGCTCGTGATCATTACTGTGGCTGAAACCAAAAGGAAGAAGTTGAAGTCAGAGAAAATGCTGAACCACTCTCCGCGATTGCTAAGTAGAAAAACGGCTGTTAAATATTGGGTGAGCGCAACAATAAAAAGATTAATACCCCTGATGAGCTTCAGGTAGTTATAGATGAATGATGGTCTAAATAGTTTAGCGACTCGCATTGCGCTTGTTTACGCAACAAAGATAGATCAGTTGGTGTATGAATCGATAATATGCTGAGAGATAAGTCGATAAATTTCGGCAAGTTCTGGATCGGCTTTTAATGAATCAAACTGTTGATCAAGTGTTTTTAAGTCTTTCCTGATGGCTGGGCCAGTCTGCGCCTTCTCAGGACCCATTTCAAAAGATTTATTGAGCGTTTCAACAATCAAAGGCTTCAGTATTTCTAAATCCATCTTTTGGTTCTCCAAAATATTTTGAGCCACACTAAACATATGATTGGTGAAGTTGCAGGCAAAAACTGCTGCCAAATGGATGGCCTTTCTCTGCTTACTAGAAATCTCTTTGGTTTGCTGGCTAATGGATTGACCTAATGCAAAAAGAGCATTTCTAGTCATTTCATTTTCTCCTTCTATGCAAATGGGAATACTTTGGAAATCAACAGCCTTGCCTTTGCTAAATGTTTGTAGTGGATAAAAAACACCAATATTTTCTGTGGGCGCATAGCCTAAGGCACTCATGGGTTTAGATCCCGAAGTATGGCAAAGGATAGCGTCTTCTGGTAAGTTGATGTTGGAAGCTACATCTTCAATGGCATCGTCTGAAATGGCGATGATAAAAATAGAAGCATCAATGTTAGACATGTCCAATGAATGATCGGTTGATGCATTGAAATAGTCCATTCCGAACCTTTCGGCTTTGCGCTGGTCTCGATCATAAATATGGGCAATAATATGCCCAGCGTTTTCCAACGTTCTGGCTAGGTGCCAAGCAACATTTCCAGTTCCGATTATTGCAATTCTA
>CAYGKL010000060.1:0-9568 GCA_964350505.1 uncultured Roseivirgaceae bacterium | reverse complement strand
TAGCCCGCGGTTTAAACCGTGGGCTAGAAGATTCTAATGATACGGTCTTAGTGGCTTCAGCCACTTCTTATGTTTTGATTAAGCTTTTGCGGCCACATGAATTGCTTCAACCAACCTATCCAAATCATATTTTGTGGTGTAAACATGAGGGGTGATTCTCGGTCCATTCACCTTTTCGTATTTCACCGGACTTGTGTGCACTTTATGAGTGGCAAATAGCGAATTATGAACAGCCGCTGCATCTTGACCTTCAATACCAAAGTTGAAAAGCGCGCCACTGAATTGTGGTTGAGCAGAGGTGTAAAATCTCACTTTATCAATGTCCTTTACCTGATCTACCCAATATTGCTTGAGGTATTTCAAACGGGCTTCTTTTCTCGCAGAACCGATGGCCTGATGGAAATCAATGGCACTGCCGATGGCTTGCTCTATGGCAAACGAACGCGTACCGATATTTTCGAATTTTCTGATGTTGTCTTCCTGACCTTCGGGTGATGCGAGCAACGGCCAGACATCCTTGATTTTATTCTTATTGATATATAAAAGACCTGTTCCGAAAGGGGCACAAAGCCACTTATGAAGACTCGTTCCGAAGAAGTCGCAACCTAAATCGCTAATTTTGAAATCGAGATGAGCAAAGGAATGTGCGCCATCGACTAAGGAATATAAATTGTGTTCTTTGGCTAATGCGCAAAGTTGTTTCACCGGCATAATGTGACCCGTCCAATTGATAAGATGAGTAATGTGCAGCACTTTAGTTCTTGGAGTTATGGCCGCTCTGAATTTCGAGATAACTTCTTCATCGCTTTCAATCGGAATGTCTAAGTCTAGCCATTTTAGAACAATTCCATCCCTACGCTCTCTCTGTCTCCAAGCGTTCATCATATTGGGGTAATCGTATTTGGTAAGAATTACTTCATCGCCACGCTTCAGGTTCAATCCAAAAATGACTGTGTTTACAGCTTCGGTTGTATTTCTATTGATGGCCAGTTCACCGGGTTCAGTGCCTGCTAGATGTGCCAGTTTTGCCCGAAGGGGTTCTCTACCTTGATCGAGAATGCGCCACATGTAATATGAAGGCGCTTCATTGCAGTAAGTATAATATCGGTTGGCAGCATCTTGCACCACTTTAGGTTGAGGACTTACCCCGCCATTGTTCAGGTTGATAATGCTATTAGAGGTAGTATATGCTTGCTGAATCCGTTTCCACAGCTCCTCATCTTGGGCAGCTTGGTAAGGAGATAGCTTGTTTAATTCTACCAAGGCTTGAGAGATATCTTCGGCCAGCGATTTCTGAAAGAATGAAGTGAGGGAAAGTGTTCCTGCGGTAAGGAATGTTTTTCTAAAAAATGATCTTCTGTTGTTCATGAATCCCTATTTATGTGAATGAAAATAGGGAAAATTGAGACGGTTTAAAAGAGGGCTTATGCCAAGCCCTTATCTCGCATCTTCATAAATTCAATATACCTTCTTCTGGTGGCGACTATAAAGCCAATGATCATCACTATGGTTCCTATCCAAAGAATATTGATTTGAGGTTTTTCTATGGCCTGAAGAATGATCCAGTCCTTTTGAGTGGTTTCAATTCCAAGTTCAACGGAGCCATCATTTGGGTTGATGTTTTCCAAAGTTACTCTTGAGGCAATTTCTTGATTCACTTCAGCAGGTCTGCCAACATTATTATCTTTTATTAAAAACTTCGGTTCTAGATATAACTTCTGACCTTCTTCCACAAAAACCTCAATTTGAGCCTTTACCGCAGCATCATTTGGTCCCATATCTACAAAACTCACCCTAGGTAGTCTTTCTAAACTTGTAAAAGTGGCTACGTAATCGTTGATAAAGAATCGCTCGCCTGGTTTTACAGTAATTAATTCTTTCTCACTCCATTCAGTGAATTCATCATCAAAGTCTGATTGAAGTGCCACAAAAGTGTAAAGGTCTCTGTTCCACTCTTTTTTAATATCTGGAGAGACAACCGTTTGGCCCATTGTCTCATTCACTTGGGTTCTTGGATGAAGGGTGAATTTTCTACCATTACTTAGCCTTGTGTATTCTACTTCGTGATAGGTGTTTTCAGGTGTTCGGAAGTACAAAGTATCACCTTCAGAAGCATACTTTTTGCCATCTTTAACAATGTCCACCCTTGTTACTTTGTAGTTAGGACTTTCGGTATCATCTAAATACGATTTCTTTATATATCCTGGAACGGTTTCAGCTTTCATCCCTTCGCTTTTATAAAGAAGAGAATAGCCTGCCATTGGCTTAGGATCGTTAAGGAAGAGCACCACATTATTAGTGTTTTGTTCCTCAGTGAATTCACGACTTATGATGGTTGTGTTCTTCGATAATACCCTCGAATAACCTTCAGAAAACATAATTCCTAATAGCATCAAGGCTATACCAATGTGGGCTATTGAGCCACCTGTGAGTTTATAGCTTCCAGACCTGATAAGGTCAATCATAATTTTGGAATTCGAAACAACCGAGTAAACACCAGCGACTAAAACTAAAATGTATACCGGATTGTAAATTTCCTCCACCACAAAAATGAGTGCTGAAATGACCAAAGAAATCAATATTGGAAAGACCATGGACGACTTGAGCTTGTCTTTGTCCATCTTCTTCCAGAAAAAGAACTGCCCAGTACCAGATAGTAGGGCAATACCAATTCCAAACCAAACCTGCCATTTAGAATAAAACGCCACTTGATCTGTTGGTGGAGCTAGACTTGAAAAACCACCAAATAGTTCTACAATCTTGTTAATAACGGGGAATGAAGTCGGAATCAGTACTTGGAAAGACATTAGGCAAAGCACTAAAGCACCAATGAATATCCAGAATTCACGAGAATATGAAGTTGCTTCTTGCTCAGAAGTTGGCAGATGTTTCCAAACCCTTGCGGCCATGAAAATAGAAGCCGCCAAGAAGAAGAGCAAGTAAATTAAAAGTTGTCCAGAAAGACCTAAATCAGTAAATGAGTGCACTGAAGTGTTTCCAAGAATACCACTCCGTGTAAGGAAAGTAGCATAAAGAATCAGTAAGAATGTAGAGATTACCAGTACTATTGAAGTTTTCAGTGCTGTGTCATTCTTCCTGAAAATGATCATGGTATGCATGCTCGCAATCAGTATTAGCCAAGGTATATAGACAGCATTCTCCACAGGATCCCAGTTCCAGTAGCCTCCAAAATTCAGAGTTTCATAAGCCCAATAAGCTCCCATGACAATAGCTGTTCCTAGAATTACTCCACCGAATATTGTCCATGGTAAGGCAGGACGAATCCAGTCTTTAAAGTCTTTTCTCCATAGCCCAGCAATACAGAAGGAGAAAGGGACTAGGGTAAGAGCAAACCCTAGGAAAGTCATAGGAGGGTGAATGACCATCCAATAATTTTGAAGTAATGGATTTAGTCCAGTTCCATCTTCTGGAATAAAATCTGGGTTAATAAGGAATACCGCATCGTTCATTACATCGCGCAGTAATAAAAAAGGAGATGAGCCTAGTTTTATATCTCCGATCACAACTCCTAGTATCATTGAAGCCAGAAACGCCTGAACAATAGCAAAAACTGTCATTACAGGGGCCTCCCATTTTTTATTGGTTTTGATGAGAATGAACCCTAAAAGTGCATTCCAAACAGACCAAACTAGAAAACTTCCTTCTTGACCTTCCCAAAAGCAGGCGATCATGTAATGTGTAGCTAGGTTTCTAGAAGAATGCGACCAAGCGTAATGGTATTCAAAGTAGTGGTTGTAGATGATAGTGAAAAGGACAACAGCCGTGCCTAGAACAGCCGTGCCATGAACCCAGAAGGATACTCTACCAAATTTTATCCAGGGGGTGTTGCCTAATTCATCGTTTAATGAAGCCTTTCCGTAAGCAAAAGCAGATACAATAGAGGCAATAAATGAGATGATGACTAATAAGTGACCGATATTACCTATTGTGGTATGAACCATGTAGCTATTACTGATTAATGAACAATTTGGTTTGAAATATTAGAGAGACGACTCTTCATATTTAGAAGGGCACTTTAGAAGTACCTTATCCGCTATGAATAAATCATTCTTAAAACCTCCAATCACAACAACTTTGTCAGACTTTATCAGATCTGCTGGCAAGGGTTGGGTTAAATAAACTTTTTGCTCTTTATTGTTTTCATCTATCAGAATGAATTCTACGGAAAGCATATCGGGACTAGAACTTAATCCAACGACCTCTCCATTAGAATTTTTCTTAAGTTCACCTACCACATGAATAGATTCTGCGCTTCCACTGGTTGACAAAGCATATGCCTCATCGAAATTGGTGTAAGAACTTGCACTGCTTGATGTAGAAATTATGATAGCCACAGCTATGGCTATTACTGCTAGACCTATTATACTTGATTTTTTCATCTCCTCCTCAATTGCTTAAGACGTGGCAAAACTACAACACAAATGCCTAAGAACTAACCTTTTTCGCTGAAAACCTCCTGCTCAATTTTGGAGATTTTTCTATCAAGGACAACTGCATATATGATTATGCCTGCAAACACGGTCATTACAACTGCAACAACCACATAGATTTTTCCATTCGAACGCATGGTATCTGCCATTTCAACGGATGTATTGTCATAATCACTATCGGTAATTGCATAGTCACCATCTTGAGCGATAGCACTTAATGAAAGGACTAGTAGTAGAATTGTGATGAACTTTTTCATAGAATTAATCTTCTAATGCCACTTTTATTTTTCTCAATCGTACTCGTAATGAAACAAACCAAACACCCAATAATGTCCAACCGATAATAGCAGGGTAAAACACGATTCTCAGTCTGCTATCAAGGTCATATGCATTGAAGCCTGGGTTGCCGCCATTTCCTGGATGCAGCGAACTATCGGTCATTCTAGGAAGAATAAAAAGTAGAGGGATTAAAGCCGCAAAGGCGAATACATTATAAATGGAACTGATTCTAGCTTTTTGTTGCTGATCTTCCAGCGAATTTCTTAACACTATGTAGGCGAAGTAAATTAATAAGGCGATTGCACTACTGTTTTGCTTGGGATCTCCACTCCAAGGTTCTCCCCAAGTAAAATTGGCCCAGATAGCACCTGTGATAATTCCTAATACACCGAACAGTACACCGGCATTCGCAAATTCGACAGAAAGGTGATCGTGATTGAGGTTATTCGTTCTTAAATGTTTGATGGCATAAACCACAGAAGTTGCAAGGAGAATGATCATTGCAAACCACATGGTTACATGAAAATGTAGATTACGAATGGTCTCATTCAGAATTGCGAGCCTTGGGGCATCGAAGAGCAGTGCCCCTAAAATAGCGTAGGTGAGTAGAGCAACGCATAAGATTTTCCACCACTTGTTTTTCATGGTCAATTACCTTTGACTTACGAGCGCCAAAGATAGGGGAATAAGAGGTAGGAAACCGCAATAATAATTGCATTTATGGCCACAAGAATAAGCAGCTGATCAAAATAAATAGACCTGTCTATACCATCTAATGCATTTTTTGAACATTTAATGACTACCAATAAAAGAGGAATGATCACTGGAAAACTCAAAACGGCTACCAGCGTGCTGCTGTTCGGTGCTTTTGATGCAATTCCTGAAAGCATGGTGAGCGCACTTGCAAGTCCGGTGGAGGCCAGCAAAATTATAAGTAGGAACATGGGCCAATCGTTGATCGGATTCCCCATTACGACACTATAGAAAAAATAACCGATCAGAGTCAGAGTCACCATCAAAATAGAGTAATAGATGATCTTGGAGATAATAATTTGCTCTGGCTTTACTAACGCATAATAGTAAAGTAGTCTACCGTTGGCTTCTTGGATAAAGCTTTTGGCCACAGAATTTACAGCTGTAAAAAGTATAATTATCCAAAAAAGGGCATTCCAAGTGATTGGTTGAATTACTCCTGTTTTCAGATTAAAGCTCATATAGCATACAAAAACGGTTGACGCTAAGTAGAGAAGCATTCCATTCAAGGCATATTTTTGCCGCCATTCAGAGCGGAATTCTTTGATTATCAGGGTTGAAATATGACTCATTGTTGGCAAATAAAATTTTAATTTTCGACTTAATTAGAATTTTTAAACACACTCTCCATAATTTAAGATTTTTTGTGTTTTCTAGAACACTTTCAAAGTTACGACTATCCATGGGTTATTATTTCTTTTAGCTTTGCACTTCGATATGATGAAGTTCTGTCGATTTAGTGATTCTTAACTAAAACATTTTGCCTAGATGGCTGATAAAATTGCAATAATTGGATTGGGTTACGTTGGATTACCTCTGGCAGTAGCCTTCGCTGAAAAATACAAAGTAGTTGGTTTTGATATTAATGAACCAAGGATCAAAGAACTAAATAGCGGGCATGACCATACGCTTGAGATAGAAGATGATTTGTTAACCTCTGTTCTTTGTGAAAAGGAATCTGAACTTGGCTTGTTTTGCTCAAACAATCTGAACGACATTAAAGGATGTAACATTTACATAGTTACAGTTCCGACCCCTATTGATGATGATCAAAACCCAGATCTCACTCCATTAATTAAAGCTTCGGAAACAGTAGGTTCTGTTTTGAAGCATGGTGATATAGTTGTCTACGAATCAACAGTTTATCCTGGTGCTACTGAAGAAGATTGCGTTCCTGTTTTAGAGAAGGTGTCTGGGCTGAAGTATAATCATGACTTTTACTGTGGATATTCCCCGGAGAGGATAAATCCAGGAGACAAAGAACATACGGTGACCAAGATTTTGAAAGTTACATCTGGCTCTACCTCTAAGATTGCAGAAAGAGTTGATCAACTGTATAAATCAGTAATTACTGCTGGAACTTATAAAGCTGCTTCAATTAAGGTTGCTGAAGCTGCTAAAGTGATTGAAAATTCTCAGCGTGATATCAATATTGCATTTGTCAATGAATTGGCAATGATTTTTAATAAAATGGGTATTGATACAGTGGATGTGCTTGAAGCCGCTGGCACAAAATGGAATTTTCTCCCTTTCAGACCAGGGCTAGTAGGCGGTCACTGTATTGGTGTGGACCCTTATTACTTAGCGCAAAAAGCTCAAAAAGTAGGTTATTATCCTCAAATACTTTTAGCTGGAAGAAGGTTGAATAATTCTATTGGACCTTATGTTGCGAGTTCAATGGTAAAGCTTTTAATGAAAGCTGGACAGGTAGTTAATCAATCGAAAGTGCTTGTTCTAGGTATTACTTTTAAAGAAAACTGTCCTGACATCAGGAATTCAAGAGTTATCGATATTATTAAGGAGTTGCAAGACTTTGATGTTAGTGTTGATGTGTTTGACCCTTGGGCAAATACTAAAGAGGTTAAGCATGAATATGGTCTTAGTTTGATTTCTAAAGATCAACTCAATTCAAACGAATATGAAGGAGCAATTTTAGCAGTATCGCACAAAGAGTTTGGTGAGGGACTTGTTGAAAATCTCAATGGAAGCCCGATAATTTTTGATGTCAAATCTTTCTTACCACGTGAAATTGTAAACGCAAGATTATAATGGCTAAAATATTAATTACAGGTACAGCAGGGTTCATTGGGTTTCATTTGGCTAAAAAGCTACTTGAGCGTGGGGATGAAGTTGTCGGTTTAGATTCCATCAATGATTACTACGATTTAAGAGTAAAGCATGGTAGACTAAATGAATGCGGAATTGATATAAAAAAGGTTGAATATGGCCAGTTAGTCAGTAGTTCTAACTTTTCTCATTATCGGTTTATTCAGCTTCAATTGGAGGACGCTGATAATTTGAATAAACTCTTTGCCACAGAGAAATTTGACAAGGTTATTAATCTGGCGGCTCAAGCAGGAGTAAGATATAGCCTTGAAAACCCAAGAGCTTACATCGACAGCAATATCATTGGTTTCGTTAACATTCTTGAAGCATGTAGGTATAACGAAGTTAAACATCTGTCCTACGCCAGTAGCTCTTCAGTCTATGGATTAAATGAGACAATGCCTTTTTCTATCCACCACAATGTGGATCATCCGATAAGCCTGTACGCGGCAAGTAAGAAGAGCAATGAATTAATGGCTCATACCTACAGCCATTTGTTTAACCTTCCTACCACTGGTTTAAGATTCTTCACTGTTTACGGACCTTGGGGGAGGCCAGATATGGCTCTTTTTCTATTTACTAAAGCGATTATTGATGGAAAGCCAATCAACATTTTTAACAATGGAGAAATGTCTAGAGATTTCACTTACGTAGACGATATTGTTGAAGGTGTGATTCGAGTGAATGACAATCCCCCAAAAGGAAATCCTCAATGGAATGGTAAGAATCCAGATCCAGGAACGGCTAAAGCTCCTTACACAGTCTATAACATTGGAAATAATTCTCCAGTGAAACTGATGGACTTTATCTCGATCATTGAAAAATCTTTAGGAACAGAAGCTAAGAAAAACTTTATGCCAATGCAGGCTGGAGATGTTGCCGCTACCTATGCGGATGTAGAAGATTTAATCAATAATTTGGGTTATAAACCCAGTACCTCTCTTGAACATGGAGTTGGAGAATTTATCAAGTGGTATAAAAATTTTTACAAAGTTTAATTGTCGGGGTTCAAGTTATTTGTATGAACCAAAGGAATGACATTATACAGATTGATAAAATAAAACAAATCAACGCATCAAAATGAAAGAAATCAGAATGGTTGACCTAATTGGTCAGTATGCTAAGATTAAGGAGGAGGTAAGATCCGAAATTGATAAAGTGCTTGATTCTGCAACCTTTATCAATGGCCCTACTGTCCAAGATTTCCAGTTGGATTTAGAAAAGTATCTTGAGGTAAAACATGTAATACCTTGCGCCAATGGAACTGATGCACTTCAATGCATTATGATGGCTTACGATTTTCCAAAAGGGGCAGAAGTCTTAGTGCCATCATACACCTATGTCGCAACTGTAGAAGTGATCGCACTTTTGGGTTTTAAACCTGTTTTTGTCGAAGTATATCCTGATACGTTTAATATTGATGTTCAAGATTTAGAGTCAAAAATTACAGACCGTTCAGTGGCTATAGTTCCAGTTCATTTATATGGCCAATGTGCAGACATGGAGCAGATTTTGTCTGTGGCAGAAAGACATAATTTGAAGGTCTTCGAGGATACTGCTCAAGCAATCGGTGCTGATTATACTTTCTCAGATAGTTCAAAGATGATGGCAGGAACAATGGGGCAGGCTGGAGCTACTTCATTTTTCCCTTCCAAAAATTTGGGGGCATATGGAGACGGAGGAGCCATTATGACGAATGATGATGACCTGGCTGTAAAACTCCGGATGATTGTCAATCACGGTCAGAGCAAAAGATATTATCATGACTCAATTGGCGTAAATTCTCGTTTGGATAGTATTCAAGCGGCTATTCTAAAAGTGAAGCTTAAATACCTTGATGAATATAATGATGCGCGATGTCGGGTTGCACAAAAATACTCCAAAGCATTCGTGAACTCTGGATGGATAACTCCGCCCGTTGAGTCAAGTTTTAGCACCCATGTCTACCATCAGTATACCATGAAATTAGCTGATGGAGT
>CAYGKL010000059.1:19626-20934 GCA_964350505.1 uncultured Roseivirgaceae bacterium | reverse complement strand
TAACGTATTAATTAGTTATTATTGGTTTGACAATTCAAATTTTATGTATTTCAATAAGATAACGCCAATTTTGCTGGTCATTTTGGTCATCTCCTGTTCAATTGATAAAGAAGAGAAATCCCAGCCTGAATCTAATTTGGACGAGTTCAAATCATACACCATCAATATGGAGGCGCCTCAAGTCAAGTTCACAGACCTAGTTGACGAAGTGGAAATTTTCAGAATGGAAGAAACCGATGAATCATTATTGGGGAATGTTTACCATGCCACTTTGTATAATGATTTGCTTGTCTTTCCTGATAACACGGAGCAGTCGCTTTACTTTTTCAATACACAAGGAGACTTTCTAAGAAAAGTCAATAGAAAAGGAGATGGGCCAGAGGAATACTCATCTCTTTGGAGCTTCTGGATCAAAAGAGATACTTTAAAAATCTATGACAATCAGAGGCAGAGACTAATCTATTATTCGATGGCTGGCGACTATTTCGGTGAGCTCAAAGTACCTGCAAGGGCAAATCATGTTTATGAGAATGAAAGGGGCTATTGGCTCGATTTGAGTAATCGTTTGAGTGGCGATTCTACGAGCTATGAACTAGTTGGGTACGACCACCAAATGGAAAACCCCATTCAGTTTCTTCCCTACAATAAGAGTAAAGGATTCCCAATTTCAGCAACTATTAATTCAATGAAACGGTATGGTGATATGATGCTGTATAAGCAAACTTTGAGCGATACAGTTTATGTTATTGATGAAGACAAGATTGAGCCATTAGTTCATCTTAATTTTGGTGATGATTTTCTTTGGAACGATCAAGAGTTAATTGATAATCCAGAGGGCGGAATGAAGGCAATCCAAGAAGCTAATAAAGTTTGGATCGTTTGGCCTTATGTAGGGTCAGAGCAGATTTACTTGACTTATAACTCATCTTTTCAAGACTCATATCAGGTGCTATTAAACCGGTCGTCTGGTAAACACGTGAAAATTGACACCAGAAAAAATGCTGGGGAGAAGTATGGTTTGATGTTTAATGGTTGGGTAGGAGATCAAATGCTAGTAGCTGTTAATTCACTAGACTTGGCAGAATTATTAGCTGAACTCCAAGAAGGTCAATACTCATTTGAAGAAGGCAGCTCTCTCGATATCATCGAATCTTCTGAAAACCCAGCTATGATGTGGGTTAAGTTTAAGGATGGGATTTAAGCTTACATGGATTTAAGGCACTAAATCTTAGCGCTGATTTAGCTTCTGGTTTTTGAAATCAAACACTTCACCCTCAACATGTCACTCCTCTGGAGTTAAGGATTTTT
>CAYGKL010000059.1:17110-19526 GCA_964350505.1 uncultured Roseivirgaceae bacterium | reverse complement strand
TTGAAATCAAACACTTCACCCTCAACATGTCACTCCTCTGGAGTTAAGGATTTTTTAGTCGTTTAAGGTTATAATATGGCATCCCTTTGGGATTAAGGAGTCCATCAGACAGTAAAAGTGGTATTTCAAAAACTATTCAGCGGCCTTGTTTTCACCCTTTAGGGCTAGGGCAAAGCCTCTTCTAAAAACTAATCTTAATCTCTCACCCTTTAGGGCCGGGATAGAATCTTTATTAAGAAAGAAATTTTAATCCTTCACGCTTTCGGGGTGGGGCAAAGCCTCTTCTAAAAACTAATCTTAATCTCTCACCCTTTAGGACCGGGATAGAGTCTAGTTTTTGAAAGCAAACCTAGGCTGTTTAACATGTCGTTTCGAAAGAGGCACGACTTAGAAATCCTATACTCATTTGCATGAGAGTTGAGGATTTCTCCCTTCACTCGAAATGACTGATAAGTTGCTTTCTGCCTCAAATGACCGAAAAGCCCTAGCAGGGCGTCATATCATAACTTTCAAACTTTGAAGAAAACCTGAGCCCCAGCGGGGCGACACCCTTGCATCCAAACGATAGTAGTCAAATAATAACTTCAAAAGTTACGAGCGGAGTGCTTCTCTTTTTATTAATCCCTAAATTAATTGCTCAATTCTTCAACTATGAAAAAACTGATCAATTTTATCTTTTGCCTCAGCCTGCTCTGTGACATTTCACTACAGGCACAGAAAACTAACTTCACTGTTCAGGATGCCATCAACGTCAAATCTTTGGGAAATCAAACGCTTTCAACAGACGGTCAATTTCTGGCTGGTGTCATCACTGATGGACGGGCGAGGTTCGGAACAGATCATTTCCGTTTCAGAGATCCAAGCTACATAAGAACTACTCAAGGAGAGTTAATCATCATTAATACCAGCACTGGCGAAGAAATCAGGCCATTCGCGGGTAATTCCATGGTCACTAGCCTCACATGGACGAAGGCAGCAGATAAGCTCATATTCTTCCAGCAAAAGGGAGATAAAATGACACTTTCTTACTTCGATATGAATTCTAAAAAGGTAAGAGATGTGAAGATCAGCGACCCCAGGCTGCTCTCGACTGGTAATGGAATTCAAGTATTCCCTAATGGGGAGGAAGTAGTTTTAGGTGTGAGATCAGCTGGTTGGTTAGACACGGCCATGGCTGACTATAAAGAAGCCACCAGTGGGCCTGTGGTCGTTTATGATGGCAGCAAACCTTTCTTGAAGTGGGATAAGATCAGTAATAATGATGGGCTTTCAGAGTTAGTGAAAGTCAACCTAAAATCAGGTAAACTAGAGAACCTTCTTCCAGAATCTGATTATGGCAGTTTAAGAATTGATGAGAATGGTGAATACTTGACTTTTAGTGAGAGCTTCCCAATAAAAACCAGCTACACCAGAGGCGAAGGTGCAACTGAGTACCAGTATGGCTTTAAGAAACTCAATACGGCAGACTCAGCCACTCACTTTTATGAAAGAAGCACCAAAAGAAGGTCATATAATTGGGATGATGCTGGTAGAAAATTCGCTTGGGTAGATTCTGGCAATGTTTTTCTGCATTCCATTGCAGCTTTCGGAAATTCAGAGCCTCTCAATCTCACCAAGGACAAAGCCTATGAAGATGAAGCCAAAAAGAAAGCTGTAAAATTTTCTGTAATGCAATGGCATCCGCAAGGAGAGCAATTATTATTAAGTTCTAGCAAAGGTTGGTGGACCATCGGTGCAGATGGTAGCGGTCTCAAAATGATCTATGAATTACCTGAAGACAAAGAAGAAAAGGATAAGCTACCAAGAAGAAGTGTGGTGAAATGGTCTGATGATGGTCAATACCTTTATGTGAGCTATTCTGAAAAAGAACAATGGAACCGAGGTGTACAACGCTTCAATATTCAGTCAGGGCAGTTTGAAGACCTGATGGTCAACAGTAACCTTTACAATGGCTGGAGATTTGCTGAAGAGGGAGATGCAGTAGTTTATAGTAAATCTGACGGTGACAGACCTTCCGAAGTTTACCTTAATAATTTATCATTCAATTCAGAAAAACAACTGACGAATCTTAACCCTTGGGTGGCTGATAAGAAGTGGACGAAAACGGAATTAATCACTTATAGAGATGCTGATGGGGTTGAACTAAAAGGAGTACTCTACTATCCGGTTGATTACAATCCCAACAAGACATACCCTTTGGTTTGCGAAGTGTATGAGACCTTCTTCGATAATGGCTATAGAAGCTCAATGAATATTATTGCCAATAAAGGCTACTTCGGTTTGAGGCCTTCCGTTGATTTGGAGGAGGGGTATCCAGGGGAAGCCTGGGTTAAAGGCATGACTTCAGCCATCAACAAACTCGTGGAAGAAGGCAAAGTAGATAACGATAAAGTAGGGGCTCATGGCACAAGCTATG
>CAYGKL010000059.1:0-17010 GCA_964350505.1 uncultured Roseivirgaceae bacterium | reverse complement strand
GTGGAAGAAGGCAAAGTAGATAACGATAAAGTAGGGGCTCATGGCACAAGCTATGGCGGCTATGCGGTTTCCTTACTAATCACTCAAACCGACAGGTTTGCAGCGGCTATCAATATCTCTGGTAAAGTAAACATTATCAGCTTCTTAGGTGATAGTCCTAAAATAGGAACTCGAAACTATGCAGCTGCTGAAGTAGGACAAGATAGAATCGGTGGTCAATTCTGGGATGAGCCATTGAAGTACTTCCAAACCTCTGCGGTTTTCTTTGCTGATCGCATCAAAACACCGCACTTGTTACTTACCGGAGAAGGCGACTGGAATGTGCCTGGCACCAATACTCGGGAGTTATATTATGCCATGCGCAGGCTGGGTAAGGATGTTACTTGGGTCAACTACATGAATGGCGGACACGGAGCAGGTTGGGCGAGTGATGAAAATGACTACAACGATCAGTGGAACCGCATGTTCGAATTCTACGACAAGCATTTCAATCCAAAGAAGAAAGAGGATAGCGAAAAGGCCGTTGAAGAGAGTCAGGGGAATAAATAATAGTTCTGTGTAAATTCTGTAAAGCTATTCCAACCGAATTCTTTATCTTAAAAGCTTCCTTTTAATGATTACAAACGAATAACTCACCTTATGCAAATTAAAGAATCATCAAAAACCTATGATGTTGCCATTGTAGGTTCCGGTGCTGGGGGTGGCATGGCCACTAAAATACTGTCAGAAGCCGGATTCGATGTGGCGGTGTTAGAAGCCGGCCCATTTTTCGATCCTGCTCAGGACGAATACAGAACTCAACTTAGGTGGCCTTGGGAATCTCCAAGAAGAGGAGCGAGCTCAGACAGGCGATCTTTTGGGGACTTCGATGCGGCTTATGGCGGCTGGAATATAGAAGGCGAGCCCTTCACCAATGCAAGAGGCACTAACTTCTGGTGGTTCCGATCTAGAATGCTCGGAGGCCGAACCAACCACTGGGGACGCATTTCCCTTCGTTTTGGCCCACTAGATTTCAAAAGGAAAAGTATTGATGGTTTGGGAGATAACTGGCCAATTGGCTATGATGATGTCAAACCTTATTATGATAAAGTCGATAAACTGATCGGTGTATTTGGCTCTAAAGAAAACATTAAGAACGAACCTGATGGGTTCTTTTTGCCTCCGCCAAAACCAAGGCTCCATGAGCTTTATTATATCAAAGGAGCTCGAAAAGCAGGTATTCCAGTGATTCCGTCACGTTTGTCAATCCTCACTAAACGAATCAATAATCAGCGAGGAAGCTGTTTTTATTGCGGTCAGTGTAACAGGGCTTGCTCTGCTTATGCAGATTTCTCATCAGGAACTTGCCTTATTTTTCCAGCCCAAAGAAATGGCGGTAAAGTAGAATTATTCACAGATGCTATGGTGCGTGAAGTAACCACCAATAAAGAAGGAAAAGCCACTGGGGTAACTTACATCAACAAGGCCGATAGAAAAGAATACCATTTAAAGGCTAAAATAGTGGTGATGGCTGCCTCAGCTTGTTCAACCGCAAGGATTTTATTGAACTCTAAGAGCCCAATCCATCAAGACGGTTTAGGCAATAGCAGTGGACTTGTAGGTCGCTATTTGCACGATTCTACAGGGGCAAGTAGGTCTGTCTTCATTCCTGAATTGATGAATCGTAAGATGTATAATGAAGATGGTGTAGGTGGAATGCACGTTTACACGCCTTGGTGGCTGAACGATAAGAAATTAGACTTCCCTAGAGGCTACCATATGGAGGTTTGGGGAGGAATGGGAATGCCAGGCTATGGCTTTGGCTTCAACCCGAATGACCTGAATAAAGTAACAGGCGGAACCATTGGTGGCTATGGTGATTCTTTACGCGATGATGTGAAGAAATACTATGGTGCGGTTGTGGGAGTGTCTGGAAGAGGAGAG
This sequence comes from uncultured Roseivirgaceae bacterium, assembly GCA_964350505.1. Taxonomy (GTDB): domain Bacteria; phylum Bacteroidota; class Bacteroidia; order Cytophagales; family Cyclobacteriaceae; genus Roseivirga. Next base: position 15,087 of record CAYGKL010000059.1, on the reverse strand, counting down.
AGCGTGCCACAACGAAACAATTATTGTGAAATAGATAATGAGGTGGTTGACCAGTGGGGTATTCCTGTATTGAAGTTCAACTATCAATGGACAGAGCACGAAGTGAAACAAGCCAAACACATGCAGGATACTTTTGAGGAAGTACTCAGTGCAACAGGTGGTATTTTACTCGGAGATAAGCCGGGTGCAGATCGTGAATACGGACTAACAGCACCAGGCCAAATTATTCATGAAGTAGGTACTACAAGAATGGGGAATGATGCTAGAGATTCAGTCACCAATAAATACAATCAGCTTCACGATTGTGATAATGTATTTATCATGGATGCAGGTCCATTTGTGTCTCAGGCCGATAAAAACCCAACCTGGACGATCCTTGCCTTGGCATGGAGAGCGTCAGATTACTTAATTGATCAAGTGAAAAAACAAAACATATAAACCATGGACAGACGAGATTCACTCAAGGGTTTATTGATAGGTTCTGTGGCTGGAGGCTTACTCGTAACAGGGTGTGCACCAGAAGAGCAGGCTGAGGCAATAACCGAAGCAGGTTTACCCGGTTATGGTAGAAATGAGCACGAAAAAGCACATGATAAAGAAGTATTGGCAGAGGTTTATCTTAACGAGCATGAGTTAGAAACCATTGCTGTGCTATGTGATCTTATTCTGCCAGCCAATGCCAATTTTGGTGCAGCTTCAGAGGCAGGCGTAGTTGAATTTATCGAATTCATTGTCAAAGACATGCCGAACCATCAACTGCCAATTCGAGGGGGAATAGCATGGCTAGACTCTCATTCAAACAAGCTGTATAACAAAGAATTCAAAAGCTTATCAATCGAAGAGCAAAAGGCCATTTGTGATACCATTGCCTACCCTGGAAAGACAGCACCAGACTTGATGCCGGGTGAAAGGTTCTTCACCAGAATGAGAAACTTAACGCTTACGGGCTATTTCACTTCAGAAATGGGCATTAAAGACCTAGGTTACAAAGGTAATGCACCAGGCGTTTGGGATGGTATCCCTGCCGATGTATTAGCCGATCACGATGTGGATTATGAACCTGAATGGTTAGCAAAGTGCGTTGATCAAAGCAAAAGAACTGAAATTGCCCAGTGGGATGATGATGGTAATTTATTGACTTAGTTTAATTAGTTGAAAAGGCCCTCTTCTTAATAATGGAGAAGTCAGGGCCTTTTCAATTAAATGATGTTTACCTCAGGATTCAGCTCAATACCAAACTTATTCCGAACGGAGGCCTGAATTTCAAAGGCCAATTCTTTAATTCGGCTGCCATCTCCATTGCCGTAATTCACTAAAACCAAGGGTTGGTTCTTATGCACGCCAATCTCACCAAAAGTCTTGCCCTTCCAACCTGCTTGTTCAATCAGCCATGCCGCAGGAATTTTCACTTTGTTCTCTGGCAAGTGATACCCAGGAATGTTCACAAATTCAGCCTTCAAACCTTCATAGTCTATTTTATCAACAGTTGGATTTTTAAAGAAACTACCCGCATTACCTATCTTGGCTGGGTCGGGGAGCTTGCTTTGGCGAATTTGAATCACTGCATCAGAAATAGCTTTGATGCTCAATTCTTTTACGCCCATAGTATCTAGGGTTTCCTGAATGGCACCGTAGGACGTGTTGAATTCGGCCTGCTTATTCAATCGAAAAGTTACCGAAGTGATGATGTATTTTCCCTTTAAAGCTTTTTTGAAAACGCTTTCACGGTAGCCAAATTCACAATCGGCATGGTAAAAGGTTTTCTCTACTCCTGAGCTGATTTCTACAGCTTTCAGATGGTCGAAGATCTGTTCTATTTCCACACCATAGGCACCAATGTTTTGCATAGGTGCAGCACCAACGGTACCAGGAATCAGGGAAAGATTTTCTACGCCAGCCCAATCATTTTCAATAGCAGTCAATACAAACTGATGCCAGCTTTCACCAGCTTGAGCTTCTACAAAATAGTGGTCTTCAGTTGATCTGACGAGTTCAATCCCCATCAGTTCGTTTTTCAAAACCAACCCTTCAAAGTCTTGAGTAAGTAGCATATTGCTACCGCCACCCAAAACAAGCAGTGGATGTTCATCTCTGGCGGAAAGCGCTTGATTGAGCTGCTCTTTGCTTTTAAATGCTAAGAACTGTAAAGCATGAGCTTCTAATCCGAAAGTATTGAAAGGTTTAAGGGATACGTTTTGCTGAAACATGAAGCTTATTTATCGAACAACCTGCGGTGATAATTTAACTGTCCGGTATGGTAATTAAAATGCCCGAATAAATGATGAAGGAAATGAAGTGTGGTCATTTCTTTGCCGAATACATTAATAGGGTAGGTTTCCGATAGTTTTTCCTCTGGTAATTCAGCCAAGGTTTCAAATACTACCTTCTTTGTTTGTTTGATGCTGGTTACCAAATCAGATTTTTTAACATCCTTCAAGTGAAACTCATCATCTCTTTGCCTAATGTAGCTACTGCCACCGAGCATAGCGCCTATAAAATGCTGTAGGTTGCCACAGAGGTGCAGGACTAAATTGCCACCGCTATTGGCTATTTCGCCATCAACTTTCCACAGGGCTTCTTCACTTTTGTAGGCTTTCAATTCCTTGAGAAGGTTATCCAAATCTCTCCCATATAACTCGATTAATGATTCTAATACTGCAGTCATAGTTTAAGGTCGGATTTAATCTGTTGAATTTCATGTTGAAGCTGCTGATTCACGCTGTCGTAATCAGCTTCGTTGGCCATAGGTTGGTTTACGCTCACATAAAATTTAATTTTTGGCTCAGTGCCTGAAGGTCTGGCTGAGATTTTTGAGCCATCGGCTAGCAAAAACTGTAGCACGTTCGATTTAGGTTGATCTATTTCACTTTCGGTACCTGAACTCAAGTCTTTGCTTTTAGAAGATTGATAATCCATTACTTGTGCCACCTTAGAACCAGCGATAGTTTGTGGCGGGTTAGACCTGAAGTCGGCCATCATTTGCTGAATTTCTTCAGCGCCTTGCATTCCTTTTTTGGTGATAGAAATAAGATCCTCCTGATAGAAGCCATACTCAGTATATATTTTCGCCAAAAGCTGGAAAACAGTTAGCCCTTGGTCTTTGGCCCAAGCACACATTTCAGCCAGCATGGCACAAGAAGCAATCGCGTCCTTATCGCGCACAAAATCGCTGATCATGTAGCCGTAGCTTTCTTCGCCACCGCCAATAAACTCTTTCTTGCCTTCCATCTCTTTGATGTGCGCTGCAATAAATTTGAAACCGGTGAGTGTATTCGGACAGTCAACACCAAAGCTAGCGGCTATTTTATCCAGCAGATCGGTAGTTACAATGGTTTTTACAATCATTTGATTGCCATCTAACTTACCATTCTCTTTCCATTTAGTTAGGAGATAGTAAATAAGGAGAGTGGCAGCCTGGTTCCCATTGAGTATCTCAAATTCACCTTCCTTGTTTTTAGCTGCGATACCCACGCGGTCCGCATCAGGATCGGTAGCCATTACCAAGTCTGCATGAATTTCGTTGGCCAATTGTAGGGCGAGACTCATGGCTTCTCGCTCTTCTGGATTTGGATAAACTACAGTGGGGAAGTTGCCATTTGGAAGCGCTTGTTCTTCTACCACATTGATGTTCTCAAAACCTTTGCGCTTCAATACTTCAGGCACCAAAGTAATGGCGGTGCCATGAATAGGGGAGAATACGATTTTAAGTGCTCTTTGCTTTTCTATGACCTCTGGGGAAAGGGTGAGGTTCAAAATCTCCAGAATGTAAGCTTCGTCTAATTCTCTCCCTATGATTTCAATTTTGCTATCGTCTTTTTCAAATTTTACTTGCTCCACTCCAGAGATAGCCTGTACTTCTTTGATAATGTTCTTGTCGTGAGGAGCGACTACTTGAGCGCCATCATCCCAATACGCCTTGTACCCATTGTATTCTTTAGGATTGTGAGATGCCGTAAGCACCACACCACTTTTACAGCCTAATTTTCTAATGGCATACGACAATTCTGGGGTTGGACGCAGGTCTTCGAAAAGGTAAGTGTATATGCCATTGGCTGAAAATACGGCAGCCGTAGTTTCAGCAAAAAAGCGGCTATTGTTGCGGCTATCGTAAGCAATGGCCACTTTGACGTCTTCGTTCGGAAACGACTTCTTTAAGTAATTGGCAAGTCCTTGCGTGGCCATACCAATGGTGTATTTGTTGATTCGGTTGGAGCCGACTCCCATAATACCTCGAAGGCCTCCCGTACCAAACTCAAGGTCTTTGTAGAAAGAATCGGCCAGTTCGTTTTCATCCATGGCCTTTATGGCTGCTTTGCTATCTTCATCAATGGCAGAGTTGAGCCATAGATTCGCTTTGTCTTGAATTAATTGGTCTATCATAGTACGAGGTAATTCCTAAGGTTGAATTTGATGAATTTCGAACAAATTGAAATCGTTTTATTCAATTGTTTTCGAAAATGATTTCGAAAACAAAGATCAAAAATAGAGCTACAGTTGAATTACTGAAAGGATTTTTAACAATATGTCACTTAAGTGAATTACAGTATTTCGTTACACCGTAAATGCTATTTCATCTTATCTATAAAGGAATCTACACCTTTTTCATTCAAGTTATAGACTGGGTTTTTCTCTTTCATTAACCCATGGACTACGAATTTCTCAAGGAAATTCATCTTATCGATCAGAAGCTCTCCACCAAAATAACCATGGGCTATGGCATGGTCTCTTAAAACTGGGATAAAAGCATTGTTGAATTCCTCTTCAGCAGCGTCATCAAGCATATAGCACATGTATAAGCCCAAGCGTTTTTTCAAAAGTTCATCTTTAAAGTTGAAGCAGAAGTCTTTTACTGCCTGTTGAATCTGACCGTAATGAATAGAGCCACCAACAATGACCTCATCGAATTCATCGAGATTCTCTATTGGCGGCTCATTTCGAAGGTCTAGTAGACGTACTTGCCCATGACCTAACTCAGCGAAAAGCAGGTGTGCAATTTTTTCTGAAGAACCATGGCGACTAGAATATGCGATTAGAGTTTTCATGATATGAGTTTTGAGTAAATATACTCTTGCATTGAGTGCTAATAGCTGATCATTAGACCTTCAGATAATGATTTATATCATGGAAAGTCTTAGCTAATTTGACTAAATACATAAAGTAATTCTGAAGCGATTTGGAGGTTTCGCTCGTCATACTTAGTGGCTTCTAAAGGTGTATCGTCAAAGACTTTGGGGTCCTCATACCTTAAGGGGATTCTTGCTTCAGCACCAATGATTACTGGGCAGTTTTTATCTGCATCTGAGCAAGTCATGATGGCTGCAAATCCTTGGGCAGGATTCATATGGTCATTATAAAGCTTAGAAAAGGTGAGCAATGGGGGAGATGCTTTAGCAATTTGAATCTCATACTTGGGGTTATCTTCGTTTGAGGTCTGATTGATCATGAACCCCAATCTTGCACAAGAAGCTACCGCACGATGGTTGAAGGCGGTTACTTCAACACCGCCAGAGTAAGTCTCAACAGGAATATCGTTGTAAAGAGCTGCTGTTTTTGCCCAGATCTGCGAAAGCTGACTTCTGCGAGAATTGTGGGTACAGATAAAATTTAGCCTAACCTGTTCATTCTGATTGATAGTGCCCTGAATGTATTGGATCATCTGACCCAATACTTGAAGCCTTGACTCCTTGATAGGCATCGACAAAGCATGCTCAATGGTTTTGATTAGGCTTTTATTCATAACCAATTGATTAGCAACAACCAGATCCAGGAGTACAGCCTGCCACTTCTTTTTGAAGATCGCTAAGCCTTACTTTCGGTTTTGATGCAGGAATACCGCAATTGTCCTTGGCAAGACAATCTGTCATTTTAGATGTGAGATGAAGCTCATTTTCGAAGACCTCTAATCCAAATTTTTGAATGGTGGTTTCTCCTTGATATTCTACTTCAATGTCACCATCTGTTAAGTTTAAGTGCTTTTCAGACAATCCAATGATAGATTTTAACTTCTCAGGAGCAATGCGGTGATCATAGTCAATAGAAGTCCACAGTTGAAAGTTGATCACTTGTTCAGACCTTAATGTTCCGCCACAATCGATGAATTGTTTATTGATAACTCCAACCTCCGTGACGTGGAAATGATTAGGCACAGCCTCACCGGAAGGAAGCCTAAACATGAGTTCATTAGTGTTTTCGAGATGATTTTTGAGTTCTGATAATTTCATTTCAACATTCTTTAGAGGTACAACATTTAGGATTGTAATTGTTAAAAAGGGATTCTAGCTTATGCTTAAAACTTGCCCATTTGGTTTCATTTATACAGTAGCTCATACTTACACCTTCAATGGTTCCACATATCAAATCCATGACTTTAAGCTCCTTGAGGTGTTGAGATATAGTAGCTTGAGCTAAACCAAGTTCTGCAACTAAATCGCTGTTAATGCAGGCATTAGCCTTGATTAAATGATGCAGGATAGCAATACGTGCCGGATGTGCTAAGACTTTAGCCATAGCCGCCAGCTCATTTTGCTCCGCTGTAAATAGATCTGCTTTTGTTAATCCCATAATTACATTGCAATATTACGATGATTAAATTAAGCGCCAAAACTTACTTGTATTTAAATCTTTAGAAGGGAAAAAGTTGGGAGTAATTAAGTCGCAAGCTTATAGAAGCTTTCAATACTGTTCTGTTCTCCTTGTATGTATACAATATCCCCTTGTTTGATTTTTTGCTCTGGGCCAATGTGTTGAATAATTTTCTCATCCCTAGAAATGGCCAAAATTGATATGCCGAGTTTATTCCTAATTTGAAGTTCACTCAATGGCTTGCCTACCAGTTTACTACTGTCAGTGGTAACTCTCAAACAGGTAATATTAAAGTCAGGAAGTTTAGCAGATTTGAAGGTTTTAGGAAGTGGATTCTTGTTTTGAAGAAGCCCATAATTATCTCCTCGGACAGTATCTATGAACCTGCTTATTTCATCAACAGGCACTAAGAATTGATGGAGTATTCTCGAAAATATTTCAATGGAGGTTTCGAATTCCTCAGGAATCACATCATCGGCTCCTAAAGCAATGAGCTCGTTAATTTCTTTGATGTATCTGGTTCTAACTACCAGATAAACTGACTGCGAGATATTACGAATGTTACTTATAATCGATTTGGTAGCCTTAGGGTCAGAAATAGCAACAACCACTCCTCTGGCTTTACTTAAGCGTATGTGATCGAGAATATGAGGGTGCGAAGCATCGCCATACATAATAGGTATTCCTTTGGCCTTTTCGGTTCTTACCGTTTCAGGGTTCAATTCAACCACCATGTAAGGAATGTTATTGATTTGAGCAGCTCTAGCAAGATTAGAACCATTGAGTCCATAACCAATGATTATCAGATGATTATGGAGTGTTTTAGCATGCTCATCAGTCGGTAAATCTGAAACCATTTTTCGGTTCATTGTACTCATGATTTTCGAGCTCAAAATAAAGGTTGAAAACCTTTCAGAGAACATCATGATGAAAGGCGTTATCAACATTGAAAGGATAGAGACTGCAAGAAAGTATTGATTAGTCGTAGCATCGATAAGCCCATACTCAATTCCTGTTTGAGAAAGAATAAAAGCAAATTCACCTACTTGAAATAAGGCAAGGCCAGTGAGTATAACTGTCTTTGGTGGGTATTTCAGTACTGCAACAGCCAAAGAGGCGATGGAAGCTTTCACCACAAAAACAGCCACCAAGATCAAGAGAATGGGACCGATATTGGCTAACAAGAAGTTTACATCCAACAACATTCCAATAGAAATGAAGAAGAAGCTGGTAAAAAGCTCTCTGAATGGAAGTATGATACTCGTGGCTTGGTGACTATACTCAGACTCTGAAATAATTAAACCTGCCAAAAAAGCGCCTAATGCTAAAGAAAGTCCAGCTTCTGAGGTAAGGAAAGCTACCGCGAAGCAAATGGTTATTGTAGTTAATAGAAAAAGCTCTTTGCTTTGGGTTTTGGCAATGGCATGCATGAGCCGAGGAACCAAAAACCTAGCACTCAAAATAGTGATTACGATAACAGCAGCCGATTTAAGAACTAATTCGATTATGCTTGCAGTCACATCAGTGGTAGCACCTCCAATGATAGGGGTTACCAACATCATAGGCACAACTATGATGTCTTGAAAAATGAGAATACCCAAGGCATTTTTGCCATGAGGCGATGAAATCTCGTTGCGCTCTTGAAATATGGTAAGCACAATGGCTGTACTGGAAAGCGAGAATAAAAAACCCACGAATAGAGCTTCATTCCATTGCCTGCCAAGCAGGTAATAAGTAGCTCCTGAGACAATTACGGTGAGTCCCACTTGAATAAGACCACCTATAAAAACGGTTTTTTTGATGGAAATGAGCTGTTTAATGGATAATTCCATTCCAATGACAAACAGCAATAGGATAACGCCAATTTCAGCGATGACTTCCACCTGATGAACTGCTGTAACCAAACTGAAAGCGTATGGGCCGATTAGGATTCCCGTGAGTAGAAACCCGAGAATGGAAGGCAGCTTTAATCGTTTTAAAATGAATACAATCACTACCGAAAAAGCCATTAGAATAAGCAAATCTCGTAATAAAGGCAGTTCCATATCAGTAGTCTTTTTGCGTCTGTTCTATAGTATAAAAATAGTCACCAAGCAATTTCAATTAGTCAGTGTTGTATGAAAAGCTTTGGCATTCTTTCAATAAAAATCAAACCCGAGCCTTAGCTTACACCCAAAAAAAAGTCTAACTCAGCGCAGCGGCTGCCGACTCATCAATAAACCAAATCAATTCACCTTCCTTCGGACTAATATGAAAAGCCGGATAGTTATGAGCTACTTCTTGCCCCTCAACAATCTGTCTGATTTTTTCCTTTTTACTTTCACCAGTCACCAGAAAACAAATACTCCTGGCCTGGTTGATGACCGGACCTGTAAGTGTAATTCTCTTCTGTCCACTCTCTGGATGATGGGCTACTTCACAATTATTGGTACTATCCAGCAATTCTATTTCATGAGGGAAAATGGAAGCGGTATGCCCATCAGTACCCAACCCAAGTATAATTATATCAAAAACTGGATTATCGTCTTTAGAAGGAAGGTTGTTTTCAATCAGGTTATCATATCGCTGAGCCTCTTCATCAGGCGCTTCTTCACCCTTCACTCTAAAAATGTTTTTTGAAGGTATGTCTACTTTGGAGAGTAGGTGCTCTAAGGTCATTTTGTAGTTACTGTCGTCATCAGTCGGAGGAACGCATCGCTCATCACCCCAATAGAAGAAAATGTCTTTCCAATTAAAGGCATCCTTATAATCAGAAGCGAGTAGGTCGAACAATAGTTTTGGTGTCGATCCACCAGACAGTGCAACATTGAGTTTTCCCTTTTCTTGTTGTTGCTGCAGCATATAATCAGCAAAGGCTTTTGCAGTCTCTAAAGGCGTTTCGAATATTTTGACTTCCATGATTAGTTTTTAGAGTTCACAATAGTTACCATCGTTCGTAAGGTTGCTGCACGGATATCTCCATGTCATTTTATCACCTTCAATCAATGTATCCGCATTTTCTGGCCCCCAAGTACCTGCCGGGTAACCATAGACTGGAATTTCATCATTCTCCCAAGCTTTTAGTATTGGATCAATAAATTCCCAAGCAGCCTCGGTAGAATCACCTCTGGCATAAAGGGTGGCATCGCCTTGCATACAGTCTAGAATTAATCGCTCGTAGGCATCGGGAACATATACATTGCTCAGGTCATCGTAATGAAAATCCATATTCACTTGTTCCGTATTGAAGCCGGCTCCTGGTATTTTCATTGCAAACTTTAACAGTATTCCTTCATTCGGCTGTATTCTCAAAACCAGAGTGTTTTGTGGATTGGCCAGGCCTGGTGTTGAAGCAAAGAGGTGATGATGATTAGGTTTGAAGTGAATAACAACCTCAGTGACCCTTGTTGGTAGTCTTTTGCCTGTTCTAATATAAAATGGTACACCTGCCCAACGCCAGTTATCGATGTAGAACTTCATAGCGGCATAGGTCTCCGTCTTAGAATCAGGGTTTACATCTTCTTCATCACGGTAACCTGGCACTTTTTCTCCTCGAATGTGAGACTCTATATACTGCCCTCTAATGACATGCTGCGCAATATCTTCCTTGGCATATGGTCTTAAGCTTTGGAATACCTTCAGCTTTTCATTTCGAATGCTCTCAGCATCTGCCTTTACAGGCGGTTCCATTGCTACAAGCGCCACCAATTGAAAAAGGTGGTTCTGAATCATGTCCCTTAAAGCACCGGAAGAATCGTAATAACCACCACGTTTTTCAACGCCTACACTTTCTGCAGCTGTTACTTCTACACGGTGAATATAATTTCTGTTCCACAATGGTTCGAAGATACTGTTGGCAAATCTTGTCACAAACATGTTCTGAACCGTTTCCTTGCCCAAATAATGGTCAATTCTGAAAATCTGTTCTTCAGCAAAGAACTTTAAAAGATGCTCATTGAGGTGTTTGGCAGATTTGAGGTCATAACCGAAAGGTTTCTCAACAATCAATCGGCTCCAGCCAGTTTCTTGGATATTCAAACCATTCATAGCGAGCCCTTCTGCAATAACTTCATAGAGGCTAGGCGGAGTAGATAGGTAATAGATGTAGTTATGGCAGGTATCTCTTTCCTCATCTAATTTGACAAGCTTAGTCTTTAGATCTGCATAGGCACCAATGTCTTTGGTATTCAGCGATTGGTAGAAAATGAGATCAGCAAAAGACTTCAACTCTTCATCATTTGCCCTGTTTTTATCATCAAGGTGTTCATTTTCAAAAACTACGCTATCTCTGTATTCTTGGTCGGTATATTCTGTTCTACCCACACCAACAACAGCATAGTGTTTAGGTAAAAAGCCTCCTTTAAAAAGATTAAACACTGCTGGAATGAGTTTTCTTTTTGTGAGGTCGCCAGAACCACCGAAGATTATCAGGACTTGATCGTCAGTTTTTTTCATTAATGTTTTTTGCCTTGATAAGGCTTTGTTTCTTTGTAACAGCTAAATCAATTCTAGCCTTAAAAGTTCCGCCTAAAGATAATGGGTTGACTTAATAGTTCAGGAACTTATTGAATAGATTTAGGCCTTTGATTTTAAAAACAGAAGTATGTCGCAAGGAAAGTATGATTTTGGTTTGATTGGACTTGGTGTAATGGGTAAAAACTTTATCCTGAATGTAGCCGACAATGGTTTTGCTGCCATGGGCTATGACCTTGACCAGGAAAAAGTTGATGCTTTGATCTCCGAAGGAAATAGTGAAAGCGTTTCAGCTACCACCGATTTGGATACGTTTCTGAATGAACTTGCGCTGCCTAGGAAAATCATGCTGCTAGTGCCTGCTGGTAAACCAGTCGATACGGTAATCGAAAGCCTCAAGCCTAAGCTTACGAAAGGAGATATCATTATTGATGGTGGAAACTCCTTTTATACGGATACTGACCGTAGATTCGAATACCTGGCAGCTGAAGGCATTCATTTCTTTGGTTCTGGAGTATCAGGAGGAGCCAAGGGCGCTAGAAGAGGCCCAAGTATTATGCCAGGTGGAGATAAAGAAGCTTATCAGCACATTAAGCCAATTTTTGAGGCAGCTTCTGCCAAAGTAAATGGAGAACCTTGTGTAGCACATTTAGGAAACGGCTCTGCTGGGAACTATGTGAAAATGGTTCATAATGGGATTGAGTATGGCATGATGCAGCTGATCTCAGAGGCTTATGACATCATGAAACACGGGCTTGGCATGTCGAATGAGGAATTGAAAAAGACTTTTGAAGAATGGAATTCTTCGGAATTAGATTCATTTCTGATGGAAATCACTGCTGAGATCATGGGAAAGAAAGACGAGCATGGCAATGGTGAGTTGGTTGATGTAATCCTCGATAAGGCTAAGCAAAAGGGAACGGGTAAATGGACTTCTCAAAACTCAATGGATTTAGGAATGCCTATTCCTACCATCGATGCTGCTGTAAGGATGCGAGAAATCTCTTCATTCAAAGAACTGCGGGTCGAAGCCTCAAAATTATATGGTGACTATCCCAAAGATTTGAACTTGCAAGTTCAGCAGATTAAGGAGGCCTTATATTTAGCTTATATACTTACATATGCTCAAGGTCTTCAACAATTAACTGAGGCTTCTAGAGAATACAATTATGGCTTAGACCTTGAAGTGATTGCAAGAATATGGAGGGGTGGATGTATCATAAGATCCACTTTCTTAGAGGAAATTCGTAAGGCTTATGCTCGAAATAATAAACTTCATAATCTACTGATGGATAGTAATATAGCTGAAATAGTTAAACCACTAGTAGAATCTTTAAAAGACACGAATGCAGAGGCATTGAAAGCTGGAATTCCAGTTTCAGCCTTCTCGGCTTCCTTGAATTACTTCAGTGCTTTTACTGCAGACCGACTTCCCTTAAACCTTATACAAGCACAGCGCGATCATTTCGGGTCGCATACTTATGAGCGAGTTGATAAGCCAGGCATCTTCCATACAGAGTGGGAAGATTAAATGAACTGGTAGATCACAAAGACTAGCGCAAAACTAGTAATGGATATAAGGGTGGATTGAATTGTCCAAGATTTCAGAGTCTGCTGAACAGACTGTCCTAGGATTCTATTGACTAGCCAAAACCCGCTGTCATTCACATGCGAGACTACGATGCTACCTGCAGCAATGGCCATCATAATGAAAGTCTTTTCCAGCATGGAGAGGTCAATGCCTGGTAAAATGGCGGCTACAATTCCAGCTCCTGTCAACATAGCCACCGTGGCACTTCCTTGCATAATCCTTACTAAAACCGTTACTAAATAGGCGAGGAGCAAAACGGAGAAGCTTGTGGTGAGCATGCCTTGAGCAATGATGTCACCAATACCTGTATTGATCATCACTGTTTTGAGCACGCCACCTGCACCCGTTATTAAAATGATGGATCCCGCAGGTGCGAGGGAGTCATTGGAGATCTTAAAGAGTTGGTCTTTGTTCAACCCTTTTTTAACTCCCAAAAAGTAGAGAGCCGAAAACGTTGCGATCAGCAATGAAACAAACGGATGACCGATAAAGCCCATGATATCGATAAAAAGCGATAGCGCAAGGATCCCTTCATTCGCCATGGTTTTTAAAAAAGACCCCACTAGAATAAAGAGAATGGGAATGCCTAATACTCCGAAAATGATTTTTACTAGGTCTGGATCAGTGTTTTCTTTCTCTTCAATAGGAGATTCTTCAAAATCAAAATGCTCAGTCGGAACAAGTTTTTTACTTAAGACCAACCCACAGATCAGCGCGGTAGGAATACCAATAATGGCTCCGATGACAATAGCATAACCCAAGTCAACTCCAAGTATTTCTGCCACAGCTACAGGACCCGGTGTGGGAGGAATAAAGCTATGTGTAATGCCAAGGCCGGTTAATAGAGGTAGGCCATAATACAATACATGTCGGTTACTTTTCTTGGCTAGTGCTTTTACAATAGGCATGAGAATGATAATACCTACATCGAAGAATACAGGGATGCTGACGATAAAACCAGTGGTTAGAAGGGCTAATCTGGATCTTGATTCTCCGCCTTTTTTAAGTAAAAACTTAGCCAAGGCTTGCGCACCACCCGAATGCTCCAGAATAGCACCGAAGATAGCTCCAAGTCCAACAATGGTAGCAACAAAGGCAAGTGTATCACCCATACCTTGAGATATGGAACCGATTATTTCATCTAAAGAAAGGCCTCCAACTAATCCCACCCAGATACTCGCGAAGAGTAAGCTCAAAAAAGCATTGAGCTTCCATTTCATAATGAAGAACAGAAGAATAGCTACACCTGAAAAGATGGCAATGTAGAGTTGAAGATTTTCCATGGATCTTAAAAATCCAGAAATTAGGTAATTACAGCAACTTGCGGAAATGTAAGGTCAGTAAATCTACAGAGTCGGTGAGTTTGGTTTCAGCAGAAACGGTGAATGCATCCGCTGGAACTTCCAAAGTATCTAATTGTGATTGGATAAGCTTTGCGGGCATAAAATGACCTTTGCGGCTTTCCAGCCTGCTCTGGGCTTCCTCTAAACTGATATCTAAGTAAACCAAATGTAAGTTGAGTCTTTGGGCAAGATACTCTCTGTAAATGCTTTTAAGCGCACTGCAACCCAATACAAATTGTGTTCTGTGATTGTGAAGTATGTCTTCAACTATGGCAGCTAACCAAGGCCATCGGTCCTCATCGGTTAAAGGTTGGCCACTACTCATTTTCATTACATTGGCCCTAGGGTGGAAGTCATCAGCATCCAAAAATGGAATGCCCAGCGATTCAGAAAGTGCTTTACCAAGCATGGTTTTTCCAGAACCACTAATGCCCATAATGAGTATTATCTGCTTCAAAAGTTATGTTCTCCTTTCATCAAAAAATGAAGTTAAGTCGCAAAATCTAAAAACAGAATAGTTCATAAATCGTTTCTATACAGTAAATTAACTCCATGCGTAGACTTCTGCTTGCTAGCTTTCTAATTCTCAACCTTGGTTCTGCCTTGCTGGCACAAGGTTTTGGTGAGCCTTCTGCCATACGCAGTGTTTACTTTCGAGGTGGAAGTTACTACGTTGACCGAGTACAAACACAGGAACTTCAACATTTTCTCGATTCCATTCCTAATCTTCACAATTACATCATCACAATACATAGTCATACAGATAATATAGGAGGGAAAGAGTACAACGAGTTTCTAAGCCAAATGCGTAGTGAATCTGTAAAAGAAGAGCTTATGCTAAATGAAAAGGTGAAAGAAGAATCTATTGAACTGAAAGATTTCGGACTTTTCAATCCAGTTTACGATAACTCAACCTGGGAAGGAAGGAGAAGGAATAGAAGAGTAGATATCATTCTCTGGCTGGCTATTTAGCTAATTGCATCAGGCCCTTGCTGGCGTTGTCACCAAACTTTGAACGCCCTTGTTGGTGTTGTCACCAATAAGCTCCATGAATGCTTTGAGAGGCGATGGTTGTTGTTTGTTGGTCAAAAGACCAACAAAGGCTTGGAGCACTCTGCC
>CAYGKL010000058.1:8696-21138 GCA_964350505.1 uncultured Roseivirgaceae bacterium | reverse complement strand
AAATCATCTAAGTCGATATTTCCTCTTTCGTCACAACCTACTAGAACAACTTTCATCCCTGCCATAACCGCAGAAGCTGGATTTGTTCCATGCGCAGAAGTTGGAATGATGGCAATATTTCTATTGAAATCGCCACGGCTTTCATGATAAGCTCGAATAACCATGAGGCCAGCATATTCTCCTTGAGCTCCAGAATTTGGTTGAAGAGACACATCGTAGAAACCTGTGATTTCAGACAACCAGTCAACCAAATCATTGAACATCATGTGATAGCCACGCGTCTGGTACTTTGGAGCGAATGGGTGGATATCTCCAAACTCTGGCCAAGTTACCGCTACCATTTCAGAAGTGGCGTTCAACTTCATAGTACAAGACCCTAGAGAGATCATTGAATGCACCAATGACAAATCTTTATTCTCTAATTTTTTGATATACCTCAGCATTTCATGCTCAGAATGGTATTGATTAAATACCGGGTGAGTCATAAAGTCTGAAGTTCTCTCTAGTTCTTTTGGCCAGGTTATTTCTAGATCAGCCGCCTCAGCATCTAAATCAAATTTCATTTGCTGACCTGTAGCCTCAGCAAAAACATTTAGAATCACTTCAATATCTTCTACTCTCGTAGTTTCATCTACAGCGATTCCAATATCACCGTTTTCGAAATAACGGAAGTTGCATTGGTTCACTTCAGCTATGGTTTTGATCTTATCGGCCAATGCAGAGTCACATTCTACTCTAAGCGTATCGAAATAGATATCATTAAGCTGCTTGAAATCTAAATACTCAAGTCCATTGTAAAGGAGTTTAGCAAAACCATGAATCTTGAGGGCAATATGCTTAATGCCTTTCGCACCATGATAGACACCATACATGCCTGCCATTACAGCCAAAAGTACTTGAGCAGTACAAATGTTAGAAGTAGCTTTTTCTCTTCTAATATGCTGCTCTCTTGTCTGAAGCGCCATTCTGTAGGCCTTGTTTCCTTCACGGTCGATAGAAACACCTATAATTCTTCCTGGAATTTGTCTTTTGAACTGGTCTCTTGTAGCGAAGTATGCTGCATGAGGACCTCCATAACCCATTGGAACTCCAAATCTTTGGGTAGTTCCTACAACTGCATCTGCACCTAATTCACCTGGAGGTGTAATTAAAGCAAGTGCCATAAGGTCTGCTGCGAAAGTGACAAAAACATCTTGTTCATGTGCACTAGCTGCAAAAGAGCCATAGTCAATGACTTTACCATCACCAGCCGGGTATTGAATCAATACTCCGTAAAGATCTTCTCTGGTAAGGTCTAGTTTTCTGTAATCTCCAATTTCCAATTGAATACCAACAGGAGTTGAACGAGTTTTGAGAATGTCGATAGTTTGAGGGAAAGTATTTTCGTCAACGAAGAATACGTTAGCGTTTTTCTTTGCTCCTTTTCTTTGGCCTGCGAACATAGTCATTGCTTCTGCGGCAGCTGTTCCCTCATCAAGAAGGGAAGCATTCGCAATTTCCATTCCTGTCAAGTCCATTACCATCGTCTGGAAATTGATGAGGGCTTCTAACCTACCTTGAGCAATTTCAGCCTGATAAGGGGTGTAGGCAGTGTACCATCCCGGATTCTCCAAAATATTCCTTTGAATTACGCCAGGCACAATGGTATTGTAATACCCCATACCGATGTAAGTCTTGAACATTTTGTTCTGAGCGGCAATGTGCCTTAAGTCTTTCAGGAATTGAAATTCAGACTTAGGCAATGGAAGATTTAAAGGCTCTTTCATTCGAATACCAGCAGGAACAGTTTCTGCAATAAGGGTCTCCAAATCAGGCGCACCAATCACCTCTAACATTTCAGCTATTTCTTGCTGATCTGGACCATTATGGCGGTCTTCAAACCTCTGAGTTTTTCTTAAATCAATTTTTGTCATATCTCCAGTTCTCGTTCGATTTACTTCTTCTTAAAAGTTGTGCAAATGTAAGTTACAACCCTCTGATTTCCTTACATATCAATGGCAAAAAAACCTGACCGATTACACAACTCTTTAGGGCTAACTTTTAAAAAAGCATTAGCTTTATCCCACTAAAGAAATGTAACCTAAAATTGTTTTAATAATGAGGAAATTTAAGTTGTCCTTTTTAGGACTAATGATCCTAGCATTGTCTGTTAATGCACAGGATAAGGCGGCTGTTAAGTATGCCAATACAATTACACCCCAAGAGATGAAAAGCAAGCTTTCCATTTTAGCTTCTGACGATTTTCAAGGAAGAGAAACGGGAACTGAAGGTCAAAAGAAGGCTTCAAGATTTTTAGAAGACTTTTATGCGAAAATAGGTCTTCAAGGACCAGTAGACGGCACCTACCGTCAGAAGTTTAGCATGTACCAGTCAGATTGGTCTGACGTTTATGTAAAAGCTAAGGGCAAGAAACTTATGAATGGCGAAGACCTTATTTTCTTCGGTCAGGCTAATATGGATAAGGAGATGAAGCTTTCTACCATGTTTGTTGGCAATGGAGAAAACATTGAATCAATGGATGTAAAAGGTAAAGGCATCATCACTACAGCTAGCTCAAGAGAAACAATGCAGAAGCTAAACGCCTCTGGTGCTAAAGCTATTTTTATTGCAAGCGCAGACGATGCGCAGTTTATGCAAACACTTCCTCGCCAGGCAAGAAGAGCTTTGTTAGGCAGACTCAGATATAATAAGGAATTAACTGGTGATGAGAGCATGGTTTTCTACATCACTAAGGCAACTGCCGCAACTTTATTAAACTCTACTGCAGAAAAATTAGATGCAGCTGCTTCTGACCCTTCTTCTATCAAAGCACGAAACGTGAGCTTAATGGTGAAGGAAAAAATCAAGACAATTGATACAGAAAATATGGTTGCATTCCTTGAAGGAACCGATTTGAAGGATGAAATTCTGGTGATCTCTTCTCACTTTGACCACATTGGCATGAATGAGGATGGAACGGTTATCAACAATGGTGCTGATGACGATGGCTCTGGAACTACTGGTGTGATGGAAATTGCTGAAGCATTTGCTCAAGCGGCTAAAGAAGGCAACAGGCCAAGAAGAAGCATTCTTTTCTTAAATGTAACAGGTGAAGAAAAAGGCCTATTAGGTTCTGCCTATTATGCTGACAATCCACTTTTCCCACTAGAAAACACAGTGAACAACTTGAACATCGACATGATTGGAAGAGTTGATCCTGAGCATGAAGAGTCTGGCAACAGAGATTATGTTTATGTAATCGGTTCTGAGAAACTCTCTAGTCATTTGAAAGTTATTTCAGAATTTGCCAATATTACTTATACAAACATTGATTTAGACTACAGATTTGACGACCCGAATGATAGAAACAGATTCTACTATCGTTCTGACCATTACAACTTCGCTAAAAAAGGTATTCCAATCATTTTCTACTTTAATGGAGTGCATGCTGACTATCACAGACCAACGGATACGGTAGATAAAATCGCATTCGATGTGATGGCCAAAAGAGCACAGCTAATTTTCCATACGGCTTGGATTCTTGCCAATAGAGACCAGAGAACTCCTGTAGACCGTGAAGATGATATGGATTACGGTTCAAGAGACTAAGAATAATTATTGAAATAAATTCAGAAAGGCTACCTTCACAAGTAGCCTTTTTTTATGCCTCATATTTTACACATCCTCAACGGTGATAGCACCCTTCAGCTCTTTAAAAAGACTTCCTTAATTGGGGAAACAGTGGTTTGGAGAGAAGTGTTGGCCGAGGGTCCAGTGCACTTAGAATTCAATAGTCGAGCTTTTTGGAAAGAAAGAGAAGAATTTATGAATCAGTTCTCCTCTAGTTCTGAATACAACGAGAAAGTATATGAACCTTTTCAAAAGATTGAAGGCAAACGAGATCAGTTCGATGAGATTGTACTTTGGTTTGAATTCGATCTATTCTGTCAGATTAACATGTTGGCTCTTATCCATTGGTTGAACCAAAAGAGAATTCCAGGACAGACTATCTCATTGGTTTGTTCAGGAAAAATGGATGATAGCGATAAGCTTTATGGCCTAGGTGAATTGAAGCCAGAACAGTTGGAATTACTTTATAATAATCGTTTAAAGCTGAATACTAGAGAGTTTACTTTCGCTTCAGATTTTTACAAAACCTATTGCTCTGAAAACGCAGAAGACCTTTACACTTACATCATCATGCCTTCTGATGAATTCATTTACATATCCGATGCCTTGAATGCACACCTCCGCAGATTTCCATACTTAGGGACTGGACTGAATGAAATTGAACAGAAGATACTTGAGCTGATTAGTGAGGGAATTAATGACCACAAAAAATTAGTTGGCAAGCTGCTTCAATGGCAAACCTACTATGGCTTTGGTGATCTTCAGTATTTAAAAATGCTCGAATCATTGAAACCTCTCTTCGAAGATTACGATACCCTCCAATTAAAAACAGAGCCCGAATTGAGGTCTGCTATTAAAAGTCTCAATCGTAATACTCGGTTAGGTGGCGCCAGCCTCAGCCAATGGTGCTATGACCCTGATATTAGGGAATTGGTAAAATTAGATATTGACATCTAACCCAACCATATTTCATTATTAAATAAAAAAGACAGCCCATGGCAGTAGGCTGTCTCAAATCACATGTCTCAACTCTCAACCGTTAAATGGGTTAAAAATTGGTTGTCTTAGTCGACATTATCATGAAGAAACTTATTGTCTCCCATGATCTCGTCATCATCATTCAGGTTGTATCTAGATATTTCCCTTTCAGATGAAGGACTATTTTCACTCAATCTTACTTGCTTACGCTGATAAGCAGGAATCTCGAGTTTATCTTTAAAATCATCATTGCTCATTCCATGGTTGGAAGATCCTCTAAGTCTTTCTTCTCTCAAACGAGCCTGCTCTTGCAGCTTGACACGCTTCATCTCTAAAAAGCTTTTGCTCTTCTGCTCATAGAAATCATTATCTAATGATCTGTTTCTCTCCTCAATTTCATCTTCCGAATCCGTTTCTGTTGAGTATTCCTCAATCTCATACTTGCTAGCCAATTTGGATAGGAATGAATAACCTGAGGTCATATCATCATCTTCCTCTTCATTAGCAGAATTTGCAGATTGAGAATTTGCTTCAGGTTGAGACTCCGTTTCAGGAGTTTCAGCCTTAGAATCAAAAAGTAGTGTTTGGGAGTGTTTAGGTGAAAGAGAATCTTCGTCTAACAGATCGATTTCTTTATTACTCTCAAGGTCAATGACCTTCTTTCTAGATTCTGCTGGTTGAGTCCTTAATTCTGGAGCCTCAAAACCTGTAGCAATAACTGTGACGCTGATGTTTTGACCATGGTTCGGATCAATACCATGCCCGAAGATAACCTCTGCATCATCGCCAGCTTTTTCTTGAATATATTCTGTAATTTCTGTGAGTTCGTCCATTTGCAACTCTGCTTCCTCTCCAGAAATGATGGAAAGTAAAATCTTAGTTGCCCCATGAATATCTTTGCTATTCAATAAAGGAGAAGAGATAGCCATTTCAGCAGCGCGCAATGCTCTGCCTTCGCCATCTGCCATTGCTGAGCCCATTACAGCTGCTCCAGCTCCTTTCATTACCGTCTGAACGTCCATAAAGTCAACGTTCACATAACCAGGGACAGTAATGATTTCGGCAATACCTTTAGCAGCTGTGGTTAAAACATTATCTGCTTCACCAAAAGCCTTACTAATTGGCAGATTGCCATGCACTTCTCGTAATTTATCATTCAGAATTACCAATACGGTATCGCAGTTTTCTTTCAATTCTGCAATTCCCTTATTAGCTGCATCTGTCTTCTTTTTTCCTTCGAAACTAAATGGAGCGGTAACAATACCTACGGTCAGCAAATCCATGTCTCTTGCTATTTTTGCAATGACAGGAGCTGCGCCAGTTCCGGTACCTCCACCCATGCCTGCAGTGATGAACACCATTTTGGTATCGTCTGAAAGCATGGCTCTAATATCTTCCTTACTTTCTAATGCTGCATGTTTCCCAATATCTGGATTAGCGCCTGCACCGAGTCCCTCGGTAAGGCCCATTCCCAATTGCAACCTGTTTGGAACAGGACTGCTTTTAAGTGCTTGTGCATCTGTATTGCACACTACGAATTCCACATCTTTAATACCTTGATTAAACATGTGATTTACTGCGTTGCTTCCACCCCCACCAACACCAATCACTTTAATGATTGATTTGTGATGCTTTGGAAGTTCAAACATATATGAGTCTGCCATGTCTTTTTATTTTGGCTGGAAGCTTAAAGCGAGAAGCTTGAAGCTTTCAGCAGTTATTTTAAATTCTTTCTAAATGCTACTATCATATTTAAGAGATTGAAACATCTGTCGTAATTGACTCGAAATTCGTCCTCTTCTAAATATTTTCTATTCCTTGCTTTGTAAAGACAAGTCACTACTTCGGCTATTGACCTTACAGAGTAACCCAAAAACCTATTGAACTCAGCGTCTGATTGACCAATTGATTCTTCAGAAATATTCAATGCCACTGAATCAATTGCCCTAGTAATCTGACTGGAGAGATTGAACTTTTCCCTTTCAGGAAATCTATAGGCAAGAGTATTAACCTCTTCTCCTAAGTCCATCGCTTCAATCCAAATTTTCATTCTTTCAAATCTAAAGCTCATTTTGTGTGTGTGTTTAAATTTCAACTTTATACAAGGAAGCCATCTGCTTCCCGCTTCATGCTACTAGCATCGAGCTTCTGACCTCCGTCTTCCGACTTCGGACTAGTATTCCCCCTTATCCTGGAAATCATCCATCAAGAGGCCCTTGGTCTTATCTATCAGTTTGCTGAAAAATTCAGCACCTTTTTTATGCTCTTTTACTCCTTTTTTAATTGCACCGGCTTTGTTCTCATTATATCGATTTTCTCTTTCATCGATAGCCCTAAAGCCTGAAAGCACTAAGCCTACAGTAGTCGCATACATTGGGCTTTTTATGGCTTCAACTTTAGACTTACCCAGATGCTCATTCGGATATCCGATTCTGGCATCCATACCCGTCATGTATTCGAAAAGTTGTTGAATGTAAGCAAGTTGAGACCCACCACCTGTTATGACAATACCTCCTGCCATTTTGCTGGCTAAGCCTGAAGTAATGATTTCAGCATGAACCAATTCGATGATCTCCTCCATTCTAGCTTCAATGATATGCGCCAAGTTTCTGATAGAAATCTCTTTTGGAGGTCTATTTCTTAAACCAGGTATAGAAACAATCTCATTAGGGTTTGCTTCTTCTGCGATAGCCTTTCCGAATTTAGTTTTCAAAAGCTCAGCTTGATTTTGCATCACTTTGAGACCTTCCTTAATATCAGTAGTGATAATATTACCACCGAAAGGAATAACTGCCGTGTGTCTGATGATACTGTCATGGAAGATGGCTATATCTGTAGTACCACCACCAATATCTACCAAACAAACACCTGCTTCTTTTTCCTCATCGCTGAGCACCGACATGCTTGATGCCAATGGCTCTAAAATAAGGTGTTCTATTTCTAAGCCACCACGCTTCACACATTTATTGATATTTCTGATCGCGTTGGTCTGTGCGGTGATTACATGGAAATCTGCTTCCAGTTTCACACCAGACATACCCACTGGATCTTTGATGCCATCCTCATAATCCACAATATAGTCTTGCGGCATTACGTGAATGATCTCACAGCCCGGAGGCATAACAATTTTATGGATGTCGTTGGTGAGGCGACTGATATCTTCAACAGTAATTTCATCATCTACTCTATCGCGGGTAATGCTCCCGTGATGAATTGAGCTTTTGATGTGCTGTCCGGCAATTCCCACATTGACTACATTAATTTCAATGCCAGATTGCTCGCTTGCCTCGGCAATTGCCTTTTCAATAGCGATGACAGTCTTATCTATATTGGTTACGATTCCGCGGATAACTCCGTCTGAGACAGCTTTACCCATCCCCAAGACTTCGAGCTTCCCGTACTCATTCTTGGTTCCAACAATAGCACATATCTTAGTTGTGCCTATGTCGAGTCCTACTACGATTTTGTTGTTTTGCATGGCATTGGTTAATCACAAATTATCTGATCCTTAAACTCTACATTTACCCTGTCATAGGTATTCCAACCTTTGGTTGGCATAATCTGCTTGAAGAAAATTTCAAGCTTCTTAAACTTCTTTTCAATGTCATCCGCATACCCAAACTCTAACCTTTGGTCTCCCAATTGCGGATACATTACCACTTTACCATTGCTGGTTATATCTATCTGTCCTATTTGCATGGACCAGAACTTATTATCATTGATATAATTAATGAGCTCAAACACTTGAGAAGCATAAGCATCATCCTTTACAGATTTCAGCTCTAGCAGCTGATCGATATATCTACCTGTAACCACTGGAACCCTAGCCGTATACTTTGATGAAACAGGTAGTAAATCACCTTCCTCTCCGATGTATGCATTTCTACCTGAGTTTGCGATAAGCCTTGCTACTGGTTTGTTTTGTCTTGCCTTCACTACTAAATGACCTTTCAGATCTCTAAATACCTCGGCATCTTTTACAAAGCTGTGAGATTCAATTCTTCGCTCTACTTCTTTCAGACTCACTTTGGTGAAGCCATCTCCTAAAATAGAATCTCCTTCGTTTTGCATAATGAGCGCCATTACATCGGCTTCGTCTACAAAGAAATTCTCATAGGCGTTTTCAATCTCAACATCTATGTCTTCCACCTTATAGCCCATATCTCTGTTCTTTACAGAACTGGCGAGAACTATAAGCAATACACACCCTCCAACAATTCCCAACACCCTCAAAACTTTTTCCTTAGTCTTCATGACAATGCATTTTTAATGGGTTGAACAAGTTTATCAATGTCGCCTGCACCAATGGTTAAGAGTACCTCGGGCTTACAGGCTTTAATATTTTCGATCAAGCGCTCTTTGCTTGAAATCATTTTCTTTTCTACTGAAATGCCTTCTAATAGCATTTCTGAATTCACACCTTCCATGGGTAATTCTCTGGCTGGGTAGATATCTAACAGAATTACTTCATCAGCCAAGGAAAGGCTCACTGAAAATTCCTCTGCAAAATCTCTCGTGCGGCTGAATAGGTGTGGTTGGAAAACCGCAGTAATTTTTCTCCCTGAGAACAAGTCTCTGACAGATTTTAGCAAAGCGGTAATCTCAACCGGATGATGAGCGTAATCATCGACATATATCAAATCATCCGTTTTAAGAATGAATTCGAACCTTCGCTTTACTCCTTTATATGATTCGACACCTTTTCTAATGCTTTCGTCATTTGCGCCCAAGTGGCGGCTTACAGAAATGGCAGCCAGCATGTTCTCCACATTGTGGTAGCCAGGCACATTCAATCGAATACCTTCTATTACCTTCTCGCCATTTTTATAGTCGAAAATGAATGAGGCATCTTCAAAACGAATATTTTCTGCTGTGATTGAAGCGTCAGTTAAGGCATACCCTTCATAATTCAGATCTTTATCTGTGACCAACTCAGTAGCGAGCTCATTCTTCACAAACAGTTTTCCTTCTTTCTTGATCTTATTAATAAACTCTCTGAAGGAATCTTTCAGAGCGTCTTTGTGACCATAAATATCTAAATGATCTGCATCTGCTGCGGTAACCACTGCCCATTCCGGATGTAGTGTTAGGAATGATCTGTCGTATTCATCTGCCTCAATAACAGCGATGGCCTCATCTGTTTCATTGAGGATCATGTTGGTGTCATAGTTGGCACTAATGCCTCCGAGGAAGCCTGCCACATCGAAACCAGCTGCTTTAAGCAAGTGTACCACCATTGAGGAAGTGGTTGTTTTGCCGTGGGTGCCTGCCACTGCAACACTTCTCATATTTTGAGTAATAACACCTAATACCTGCGATCTTTTTAAAACCTCATAACCATTATCTATGAACCAATTGAATTCTGAGTGATCTTTTGGAATGGCGGGAGTGTAAATTACAAGGCTAGTTTCAGTATTGGCTTTTACCTCAGCATCAATCAAAGAAATATCATCCGTAAAGTGAATGTCGATTCCTTCGTTAGTGAGTCTTTTTGTGAGGTCCGTTTCTGTTCTGTCGTAACCAGATACACGCTTGCCATTATGCTTGAACCAACGGGCCAAAGCACTCATGCCGATACCACCGATACCGATAAAATAGACGCTATGTATCTTTTCTAAATTCATGCGATGAGTTTCACTATTTCATCTACAATTTCATTGGCCGCATTAGGCTTGGCCATCGCCTTGATATTCTGAGTTAATTCTTCTTTCCTTTTTTCATCATTGATCAGCGCAATTGCTTTATCAATAAGAACTTTTCTAGCATCAACATCTTTCACCAATTCTGCAGCATCATTATCTACCATGGCCTGAGCATTCTTGGTTTGGTGATCTTCAGCCACATTGGGAGAAGGCACAAATACTGTAGGCTTGCCAGCTATGCTCAACTCTGAAACCGAAAGTGCACCAGCTCTGCTAATCACAACATCGGCAACAGCATAGGCTAAGTCCATTTCTTTCAAGAATTCAAAAAGCTTGACCATGCCTTTGTCTTCTACTTTAGAAAGCTTTTCCTGCATTTCAGCATGGTAGAACTTTCCACATTGCCAAAGCACTTGTACCTGTGCATCGACTAACTTCTGGATGTTCATGATCATACTGTCGTTTAAGGTTCTTGCACCTAAACTTCCACCTAAAATCAATAGCACAGGCTGCTCTGCATTCAGACCGAATTGCGTTAAGCCCAATGCTTTCTTATCCTTCAACTCAGTAATGTCTTTTCTCACAGGATTCCCTGTTAAGACCACTTTCTCAGAAGGAAAAAACCTTTCCATATTTGGATAAGCGACACAAACCTTCTGTACCTTCTGAGCTAGTACTTTATTGGTTAAGCCAGCATATGAATTCTGCTCCTGAATGAGGGCGGGTATTTTATTTCGAACTGCCATTCTCAATAGCGGACCAGAAGCATAACCTCCAACACCAACCACTGCATTTGGCTTGAAATTCTTAATGATTTGTTTACTCTTCAACAAGCTATCGATCACCTTAAAAGGGAAAGAGAGGTTATCTAAAGTGAGTTTTCTCTGAAGTCCGCTGATCCATAAACCTTTGATTGCATAGCCAGCCTCGGGCACTTTTTGCATCTCCATTTTGCCTTTGGCACCAACGAACAAAATCTCTGCTTCTGGGAAACGAGACTTGAACGCATTGGCTATGGCTATGGCTGGATACACATGTCCACCTGTTCCTCCACCGCTAATGATCAATCGATATGGTAATGACTTTTCGATATTATATTGCTCTAGCTGTATTTCTTAAATCGCCATTTAAGGCTGAAAAATCTTCTTGTTCTCCCCGACTCACACTGAGAATAATTCCTAAGGAAAGTCCGGTAAATAAAAGGGAGGTTCCTCCCATACTGATTAGTGGTAAGGTTTGACCAGTAACTGGACCAAGTCCTACTACCACCCCAATATTTACTAATGCCTGAATTACTATTGCGAAAGTGAGCCCTGCCGAGAGCAAGCCTCCAAAAGCTCTGTCACTGTTAGCCACTACACGGATGCCTCGGTACAGTAATACTAAATAAAGTATCAGCACGAAAACGCCTCCAACTAAGCCATACTCCTCTATAATGATGGCAAATACAAAGTCAGAATAAGCTTCGGGCAGGAAGTTACGTTGTACACTTCCTCCAGGTCCTTTGCCTAAGACGCCACCAGTAGCAATGGCCATATTGGCAACCTGAGCTTGATAAGGCACTTCGGTTTTATCCATGAAGTCCTCAATTCTACTTAATGCGGTGCCACCTCTCTGTCCAATTTTCATGGCGATTAGCCCAGCAAAAGCACCAACCACCAGAAGCATAGCGAGATATTTCATCGGTACTCTTCCTATGAAAAGAAGCAGCATGCATGTAGCGAAAAGCAGAACAGCTGTTGATATATTGGTCATGGCGATGAGTGTACAAATGCCTCCACACCAAGCCAACATTGGAATTAAAGATTCTTTAAAGTCATCTATTTTTTGCTGGCGTTTAGCCAACATAGTCGCCAAAGCTGCAATGAGTGCCAATTTTGCTAAATCTGAAGGCTGGAATTGAAGTCCTATGAATGGAAGCTCGATCCAACGAGAAGCACTGTTAATGCTTGAACCATATTGCCAAGCATATAGCAATAATGGAACCGACAAAATGAGAGCGAAACGCGTTAGTTTGGCATAATATCGATAGTCGATTTTATGTGCTACCCACATCACAAATAGAGAAAGACCTACCATCATGGTATGTTTGAATAGGTAGGTTTCGGTATTACTTCCAGCACGGTATGCTAAAGAACCTGTCGCTGAATAAACCACAAGAATGCCAAAAACAGAAAGGCAAATAACTACCACCCAGATGACTGGGTCACCCT
>CAYGKL010000058.1:0-8596 GCA_964350505.1 uncultured Roseivirgaceae bacterium | reverse complement strand
ATCCAATTCCCGAACTTCTTCAAGTCGGTGCTCGGCTCCTTTAAATGTCTTTAATGCTTCTAATAGTGCTTCAGGAGAAACACCAGCAAGCAATGCCGCATTTCCTGCAGCTGCTGCATTTAGCGCATTATGTAGTCCCTTGGTTGAGATATCTGCTCTGGGGGCAGATACCTCAATACCATTAGGGACATAAAACAACCTATCATTTTGTATATAAGTTATCTCAGCAGCGTCTCCGCTGAGCGAAAAGGGATGTACATTGAGGCCACGAGTGGCCTTGGCAATGCCTTCCCCGATTTGGGGGTCATCCAGCCAATAGACTGCATGACGTCCCAGGTGTACAAGGTGAAATATGCGCATCTTCGATGCGATATATTTTTGAAAGTCGTAATCGTATCTATCCAGATGATCTGGCGTGATATTCAATAGGACTCCTATTTCTAATTTCAGATCGTATGAATCATCGAGTTGAAAACTGCTCAACTCAAGCACATACCAATCGTAGTTCTCTTCCAATACCTGACGAGCAAAGCTCTTACCTACATTACCCCCTAGCCCTACATTAAAGCCGCCAGTTTTGAGTATATGATAAGTCATCAAAGTGGCTGTGGTCTTACCGTTAGTTCCGGTGATCCCAATAAGTTTAGCCTCTGTGAATTTTGCTCCGAATTCAATCTCTGAGATGATCAAATTTCCATTCGCTCTGAGTTTTTGAATCAGGTCAGCCTTTTCACGAATACCTGGGCTTTTAACGACCAAGTCAGCGCCAAGAATCCTATCCACAGAATGGGTTCCTGACTCAAACTCTATTTCATTCTTTTGAAGCTCATTGAGGTACTGATCTTTAATTCGGCCACTGTCTGACACGAAAACATCATAGCCCTTTGCTTTTCCCAGCAAGGCCGCTCCGATTCCGCTTTCTCCAGCACCTAGTATGATCAGTTTTCCTTTCATTCTTTACTTTCTAACCCCCTTGTGTTCCCCCTGCTAGGGGGAAAGTGGGTTATCGTTTATTCTTTAATTCTTTTACCATTTTAACCTCTCCCCTTCTAGGAGACATTAAGAGGGGTTTACCTCAATTTCAATGTTGCTAATGTTATAATCGCCAACAGAATTCCTACAATCCAGAATCGCGTAACGATCTTGGCTTCAGGTATTTCCGACTTTTGATAATGGTGATGTAATGGGGACATTTTGAATATCCTTCTACCTTCACCGTATTTTTTTCTAGTGTATTTGAAATAGCTCACCTGCATAATCACAGAGAGGTTTTCTATTACGAAGATTCCACACAAAACGGGAATCAATAATTCTTTTCTCAGCACTAATGCCAGCACTGCAATGACGCCACCTAACGAAAGACTTCCTGTATCTCCCATAAACACCTGAGCAGGAAATGAATTGTACCATAAGAAGCCAACACAGGCTCCAACAAATGCAGTACAGAAAATCACAAGTTCCCCAGAGTTTGGAATGAACATCACGTTCAGGTATTCTGAGAAAATAGCGTTACCGGAAATGTAAGCCAGTATAGCCAAGGTGAGCCCAATAATGGCTGAGGTTCCTGCAGCCAAACCATCAATTCCATCCGTGATATTGGCTCCGTTTGAAATAGCCGTGACAAAGAAAATTACAATCAGGATGTAAATGGCAGCAGTGATCCACTCATTCTCTGTTGGATTCAGTTTACTGTAATCCAACTCATTCCCCTTAACAAAAGGAATAGTAGTAGTTGTGGACTTGGAATCAGTGTATTTAATAGCAGGAGAATCATTCGACTGAATTTCAATGGTAGGCTCATTGAACTCTCTAACTACCACATCATCATTAAAGAAAAGAGTAGCACCAACAATAAGCCCAACAGCTACCTGCCCAACAACTTTAAATTTTCCAGCTAAGCCTTCCTTATTCTTTTTGAATACTTTGATGTAATCATCTAAGAAGCCAATAGCCCCTAAGACAAGGGTCGTAACCAAAAGTAGGATTACATAGATGTTCTCCAACTTGGCGAAGAGCAGCGTTGGGATAACAATGGCCGCTATGATAATAAGTCCACCCATGGTTGGGGTGCCCTTTTTCTGCATTTGACCTTCAAGCCCTAGATCGCGGATAGTCTCACCCACTTGCTTCTTTCTAAGCAAAGTGATCAATGACTTACCCATGGTTATGGTAATGAGTAGTGAAACTAATACGGCCATACCTGCCCTAAAGGAAATGTACTGAAACACTCCAGCTCCCATTAGGTCAAATTCACGGTCTAAATAGTCGAATAAGTAGTATAACATGCTTAGTTCGGCTTATGTATTAGGTTCAACATTTCACTTAATACCTCTCGGTCATCAAAATCAGATCTTACTCCTTTGATTTCCTGATAGGTTTCATGGCCTTTACCCGCCACCAAAATGATGTCGTTGGGTTCAGCAATGCTCGAAGCTGCTTTTATGGCTTCTCGTCTGTCTTCTATTGTTAAAGTTTTCTTGAAATTGGATGGTGATACACCTGCTTGCATATCCTTTAGGATATCACCCGGCACCTCATGACGTGGATTATCAGAAGTTAAAATTACCTTATCACTGAAATCGCAAGCGATTTTAGCCATTAGTGGCCTTTTCTCTTTGTCTCTATTACCACCACAGCCTACAACCGTAATCACTTGTTCGTTACCAGTTCTAAATACCTTTATGGTAGCCAGTACATTTTCAAGCGCATCAGGCGTATGTGCATAATCAACAATAGCCGTGATCCCCGTATTTGTAATTACCTGTTCAAATCGACCAGGAGCGGTATTAACATTGGAAAGTTGTTCCAAGACTGTATTCTCATCTTCACCCAAAAGCACCGCAGCGCCATAAACAGCTAATAAGTTATACGCATTGAAATCACCAATAAGCTTGAACCAAACGTTTTTGCCATCGATATCTAGCTCTAAACCTTGCAATGTATTGGAAAGGATTTTCGCCTTAAAAGCAGCCATAGACTTTAAAGCATATTTATGCTTTTCGGCCTTGGTATTTTGAAGCATTACTGCCCCTCTTTTATCATCAGCGTTCACTAAAGCAAAAGCTGTGGATGGAAGACCATCGAACAACAACTTCTTTGCTTTAATGTACTCATCGAAAGTCTTGTGGTAATCTAAGTGCTCATGCGAAAGATTGGTAAATACGGCACCTACATATTTTAAACCTGCAATTCTATTTTGCACAATGGCATGCGAGCTTGACTCCATAAAGCAATGAGTACAGCCCTTAGCGACCATTTGCGCTAAAGTTTCATTTAAGGTGATAGCATCTGGCGTGGTATGGGTTGCCTGAAGCACCACTTCATTAATTTTATTTTCTACTGTTGAAAGTAAACCAGTATTGTAACCCAAGGCTCTAAATAATTGAAAAAGCAGCGTTACACAGGTGGTTTTGCCATTAGTACCTGTTACACCAACAAGCTTTAGCTTATCTGAAGGGTTGCCAAAGAAATTAGAAGCCATAAAGCCCAAAGCTTTAGATGAATCCTGCACCTGAACAAAGGCAATGTTCTCATTGGGCTGTTCCGGCAATTCTTCACAAATCACTGCAACTGCTCCTTTTTCAATAGCTGTGCCTATAAATTCATGGCCATCTACTTGTGTACCTTTTACGGCCACAAAAGCAGTTCCGGCCTCTACCTTTCTAGAGTCGAAGGCAAGGGCTTTCACTTCAGTTTCCATGTTTCCGGAAACCGACTTTAAAGAGACTTTATACAATATGTCCTTCAAAGCTGCCATTAGCCCAAATCAATCTTTATAGTTTCTCCTTTATTTATTCTTGCACCAGGCCCAACTGACTGTTTTTTGACCCTGCCGTTTCCTGATACCGAAACTTTTAAACCAAAATTTTCTAAGATGTAAACCGCATCGCGAAGCGTCATACCCTGAACATTAGGCACTAAGCCTGTATCTTCATGATTCTTATGCCAGATGATTGAATTATTATTAACTGAACTTCTTACCCAGTCAGTGGCATCCTCATCAGAGTAATTAGAGATACCAAGTAGATTACATAACTCGTTCAATTCTTCTAATCTGCCTGCTCTGATTACAGGAAATTTACCGGCATCGGCCGCAGCATAATCAGGCACAAAAGAATCATGCAGGCCTAGGTTCTGAGCATATATCATATCAGCAATCTCTTTAAATACTGGAGCAGAGACATCACCTCCATAACGATTCCAACCTTTCGGATTATCAATAACTACTATGCACGAGTAAAGCGGCTCATCAGCGGGGAAGTACCCAGCGAAAGAAGCGTAATAACTTTGTGTCATGTATCGACCATTGACTAGCCGCTGAGCAGTACCTGTTTTACCAGCAATGCTATAGAATTCATTTTTTACGTTTTTGGCTGTCCCTCTTTCAACCACACCTTTCAACATTAACCTAAGGCTCTCCAAAGTTTCATCAGATGCAATTTTCTTGTTGAGCACCTTTGCCTTATAGGTTTCCACTGGCTGATTTGCTCTATTGATACTCTTGATCAATATTGGCTGAATCATTTTGCCATCATTAGCCACAGCGTTATAAAATGCCAATGTTTGAAGAGGAGTCAGGCTAGTTTCATAACCTACAGACATCCAAGGTAAGCTAGTACCAGACCAAGATTCATCGCTTGGCTCTTTAATATAAGGCTCACCTTCGCCAAGCAATTGAAAACCTAAAGGCTTACCATAACCAGTCTTTTTAATGAGATCAATAAATTCCTGTGGATTATCTCCAAAGCTCTCAGTGACTAATTTTGCGACACCAACATTGGATGACTTTTCAAAAACGTCTTGAACTGTAATTTTTCCATAACCACCATTTTTAACGTCCGTAAGGGTTCTATTATAAAAGTCGATTGAACCGTCTCCAGTATCTACCGTATCCGCAAGCTTGACTTTACCCGCCTCCAGTAAAGCGAGCATGGAAGCTAGCTTGAATGTAGATCCAGGATCATTATTTGTTCCAACGGCATGGTTGTAGTTTTCAGCGTAAGCCCCAGATTCTGTTCTGCTCAAATTAGCTATTGCCTTTATTTCACCGGTCTTAACTTCCATCAATACCACTACACCATAATTGGCTTCGTAAGTGGATACGGCCCTGAGCAAGGCATTCTGAGCAACATCTTGTAAGTTGATATCGATAGTAGTGTGAATATCATAGCCATCGATTGGGCGTACATCTGTAGAGGCATTCACTGGTTTCCAATTATTGCCAGCAACGCGTTGGTACAACCCTTCACCATCTTTTCCAGCTAGATAATCATCGAAGCTACCTTCAATACCGACTAGACCTTCATCTTCATTGTTCAATGAACCAATGGTTCTTTGAGCTAATGACTTAAAAGGCCTATGTCTTTCGTCTTCCTTTTCGAAGATTACACCACCACGCATTTGACCCAACCTAAAAATTGGCCAGGTGAGCATTTCTTGTCTGTCTTGATAATTGACCAATTCACGATTCAGTACGAGATACTGACTTCTCATTTGTCGAGCTTCCGAGATCTTCTTCTTATAGTAGTTGGAAGAATGATCTCGGAAAAATTTCGACAGTAGGTGTGAAAGGGAGTCTATATTAGACGTAAAAGTAGTATTGTCAACCAATGACGGATCAAAGGCTAGCTTGTAAAAAGGAAGCGATGTTGCTAGTAAGTCAGCTCCATCAGCATAAATACTTCCTCTTGTTGCTTTAATAGTTTTATAGTCAAGGCTACTTTGCTCAGCTTTTTGGCGCCAAACATCACCTTGAATCATTTGAACATCAACCAGCTTATAAACGACAGCCAAAACGAAAATAACCGCCACTAAAAAGGCAATGCGCACGCGAATAAGTATGGAGTGCTTAATATTCATCTTCGTCAACTATGATTTTGATGGGTGGCTCCTTACTTTCTTCTAAACCAAGATCTTTTACCTTCCTGGCCACTTCAGATTGCTTACTTCCAAACATGTAATCTGCTTCTAGCGTAGTTACATCAGCTCGCAAATCCTCGACTTCTTCTTCCAAAACATCCAGCTGCCTGGTAGCTCTTTCAGCGTAGTGATTGTTCCAAACGTATATGATTCCTAATAAAACTGCGAAGACAACTTTCGGCAGATACTTAACAGGGAAACCTGTTTCGAAGACATTGCCTAATTTTAAACCGGACGACAAAAACCCGAAGAAACCTTTCCCCGAGTTTTGCTTATCTGACTTAACTTTAAACTTGTTTTCTGCCATTTTCAATACGCTCAGCCAAACGAAGCTTGGCGCTTCTGGATCGGCTGTTATTTATTAGTTCGTGTTGATCAGCCGTTACCGGCTTTCTATTAATTGCCCCTAGGGGCTTTAATTCATTTCCAAAAAAATCTTTCTCCACTTCGCCAAAAATCTTTCCCTTGTTGATGAAGTTCTTTACCATTCGGTCTTCCAGAGAATGATAGCTCATCACTACCAATCGACCCCCCGGCTTCAATACCTCGGCACTTTGAATTAAAAAATCTTCAAGCACCCCCATCTCATCATTTACTTCAATTCGAATGGCCTGAAAAACCTGAGCGTAATACTTAAACTCTTTACCTCTGGGCGCAAATTTCTTGAGCAACTCAATTAAATCGAAGGTGGTCTGAAACGGACGAGAGAACCTTTGTGAAACAATAGCCGAAGCCAAGCTTTTAGCATTTCTTATCTCACCATAAATTCCCAGAATCTTATGAAGCTCCTTTTCCTCATACTCATTGACCACTGTTTTGGCAGACTTTGGAGCCGATCTATCCATCCTCATATCTAACTCTGCTTCTCCTCGGGTAGAAAACCCACGAGATGCTTCATCGATTTGATGGGATGAAATTCCCAGATCAGCCAAAATTCCATCTACCTGTATTAATCCATGTAGTTTGAGGTATCGTTTCAAATACCTGAAATTGGCTTGTACAAATGTGAAAGAACGATTTTCTATAGTTTCAGCATTTGCTTTAGCATCCACATCTTGGTCGAAACCAAAAAGCTTTCCTGCTTCAGACAAGTGCTTCAATATCTCTTTTGAATGCCCTCCTCCACCGAAGGTGACATCAACATATATTCCGTCAGGATTAATATTCAACCCATCGATACATTGTTTCAGCATGACGGGTACGTGATATTCAGCCATTACTTGTTAATCTTCTGCCAAGTATTTTTCGGCCAATTTGGAGTACTCCGAAGCATCGTTGATGAGATTTTCTTCATATAGATCAGGATTCCAGATCTCGACTCTATTACCCAACCCTACTAAAACAACATCTTTCTCCAGAGAAGCATAACCCATCATTCTGGCAGGAATATTAATTCTTCCAGAACCATCCATTTCTATTTCTAGATTTCCACGGAAGAAGCTCCTTTGAAACTTTCTATACTCCTCGTTAAACTCACTCAAAGACCGAACGCGGTTGATAATCTTTTTATACTCGAGCATCGGATAAAAAACTAAGCACGACTCAAAACCACGTCTTAAGACTAGTTCTTGAGTAGCCACATCCGGTAATGCCGACTTCACCTTTGCGGGTAAAGCGAGCCTTCCTTTAGCGTCTAGCTTACAATCATATTCTCCAGTAAAAAAAGTCATTACACACCTGAACTAATACAAAGATATAAAAGTATTCCACTCTCACCCACTTTTTTCCTTTTTTTCCCACTTAGCTTAAAAATTCATCAAAATGGACAGCTTTTTCAACAATTTCTTTGAAATCCCCAAGATCAATCATTCAGTAGATAACAGATTTAAATACTGATAATCAAATACTTATACTCTAACAGATGACTGTGCTAAAAGAGAAAAGCTATGTATGTCAAAAAGTGGAAGACGGTGGGAGATTTCCCCAAGAATGCTAGGAATAGATAAGAAAGGCACTCAATCAAGTCCTGTTTTGCTTGAAACTATATGAAAGCAAGGGCAATTATTGAAGTTAAAATTACTAAGTAAGGTGGTAATGATTTTCGGTTGTATTTAAAGGGATGAAGGACTGACTACTTCATCAGATTTACTATAAGTAAATGCTTAAACTACTAACTCATAGCACCCGTTGCCTTAAGCATCGGGTGTTATTATTTAGAACGTTCAATGGTAAATTGGACTAAGTCTAGCAGGCTTTGGCGATGTTGAGAATCAGGGAGGTCCATTAGTATCGCTCTTGATTTGTCGTAATAAGTATGCATCACTTCTTTGGCATATTCAATCCCTCCGGAGGTCTTCACATACTCTATTACTTCTTGGACCTTTTTATTTGTTTGCTTATTGCTTTTGACAATTCGCTTGATGCGTCTCTTCTGACTGGCACTTGCCTTGGAAAGTGCATAAATGAGAGGCAAAGTCATTTTCTTTTCTTTGATGTCTATTCCTAAAGGTTTGCCAATTTCACTGGTACCATAATCGAAAAGATCATCTTTAATCTGAAAGGCCATTCCCACATTCAAACCAAATTCTTTCATCTTAACGATGGTCTCTGCGCTTGCTCCTGAAGAAGCAGCACCAACAGCACAGCAAGATGCAATAAGAGAAGCCGTTTTCTGTCGAATGACATCGTAGTAAACCTCCTCTGTGATATCCAAGTTTCTCGCTTACGCCATTTGTAA
>CAYGKL010000057.1:7595-21262 GCA_964350505.1 uncultured Roseivirgaceae bacterium | reverse complement strand
GTAATTCTGATTGGATACAATTCGCAAGAGATAGGTTTTTTGAAAGTGGTTTTCCCATCGCGATAAGCTTGTTCGATACCACATTTCAGAATATTTTTCTCATCGTAAATAGCAAAGGCACATTCCTTGCCTCCTATGGTAGTTGTTGAATAATCGCCTTCAACGTCCTTAATATACAGTCCTTCCCTTTCAATAGCTTTCAAGCCTTCCTCGGAAAGATATGGTTTCACAGCTTCAAACGCATCTTCCAACTCCTTCAACTCATGCTCTTCCAGAGGCGCACCCAAGTCACCCTCTACACAGCAAGCCCCTTTACATTTATCAAGATCGCATACAAAGAGTTGTTCTTTGATGTCATCACTGATTACTGCGTTGTCGATTAAGATCATGTGAATACGTTTTTCGCAAATATAACCAACTCACGGCTTGAATCAGATCAAAATGCTAACTTTACACATAACGTTGACCAATGAAAGAACCAGTCAAAATTTCGGGGGTTATTATTACATTTAATGAAGAGAGAAACATTGCTAGGTGTATAAAGTCTATGCAGAAAGTATGCGATGAAATCTTAGTAGTTGACTCCTTCTCAACTGACCGCACTCAAGAGATTGCATCAGAATTAGGCACCCGATTTATTCAAAATAATTGGAAGGGATTCCGAGACCAGAAGAATTTTGCCCAAGACAATGCATCACATGATTATGTATTACAATTGGATGCAGATGAGGAGCTTTCTGATAAATTAATAACTGAGATTATTAGAATTAAGGAAAACTGGAGATTTGATGGATATCTCTTTAACCGCTTCACTAACTTCTGTGGTAAATGGATTCATCATTCAGGCTGGTATCCTGATGCAAAGCTAAGGCTCTACGATAGGAGAAAGGGAAAATGGAATGGCTTTGACCCCCATCCTGGAGTACAAATGGATGAAAATGCTTCAATAGAGAAAATAAATGGGGATTTATTACACTACTCATTTACCACTTACGGAGACCTTATTAATAGGTCAGCCTCTTATGCAAAGCAAGCCGCATTTGCGATGAAAGAATTGGGTGTAAAACCGAAGCCTATCAAAATGGTAGTAAGCCCATTTATAAGATTCTTTAAAGATTACATTTTAAGGGGTGGTTTTAGGGATGGGTTTGAAGGTTATATCATCTGCAAAACTGCCGCTTATTATACATTTTTGAAGTATATGTACCTAGGGCTTTTACATCAAAGTAAACCAATCTAATGAAGGATCTCTGGTCGTATATTTCACTACAAGCAAATCATCGAAAGCAGGTTGTTTTTATAATGACGCTGATTTCGGTACTCTACTTTTACAACTTTAGCGTTAACGACATTTGGACCCCTAATGAGAGTTTCTATGCTGAGTCCGTGCGTGAGATGTTCGAGAGTGGTAATTTTCTTGATATTCAATACAACTATGAAGCACGATACAATAAGCCACCACTAACCTATTGGCTGATTGCTGCTAGTGCTTCTATTTTTGGCCTCAATGAATTCGGGATTCGCCTTCCAATGATCCTGCTGACCATTGGCTCAGTTTGGTTAACTTATCTTTTAGGTAAAAGACTATATGGTGAAAAAGGTGGGATCTACGCCATGTTAATCATGGCTGTGAGTGTTCAACTTATGGCAGTAAAGCAGTATGCTTCACCTGAGATCCCCTTGACATTCTTTTTTACGCTTACACTTTATTGTTTTATTAAAGCTTACCATGACGAAAAGACCAAGTACTATTATTTGTCTTATGTAGCACTAGGGCTTACTGTATTGACAAAGGGCTACCCCTATATTGTAATCATAGCTGGTATTATCGGGCTTTTCACTTTACTCGATAATGAGTTCAGTCTTAAAAGAACTTTTAAAAAAATTAGCCAATTCAAGCTTCACTTTGGAATTCCAATTGTATTGTCAATCGGTTTGAGTTGGGTAATCTATATGTATCTAAATTTCGGGAATGATTTCTGGGAAATCTTTCAGCGCGAAACTTTCGATCGGGCATTTACCAGAAATGAAAAAAGCATGAGACCCTTTTTCTATGTAGAAGTCATTTCTTGGACTATCCTCCCCTATTCTTTGGCCTTTTTCTTAATACTCGGTTATTATCTTGTTAGGTTCAAAAAAATCAAAAATGAAATTGCCTTTGCCTTCTCTTGGTTTTTAGTCATGTTCGTGATTTTCACGACAGCCAAAGGCAAAATACCCACCTATTTCATTCAAGCCCATCCTGCGATGGCACTCATGATTACAGCCTTTTTACTTAATCCAGTACCTTATCATTCAACATTGAAACGAGTGGTAAGCATTTCTCTTATAGGTATTGGAGTTTTGATAATGGCAATCTCCTTTTATGCGGTTCATTTTTTTGAATTAAACTACACTTGGTATTCCTTACCTGTTATTTTCTGTGGGGTAAACGTGCTGTTTTTTATAAACAGGAAAAAAGGAGATGAGATTTCTACCCAAGTCGCTGTTCCGTTTTACTCAATTTTATCTATCTATTTTTTAGTAGCAGCTTTCTTGGTACCAATAGAAGAATTCAGACCCTATAAAAAAATTGGTTCGGTAATTAAGGAAACAACCAATATTAGGGAAGAAACACCAATTTTAATTGAGAATACGCTTATTCACAACATTCCCTTTTATGCTGAAAGGAGAGCGATACGCGACCTAACAAGTAATGATATTCAAAATTATAATGGACAAACTTTAGCGCTTGTAAGACACAATACAGCAGCAGAAATTAAAGGCTTTGAAACCTTATGGTCTGGACTCATCTATGATTTCCCAAGTGAATCACAATTTGCAAAATTCGTAATGGCTTGTTTGAAAGCTAAAAACGGAGATTTATCCCAATTTGAAGAATATTCCCTTATTTTGAAAAAATGAATGCCCCAATAAAACCTTTCTCCAAGATTACATTTCTGTTTAGAGCTTTAAAGTATCGATACCGGAATGATAGTGATGAGTTACAATACATCATGAAAAATGTTCAAAAGGGAAATACTGCCTTGGACATTGGCGCTCACAAGGGAGCATATTTATACTGGCTCAGAAAAGCAGTGGGTTCAAAGGGCCAAATTATAGCGCTAGAACCGCAACCTACTTTATATAACTATCTCAAAACTGCCATTGCAAAATTCGGGTTCGAAAACATTAAAATTTATCACGCTGGTGCTTCATCTATAAAAGATACATTATCACTCTTTATACCTAAAGCAAAAGGTAGTACTTCCCCTGGAGCAACCTTCGAGAAAAGAGACAATACTGGAAATAGTCATTTGATTGAGGTTGAAGTCATACCACTGAACGACCTTTTGAAGAATCGAAAATCCAAAATTGACTTTATCAAGATGGATGTTGAAGGCCATGAATTAGATGCTTTCAAAGGAGCTTCAGATATACTTTTAGAAGATCAACCAACAATTCTTTTTGAATGTGAAAATAGACATCTTGAGGGGATAACCATTTTTGATGTATTCGCTTACCTAAATTCACTAGGCTATTCAGGCTTTTTCTTCCTCAACTCAGTTCTAGCTCCACTAGAACAATTCGATATAGCAATTCATCAAGCTACCCGCGAGGGTGAAATTATTGATAAGAAAAAATACATTAATAACTTCGTTTTTAAAGTGATTTAGATAAATGGGAAAATTCATCCGATCTATAAAGAACATAGCTAACGCGGCATATGCACCTTTAAAAACAAAACTCAAGAAGAATTACCGACCTAAGCAATACATGAAAAAATATGGACGAGAGGAAGGATTTAAATTATACCAAAAATTCCACTTAGGAATTGAAGGAGAGATAGTTCAGTATGAAATTCCCAATTATCACTCACCATTATTTTTAAGAGTTGGCACATCAGATGAACCTACTTTTAGGCAAGTATTCATGAATGTCAGATATGAAATAGATTTCCCATTTACGCCAAAAACAATCATTGATGGTGGATCAAATATTGGTTATGCCTCCGTTTTTTATGCCAATAAATATCCAGAAGCCCAAGTTTTGGCAATAGAGCCTGACAGTTCCAATTTTAAAATGGTTGAGAAGAATACATTACATTATCCTAATATCAAAAGACTACAGTCTGCCATATGGGGTAAATCAACTTATCTCAAAATTAAAAATCCTGAAACAGAGAAATGGGCCTTCGAAGTCATAGAAACAACAAAAAATGAAGAAGGAGCCTTTGAGGCGTTCTCAATCCAAGATCTAATTGACAAAATGGGATGGGACTCTGTTGACTTTTTGAAACTAGATATTGAAGGTTCAGAGATGAACGTTTTCAATTCAGGTTATGAAAGTTGGTTACCTAAGGTAAAGCTTCTAATTATTGAACTACATGAACGAATGCAACCAGGTTGTACCGAAGTATTTGAAAAAGCGATTGGTCAATATAACTTCAAAAAAAGTATTAGTGGCGAAAATTTAGTCTATATCAATAGGACATAAAAAAAGGCTTCCATAAATGGAAGCCTTTTTTATTAATTCTAAAGTGCTATTAATATCTATAATGCTCAGGCTTATATGGGCCATCAACAGTTACACCAATATATTCTGCTTGATCTTCAGAAAGTTTTTCTAATTCAACACCTATTTTCTCAAGGTGTAGAGCAGCAACTTTCTCATCTAAATGCTTCGGCAAAGTATAAACAGCATTTTCGTAAGCATCTGTGTTTGTCCAAAGCTCAATTTGAGCTAAAGTCTGGTTTGTAAATGAGTTAGACATTACAAAAGATGGGTGACCTGTAGCACAGCCAAGGTTTACTAAACGACCTTCAGCTAGAACGATAATATCGTTACCATCAATGTTGTACATATCAACTTGAGGTTTGATCTCCACCTTAGTATCTCCATAAGTACCATTCAACCAAGCCATATCGATTTCGTTATCAAAATGCCCGATGTTACAAACGATAGTCTTATCATGCATAGCTCTAAAGTGTTTTTCAGAGATAATATCCTTATTACCAGTAGCAGTAACTACGATATCAACTCTTGGAATGGCAGTCTCCATTCTCTTCACCTCGAAACCATCCATTGCAGCTTGAAGTGCGCAAATTGGATCTACCTCAGTGACAATTACTCTCACACCAGCTCCTCTTAAAGATGAAGCCGATCCTTTACCAACATCACCATAACCAGCTACTACAGCCACCTTGCCCGCAAGCATAATATCTGTAGCACGTCTAATAGCATCTACCAATGATTCGTTACAACCATATTTGTTATCGAATTTCGATTTGGTAACTGAATCGTTCACGTTGATAGCAGGCATTGGAAGTGTACCCTTCTTCATTCTTTCATAGAGTCTATGAACACCTGTAGTGGTTTCTTCAGAAAGACCTTTAATATTCGGAACCAATTCAGGGAATCTATCCAATACCATGTTGGTCAAATCACCACCATCATCTAAGATCATGTTCAAAGGCTCACCGCTTTCAAAAGCGAATAAAGTTTGCTCTATACACCAATCGAACTCTTCATCGTTCATTCCTTTCCATGCAAAAACAGGAACACCAGATTTGGCGATTGCAGCTGCAGCATGATCCTGTGTAGAGAAAATGTTACATGATGACCATGTCACTTCTGCACCAAGCGCAGTAAGTGTTTCTATTAAAACGGCAGTTTGAATTGTCATGTGAAGACAACCTGCGATTCTTGCGCCTTTTAAAGGTTGGCTAGCGCCATATTCTTCTCTAAGAGACATTAAACCTGGCATTTCTGCCTCGGCTAATTGCATTTCTTTTCTACCCCATTCAGCGAGGTTGATATCTTTTACTTTAAACTTTACTCCTGTATCTTGCATTGAATATTAATTTTTGAAGCGCAAAGATAACATCTTAGCCCTTGCCGATCAATTATTTATGTTAATTCCAGATGAATTCTATCTCCTTGAATTCAAAAAGTTGCATTCCACTTTGAGTTCTAACCTTCAATTTGCCTGAATCTAACACGTCAACTATCTCACCAGCAAATTCAAACTCAGATTTAAACCTCCTTAATTCTCGAAATCCTAGAAGGTGTTGTAAGTATTTTTCCTTGACCCAAACCCCATTTCCACTTTTCAATTTCAAGTATAGGGACTCAAAATGATGAAGGATTTTATCCAGCAATAATTGTAGATCAAATTCACACCCCATCTCTTTAGACAGAGAGGTGGCTCTATCCACAGAAATATTTAATTGATTAACATTCAAGCCAATTCCAACAATGGAGTAATCGAAATGAGTACCCTTGATTAAATTTTCAATCAAAATACCACATACTTTCCTTTCATTCAGAAAGACATCGTTAGGCCATTTCACCTCACATTTAGCCTCTTCAGTAAAATCAGCTATGCCATTCCTAACAGCCAATGAGGCCACCATATTAAGGTAGAACTGTTCGGTGACCGCAAGGAAGCTTGGCTTCAAAACAATTGAAAAAGTAAGGTTCTTGCCTGCCTCAGACAACCAACTATTACCTCGTTGACCGCGTCCTTTGATTTGATGATCAGTGATTACAATATGCCCTTCAGAAATGGCAGTATTTGAGATTAATTCTCTGGCACTGTCATTAGTTGAGTGACAGGATGGCATGTATTCTACCATCTTGCCCATAAATAAGGTATTAGCAGGAATTTTGTACAACAGTTTTCGTAGTTTTACACGTAAAGAAATCAAAAATACTTCACTATTAATTAATGAATTCGGAAGAACTGAGTAAGGTAGTTGTTAAAGGGATGGAGGAGAAGAAAGCCGAAGACATTGTCATCATGGATCTCCGTAAAGTTAAAGGGTCAATCAGTGACTTTTTTATTATCTGTTCTGGAAACTCTGACACCCAAATAGAGGCTATTGCAAAGTCTGTAGAGGAAGTGGTCGAAAAGCACAAAGAAAAAGCTTGGCGCAAAGAAGGCTTCACTAACAGAGAGTGGATTCTCATAGATTACGTTAATGTGGTGGCCCACGTATTTAAGAAAGATCGAAGAAGCTACTATGGCTTAGAGGAATTATGGGGAGATGCCATTATTACTTCATTAGCCGAAAACGCTTAATTAACTTTTATCTAACCTAAGCGTTATAAAGTAGATTTATTAAAAGACTCAAATATTTAGATAATGCCAGATAATCCAAGAAAGAAAAATATACTAGGCAAACCAGCACCGGGAGGCAAAAGACCCAATAATCAGATATGGATTTTTGTATCGTTGATTATTCTCTTTTTCGCCATCTCGTTCTTTTCTAATTCTAATACGGGAATACCTATTACAAAATCCCGCTTCGAGAATATGATTAAGAGTAATGATGTTGCCAAAATACTCTATATCGAAAACCAGAATATTGTTGAAATAACTTTGAAGGGAGAAGCACTTCAAAATGCCAAATACAAGACAGAGATTGAAAACCAGAATGTTTTTGGGCTCAGCGCTGGACCTCAATATAAAATTGAAAAGCAATTCTTCTCCTCTGAAGACTTTAGAGATTATTATGAAGCATTTGTTGGCGAAAATGATGTTCCAAGTAACCAACGTGTCTCTATTGAATTCGATAACAGAACA
Source organism: uncultured Roseivirgaceae bacterium (assembly GCA_964350505.1). GTDB lineage: Bacteria > Bacteroidota > Bacteroidia > Cytophagales > Cyclobacteriaceae > Roseivirga. Next base: position 13,695 of record CAYGKL010000057.1, on the reverse strand, counting down.
ACAGTTATCGAATTCTTAAGTACATGGGGATTCCTTATTCTAATAATACTTTTCTTCTGGCTAATGATGCGCAGAATGACAGGAAATGCTGGCCCAGGCGGTCAAATTTTCAATATTGGCAAGTCAAGAGCTGCTCTTTTCGATACCGAGAATAAGGTCAAAATCACTTTTGACAATGTTGCCGGACTAGATGAGGCCAAAGAAGAGGTAAAGGAGATTGTGGAGTTTTTGAAAAACCCTTCAAAATTCACCAAACTAGGTGGTAAAATTCCAAAAGGGGCATTACTAGTAGGCCCTCCAGGTACAGGTAAAACTTTACTTGCCAAAGCCGTTGCTGGCGAGGCTGCTGTTCCATTCTTCTCACTTTCAGGTTCAGACTTTGTAGAAATGTTCGTTGGAGTTGGTGCAGCTAGAGTGCGTGACCTTTTCAAACAAGCAAAGGAGAAGGCTCCATGTATAGTATTTATCGATGAGATTGATGCCATTGGTCGTTCTAGAGGAAAAGGTCAAATGCCCGGTTCCAACGATGAACGTGAAAACACATTAAACTCATTGCTTGTAGAAATGGATGGTTTCGCAACCGATTCTGGTGTTATTATATTAGCAGCTACTAACAGGCCTGATGTGCTTGACAATGCACTACTTAGACCAGGACGGTTTGATAGACAAATTAGCATTGACAAACCAGATATTGTAGGAAGAGAAGCGATTTTCAAAGAGCACCTAAAGCCTATTAAAACGGATAAGGATGTTGACCCTAAAAAACTATCTGCTCAAACTCCTGGATTTGCTGGAGCTGAAATAGCCAACGTTTGTAACGAAGCAGCACTAATTGCTGCAAGAAAAGACAAAAAGGCTGTAGACATGTCCGATTTCCAGGATGCCGTTGATAGAGTGATTGGTGGTCTAGAGAAGAAGAATAAGATTATTTCTCCAGAGGAGAAAAAGATTGTGGCTTATCATGAAGCTGGCCATGCAGTTGCAGGTTGGTTCCTTGAACATGCTGATCCATTGGTTAAAGTATCTATCGTACCAAGAGGAGTTGCGGCATTAGGATATGCTCAATATTTACCTAAAGAACAGTTCTTATATCAAACTGAGCAACTTCTTGACGAAATGTGTATGACTTTAGGCGGTCGCGCTGCAGAGGAAATCATCTTCAGTAAAATCTCAACGGGTGCACTAAGCGACCTTGAGAGAGTGACTAAAATGGCTTACAGTATTGTCACTGTATACGGAATGAATGAGAAGATTGGCCATATTTCATTCTATGACTCAAAGCAGAGCGACTATAGCTTCAACAAGCCATACTCTGAAGACACTGCTAAAACTATTGATGAAGAGGTTAAAAAGATTGTTGATCAAGCTTATCAGCGAACTAAAAAACTCTTAACTGATAAAAAAGCGCAGTTAGAAATCCTCGCTCAAGAGTTACTTGATAAAGAAATTTTATTCCAAGCCGATTTAGAGGGCTTAATAGGGAAAAGACCATTTGCCAAAGAAACTACTTACCAAGCTTTTACTAATAACACTAATGGTAAAGCCTTAGAGAAAGCTAAAGCTGAGAAGGAGAAAAAAGCAGCTGAGCAGAAAGCTGCAAAAGAAGCAGAAAGTGTTGAAGAAGTAAATTCTTCGACTGATGACTCTCCAACAGAAGAAGAGAAATAGTTTTGAAAATCTTAATATGAAAATCAGGCCTTAGTGCCTGATTTTTTTTGTTTTTAGCCATTGCATATCTTGCTATACTTTATACCAGCATGAAGCTCAATCCAAAAGCATCGGAAAAAATATACTTCGCTTCAGATTTCCACTTAGGCATACCCAATGCTCAAAAAAGTAGAGAAAGAGAGCTTAAAATTATTCGTTGGTTAGATGAGTGTAAGAAAGATGCACATGCTATTTTTCTAGTTGGAGATCTTTTTGATTTTTGGTTTGAATACAAAACGACCATACCCAAAGGTTTTTCAAGGTTTCAAGGCAAACTGGCTGAAATAGCAGATTCGGGAATACAGCTACATATATTCAGCGGCAATCATGATTTGTGGATGTTTGGGTATTTTGAAGAAGAATTCAATGCTCATGTATATTCCGAACCCATTGAACTTGACATTAACGGAACCACAGTTCATGTTGGCCATGGTGATGGTCTTGGGCCAGGAGACGAGGGTTACAAGTTCTTGAAAAAAATATTCACCAATAACTTCTTCCAAGGTGCATTCCATTGGCTCCACCCGAATGTGGGAATTGGATTAGCTAACTACTGGTCTAGTAAAAGCAGAGCTCAGGCAAACAACACAGAACAAATATTTTTAGGTGATAATGAATGGCTTTGGACTTACGCCAAAAAACTCGAGGAAGAGGAGCATAGAGATTACTATATCTTCGGCCATAGACATTTACCTCTCAACCTTGAAGTTGGCAATAACAGCAAGTACATTAATCTAGGGGAATGGCTCAATTCTTATACTTTTGCCGAATACTCGAATGGCCAAATAGAACTCAAAACATTTGAAGGTTAGCATTGTCATATTGCTTTTACTACTCAGTATTTCAGGACTGGCCCAGTCTCCTCAAAAGGTGAGCAGCTTTCAATTACCCTTTAAGCCTATTGCCTGTTCAATTGATAGGCAAGGGAGTCTTTACTTCGCCTCTACAGAAGGTATCATTGAAAAATACGATCAGTCAGGAAAGCTCCTTTACCATTTTTCTCCTCAAAAGAAGGCCACTCCAAGCCTGATTGAGGCTTGGCAAGGCCTTCGCGTTTTTGTCTATTATGAGGCCTTTCAGGAATATATCTTCTTAAATAGGTTTTTAACAGATACAGAAAGGTATAAGCTAGAACGTTTCAATCTTTCTCAGTTCAATGGTTTAGCAACTCTTTCTGCGGATAATAATTTATGGCTAGTCAATAATAATACCTTGACACTTAGTAAAATTGATTTGGAAAGTGGCGAAACACTTCTGGAAAATGTCCTCACACTAACACTCCCATCTAAAACTATTCAACCAACTTTTATAAGAGAATATCAAAACCTATTATTCATCAGTGATAAACAGCAAGGTGTTTTAGTCTTTGATAATCTGGGTAACTATATGGAAACACTTAAGCTGAAAGGTCTTCAATTCTTTAGTTTCCAGTCCAATGAGATAGTAGCCACCTTGGTGAATAAAATAGTGGTGATGGACATCTATAAGAAAACAAAAAGAGAGATTAGCACTGCCAACCTCTCTTATCAATTTGTTTTTATGGAAAACAATCAATTGATTGCCGTTTCAGGCAATACTGTAGATATTTTGGGTTTTAATTAGTCTCTGGCTGCTGTAATTCACCAGTATAGATATCTAGAATAAACTGTCTGAGTAAGATTAAATATTTAGATCTAATCAATTCAAGATCTCCTCTATTTTTAGCAGTCAAGCTCTGTAAATAAGTAACAAAATCAATTGTACCATTATCATATCGGGTTTTCGCAAAGTTAAATGATTGATCAAGGCTTACTTTACTTTGGCGAGCTGCTGCAAAAGTTGTTTTTGCGTTAACCAAGTTTAAATAAGCCTGCTGCACTTGATTAGTTAAATCATTCTTAGCTTGTTCTAGTCCTAATTGAGAGTTTAACACTTGAATTCTACTAGTCTGTAACTGAGTCCTATTCTGGAATCTAGTAAACAAGGGAATACTTAAGCTGAGGTTTGCAGATTTTCTTACATTACTTTGAAACTGATCAGATAAATTGACTACTGAACCGTCACTCTGATTTCTCAGGTTAGAGGTCCATCCAGTATTCCATCCGGCACTAAGACCTACAGTTGGCATCCATGAGAACTTGGCAATTTGAAGCCCTTTTTTAGCAGCATCAAGATTCAATTCTGCTGATCGTACATTCGGAGACAGCTCCATTGATTTATCAAAAACTTCACCATAAGAATCAATTTGTTGTTCCAACTCCGCGTCATCAGGTGTAATTCCTGAAAACTCGTAATCCTCAGAGGGGTCTAATAATAAAAGCTGAAGGAGTGTAAGCTTTGAGGTTTCTAGACTATTCCTCAGATTCACAATATTTAATTCTTGCTGAGCAATTTGCGATCTGAAATTATAAACTTGCTCCATGTTACCAACTCCAGCACTTTCTCTTTTTTGCTCTCGATCTAATTGTTCCTGTAATAACGATTTAGTCTCTTCATTCATTTTAAGGTTCTCTCTGGTTGAGACAACATTTAAGAAAGCACTGACAATATTTGCTTGAGTATTCTGCAATGTACCCTTCACTGCTTCCTCTTGAGCTGCAAGATTTGCTTTTGCTTGTTGCATTCCATAAACATTTGAGAAGCCATCGAAAATTGTAAGCCCTGCATTTATAGAGCCTCCTCCGCTTAGCGTAGTAGTATTTACCAAGCCTCCAGAAGTTTGGTCAAATGACAAACCTTCAGCCCAACTATGTGATGCTCCTGCACTTAAGGAAGGTAAAAAATTAAACTTACTCTGTGTATATTGGGCACGGGCAATCTCAGCTGAATTCTTAGCTCTTTTAATGGCCAAATTACTCTGAAGCGCTATGTCTATACACTCTTCTAGAGTCAATACTCTTTGAGCAAAAGCTCCAGAAGAACTCAAAAAGGCAATAAGAGCTATGGTAAATATTTTTTTCATAATAGTGTTTTCTATCCGTTTTGGGCAATATTATACAAGGAGAGCCCCCCAAAGCTCTCTTTTTAATCAGTCCACCTGCTTAGAGCAAGGCGGACTTCAAAATCTATAACTAGCTTACACTAAAGAGTTTTCCTTAGAGTTGATGTTCTCTGACACCACTTGACCATCGAATAAGTTCACAATTCTATGAGCATATTCCGCATCAGTAGCAGAGTGCGTTACCATAATAACAGTAGTTCCTCCAGCGTTCAAGTCGCTCAAAAGTGTCATCACTTCCTGACCATTTGTTGAATCCAAGTTACCCGTTGGCTCATCCGCAAGTATTAGGTTTGGCTTAGCTACAACGGCTCTTGCCACAGCTACCCTTTGCTGTTGACCACCAGAAAGTTGTTGTGGAAAGTGATCTTTTCTGTGCATAATCTGCATATGCTCTAGTACTTCTTCCACTCTTTGCTTTCTTTCAGCAGCTGGGTATTTTAAGTAAATCAAAGGCAGTTCAACGTTTTCATAAACAGTCAACTCGTCAATCAAGTTAAAGCTCTGAAATACGAAACCAATGTTTCTTTTTCTAAGCTCTGCTCTTTGTCTTTCAGAATATTTTGAGACCTCTTCATCATAAAAAAAGAACTCACCTTCAGAAGGGTTGTCCAATAGACCAATTATGTTGAGAAGTGTAGACTTTCCGCAACCGGAAGGCCCCATGATGGCAACAAATTCACCTTCACCGATGTGAAGGTTCACGTTATTTAATGCGGTAGTTTCGATTTCATCTGTGTAATAGAACTTCTTGAGCCCTTTGGTTGTGATGATATTTTTATCGTTTCCCATAATTATAAAAGTTATTAGTTGTTTGAATTAATTATTTCTTGATTACAAGTTTGTCCTTGTCGTCATATCCTTCGTAAGATGAAAATACCACTTTTTCTCCGGGTTGTAAACCTTCGAGCACCTCGTAGTTCCTCGGAGTCTGATTTCCAATTCTTATGTTTCGTCTTGTTGCTTCTGTTTCATCTTCATTAAGAACGAAGATCCAGTTACCTCCAGTGGTTTGGAAAAAACTACCCCTTGGTATCTGAATAGCATTTTTCTCTTCACTTAATTGTAGCCTAATTGAAATGGTCTGACCTCTTCTTACACCATCAGGCACTTGGCCTATCATCTCTACCACAAACTGTCCATTAATAATTTCAGGAAATTTCTTTCTGATCTCTAATGAGTAAGTACTTCCTGCGAAGTCATAGGTTCCTACAAGACCTTCATATACTCTTGGTAAATAATGTTGATCAACGTTGGCAGAAATCTTAAAACCGTTTAAGTCATCTATCTGGGCAATGGTTGTACCTTGATTAATAGATTGACCAATTTCAGCGTTCACTGTGGATAGAAGACCATCAACAGGCGCTGTAACATAAAGATCGTCTAACTGTCCTTCAACTATCTTTAAGCTTTCTC
>CAYGKL010000057.1:0-7495 GCA_964350505.1 uncultured Roseivirgaceae bacterium | reverse complement strand
TCTAAGAACTTCTCTTGAACATTACCGCCAACTTTAGCATCAAGGAAAAATGTCGTTTTTGGCTGCACGGTACCCTCAATCGGTATGTATTCTTGAAATGGCCCTTCAACCACTGAGGCTACACTGATCTTCTCTAAATCTACATTAAGTTTTGATGCATTATCTGCAAAGACGAAAACATAGAGTATCAGGTAAAGAATGCCTCCACTACCAAGGATGGTTACTATGCGTTTAGTCGTCCAGACCTTTTTCTTAATTTTTTTGTCCATTTCTATCTAGTCGTATTTTCTAATCCGACCAGTTGTTGACAACAAGAGTGCCACTTTTTTAAGTAGCTTAAAATCAATAGGATAGACTAAATGATCAACAAAAGGGTTGTGTCGAAGTGTACAGAATTAAAACAAGAGTTGATCGTTTTCGAACACAATGACTTTGGAATTGGGAGTGAAAGGCATAAAAAAAGGCTCGGTTGGTCAGTACCGAGCCCAAAGGTCAAAAACTCAAAATATCTGAATTAATATTTAAATTAATTCAAAACAACAGGTGCAATATAATGACTTTCACCTCATCTGCAAAACCTTGATTCATCAATTGGTGTCTTTTTTATAGACGGAATGAAATTTATCTGTACATACCTGTTTTTAGTTAATTTCACCTTCAATTAGTGCTATTAGCTAATCCTTTAGTAAATCTTGAGAGAATTATCATAACTCATATATTCATCATTGTTCATAATCGTTCGATTGCCTGTAACAAAATCGGACACCCTTTCAACTGAATCAACTAAATTGAGCAATATTGCCTGTTGGCATTATTTAGGCTAATCAAAAGACTAAACCCAAGCTTGTGGATAAAGAATTAGGAAAAATCTTAATCATCGATGACGATGAGGACGTGCTAATTGCAGCAAAACTCTTATTAAAAAAACATGCCCGAGAAGTTCTTATAGAGAAGAATCCTAAAAAGATTCCTTTCCTTATGAACAATGGAACCTATGACGTCATTCTGCTCGACATGAACTTTAGCAAGGACATTACTAGTGGTAAAGAAGGGTTTTATTGGCTTGAACAAATTTTGGAAGCAGACCCAAAAGCTGTAGTAATTCTCATTACTGCATTTGGGGATGTAGAAATGGCCGTACAGGCATTAAAAGAAGGAGCAACCGACTTTGTTCTTAAACCTTGGCAAAATGAAAAGTTGATTGGCACATTGTCATCAGCCGTTAAGCTAAAAGAAAGCTATAAAGAGGTTGAAAAGCTGAAGAGTGCCAAAAAGCAATTGGAAGATGACATCAGTAAGCCGTTCAAAGATATTATAGGAGATAGTCCTGCAATGAAGAATGTCTTTAGCATCATAGACAAAGTAGCGGGAACAGATGCTAACGTTCTTATTCTTGGCGAGAATGGAACTGGTAAGGAATTAGTAGCCAGAGCGCTTCATCAGAGATCGCTAAGAAAAGACAATGTGTTTGTTGGAGTTGATATGGGCGCAATCACTGAAACCCTTTTTGAATCTGAGCTATTCGGCCATAAAAAAGGCGCGTTTACGGATGCCAAAGAAGATCGTGCAGGTAGGTTTGAAATAGCCTCAGGCGGTACATTATTCCTAGATGAAATTGGTAACCTCAGTATGCCACTTCAATCAAAGCTACTCACCGTTTTGCAGGGCAGACAAGTAACTCGTATTGGAACCAACAAGCCAATGGATATTGATATCCGATTGATTTGTGCTACCAATATGCTCGTATATGACATGGTGGCTGAAAATACTTTTCGACAAGATTTACTTTATAGAATCAACACCGTAGAAATTCATCTCCCCCCTCTAAGAGAACGTCAAGATGATATCAACCTCCTTGCAGACCACTTTGTAAAAGTCTATTGTGAGAAATACAGAAAGCCACATAAGAAATTGGCCCCTTCCACACACAAGAAATTATCTAAATATTCTTGGCCTGGAAACATCCGTGAGCTCCAACATGCTATTGAAAGGGCAATTATTATGAGTGAAGGCAATGCGCTTATGCCAGATGATTTCTTCTTTCTAGTTCAAAAAGCGGATAATCAAAATGAGACTGCCGATAACCTTAATTTAGATGAGGTGGAAAAAAATGTTATTCTCAGAGCCATCAATAAGCACTCTGGCAATATATCTAAGGCAGCCAAGGAGTTAGGCCTTACGAGAGCTTCTCTTTACAGAAGATTAGAGAAGCATGGGCTTTAAAAACCTTAGACTTGCAATAATACTTAGGGTCATCTTTTTGATGGCCTCAATTTTCCTTTTGGCATATATCATCTTCCAAGATCCCAACAATATCAATGCGGTGTTCACAGGAGCAATTATTGCCATTCAGCTTTATTTCCTAATCAAGACTCTAGATAAGACCAACCGGGAAATCGCAAGTTTTCTTAGCTCTATTAAATATGATGATTTTACCACTACCTACCCCACCAGTGGCAGAGGTAGATCAATGAATGAACTTTACAACGAGTTCAATACAGTTATCCGGAAATTCAGAGAAATTAGAGCAGAAAAAGAGGCAAACTACCATTACTTCAGAACAATCGTTCAGCATGTTGGCATTGGCCTAGTCACATTCAACAAACTTGGAGAAATTCAAATCATTAACAGCGCTGCCAAGAAGCTCATTGGTGTGGAAACCATCAGTAGTATTTTCGAGCTGAGTAAGGTGAGCCCCAAGCTCGTGGAGTCGCTAGTCAAACTAAAAACAGGTGGAAGTGCCCTGATCGAACTTACTTATGAAGGAACACGTACTCAACTTTCCATTTATGTAATTGAACTGGTCTTAAGAGGTGAAGAATTCAAACTGGTGTCCATTCAGAACATACAGTCAGAATTGGAAGAGAAAGAAATGGATGCCTGGCAAAACCTTATCCGTGTTTTGACCCACGAGATCATGAATTCAGTAACCCCCTTATCTTCTCTCGCCAGTACAGTCGAAACCAATTTAGTTGATAACATTGAAGATGATGTACCTATTGAAAAAGAGGAGTTAGAAGATATTTACCTCGCTGTTCAAACCATTAAAAGAAGAAGCGAAGGACTCATTCGATTTGTAACAGATTTCAGAAATCTTACGAGAATACCAGAGCCAAAAATCAATGAGATTGAGGTGAAAAAAGTTTTAGACCACATTAAGCTATTGCTTTCACATGAAATGGTGGTTAAAGGAATTGAGTTCTCTATAAAAATTGAACCCAAAGATCTGAAGGTACATGTAGACAAAGAATTGATAGATCAGGTATTGATCAACTTACTTCAAAATGCCATGCATGCTCTTGAAGAAAACGAAAGCGACAAAATGATAATCATCAATGCCTTCGTAAATGAGTATGGCAGGCCAATGATAAAAATCCGCGACAATGGCTCAGGAATAGATGAAGAAGCCTTAGGGAAAATCTTCATTCCGTTCTTTACCACTAAAAAGCAGGGTTCGGGAATTGGTCTTTCCCTATCTAAACAAATTATGCGTAAACATGGCGGTGCCATAATGGTGAAATCAGTTATAAATGAAGGGACAGAATTTACCCTTAGGTTTTAGATTTTTACTTAAATGGCTTAACTTCCGCCTTTGAATTTGACAACAAACCGAATGAGCAATACTCAAGACAAGGTCACTCAAATACTTGTAGAAAAAATAGGCATCGCTGCCACAGAAGCAACTCTGGATGCTAACTTCATTAAAGACTTAGGAATAGATTCGCTTGACTATGCAGAAATAGTAATGGAGTTTGAACAAACCTTTGACATTCGAATTCCGGATAGCGATGCTGAAAAGCTGCAGACCGTTGGCCAAGCCATAAAATATATAGATGAGGCTACAGCCGTCAACTAGCATTAAGCCAGTTTTAACTCCACATCTTTTTATTACCTATAACATAGCAAACCGATAATTCACTGGTCACAAAGGGGTCATATGTAATGATGACATTGCGTCATTACCTAAACCCCCAAACTCAGGCAGTGAAAATTGAATGCAAAACCATCATCGTATCAGATGTGCATCTTGGCACAAAAGGCTCTAAAGCCAAGGAATTAGTACGATTTCTGAAGCAATACCGATGTGAAAATCTCATTCTTAATGGAGACATTATTGATGGCTGGCAACTGAGAAAGTCGGGGAAATGGAAGCGGAAGCACACTAGATTTTTCAGTAAGATCTTGAAAATGATTGAAGAAGATGGCACGGAAATCACCTACATCAGGGGTAATCATGACGACTTTTTAGATCAAATACTCCCTTTTACTATGGGTAACTTAAAGATTTGTAGAGACATGGTCTATGAATCGAATAACAAGAAATACTATATAGTTCATGGTGATATTTTCGACTCTGTGACAAGCAAATTCAAATGGATAGCCAAACTCGGAGACATTGGCTACACCTTCTTACTTTGGCTCAACAGACAGTATAATTACCACAGACTAAAAAAAGGACTCCCCTATTATTCTCTTTCTCAAAAAATTAAAAGTAAGGTAAAGCAAGCTGTGAAATATGTTGATGACTTTGAGCATCAATTAGCCTCTATGGCTCAATACAAAAATTGTGAAGGCATTATCTGCGGTCACATACATCAGCCTGCCATTAAGACAATTGATGGAATTCAATACATGAATTCTGGCGACTGGGTTGAATCAATGACTGCTCTGGTTGAAGACCAGCAGGGCGACTGGAGTTTAGTTTACTATACGGAAAGTGACCAAAAAGAAAAGCAAAGAAAGGAATCGGAGAAAAAGACAATTGCCTTGCAAGACTATTTCTCAGAAAACAATGAAGGTGAACAATTGAGATTTGGCAGAGGGTAAAGCATGAAGGTAATATTCATTGTTCAGGGAGAAGGCCGTGGTCATATGACCCAAGCATTGGCATTAGAACAAATATTATTGAATGCCGGCCACCAAGTAACAGACATCATCATTGGAACTTCAAAACGAAGGGAAATACCTAAATTCTTCAAGCAAAAAACCAGAGCAGATTTACAAAGTTTGGAGAGCCCTAACTTCTATTACGACAGGAAAAGTAAGTCCATAAACATTTGGAAAACACTTCTTTTTAATCTCTTTAGATTACCATTGTATTTAAGGGAATTGAACAAGATTCAAAGCATAACTAGAGCCTCTCAACCTGAGGTAATCATCAATTTTTATGATGTGCTTGGTGGCTTTTACTTCCTGTTTTATAAACCAAAAGTAAGGCGAATATGCGTTGCGCATCAATACCTGATTGAACACCCTGAATTTCCATTTGCTAAGGGTTTTAAAGCACAACGCTTGGCTTACAGAATAAATAATCGCTTTACTTCATTCTCAGCTCACAAAAAACTGGCTCTCTCTTTTAGAGATTTAAGAAGTACTGATCCGAAGTTGAGCATTGTACCTCCACTGCTAAGAAATGAAGTATTAAACCTGAAGCCTGAACTTGGAGATCATATTTTGGCCTATGTTGTTAATAAAGGTTACGGAGAGGAAATTATTCAATGGCATTCAAGGAATAAAAAGATTAAACTCCACTGCTTTTGGGACAATAAGAATTACCCAGATGGTTGGTCGCCAAGGACTAACCTCACTTTTCATCATATCAATGATGAGAAATTCTTGCAACTTATGTCTACCTGTGCTGGGTATGTGACTACAGCAGGGTTCGAATCTATTTGTGAGGCCATGTATTTAGGTAAGCCCGTTATGATGGTGCCAGTGAAAGGCCAATACGAGCAAGCATGCAATGCTGAAGATGCAATTTTGGCTAATGCTGGCATATCCTCCAGAAAATTTAACATCGGCCTATTGCTCAATTACATTACCAAGAAGCACCAGAAAGATGATGTTTTTATGGAATGGGTAGATGGCTACGAACAAGTCTTCCTCAAAGAAATTGAGCAGTTTCAACCAACAGGAGACAACTTAAAACACAAATTGAGAACGCTTAGTTTTTTCCCTATCCTTAGTAATAGATAAGTCCTTCTAGTTCATCTCCAACGCTTTTCGCTTCGCCTCGCGAATATCGCTCAACTATTTCAAGGGTAATTAAAGCATCTAAGTCATGAGACGACAGAATATTTGTATTTGACGGAAAGCCTAACTTTTTAAGAATAGATGGATAATCTGGAGTTTTAGTTCTATAACCAAACTCCGTTAACATCAATTGCTTTCCTCTAAATACTGGATATGCTTCAATGACTTCGACATCCCTCAATTGGTTTTTGAGTTTAATAGCCCTAGCTGTCAATCCGCCAATAAACATAGGCGACATGGCCTTCAATTCTTTATCTGACCTCCGATAGAAATAATCTTCAAAACCGGCCAAACCCTGAAAAACGCCAGGCAATGAAAGTGGAGCATCGATAGCAATTAGCGCTGGCATAAATTCATTGCAAAAGTCGAGAATCATTTTGTCAGCATCCTGCTTTTTAGCCGATCGAACAAAACGAATTTCATCATTCTCTCGATAGCAGATACTAGTTGTTCCAGCCAATTTACTCCCATAATCTATTCCACAAACCTCAGTTATTGATTTCACTTTAAGTCTAACTTAGTTATCAAGTGTTTGTTAATCCCTTCCTCTCTTCTGCCATATGTAACACTGGTTACAAAGCCCTCGGCATAATGGAACTCTAAGAAGCTCCTCTACCTTAATAGGGTATAAATTAAAAGAAATGAAGACGAAACAATTGAATCTGGCTGATTTTGAAACCAAGGTATTCAACTACAAAAAGGAAAAGGAATGGAAATTTGAAGGTGAAAAGCCTGCAATCATAGACTTTTATGCCGACTGGTGCGGCCCTTGTAAAATGGTTGCCCCAATCTTTGAAGAATTGGCTGCTGAATTTCCAGACATTGATATCTACAAAGTAGACACGGAAGCAGAACAGCAATTGAGTGCGATGTTTGGCATTAGAAGTATTCCTAGCATTCTATTTATTCCATCGGATGGTCGTCAACCAATGATGCAAGCTGGAGCATTACCTAAAGAAGCACTGAAAGATGTGATAAAGAAGGAATTATTGACTCCAACTGAATCATGAAAACGATAAGTGCAAGTTTTACTGGAATTGAACAAGAAGAGCTAGAAAGTCAATTGGCCATAAAGTTTAAAGAAATTGGATTTGGTGTATTGAACCAGATTGATTTTCGAGAAACCCTAATCAATAAGCTTGATAAAGATATAGGCCCCTATATGTTGTTACAGATCTGCAATCCGCAACTAGCTTATGAAGCTATTGCTATGGAACCAACAATTGGGATACAACTACCGTGTAATGTACTCATAAGAAAAACTGCATCAGGCTTTGATGTGGATGTCCAGAGTCCTCTAGACTCGATCCCCCAAAACGCACCTGAAGCATTGAAGCAGACAGCAGAAGAATTAAGTCATAAAATCGAGGCGCTCCTTGAAAAGTTAAAAGAGTAGAGTGAATAAATAATAGACCGATTATCTTAAGGGAATGAAACACATATCATTCCTTTTTTTATGTCT
>CAYGKL010000056.1:19756-21325 GCA_964350505.1 uncultured Roseivirgaceae bacterium | reverse complement strand
GTTGCGGTAAGCATTGGAGGAACAATTCCACTATTCCTGAAAAAGATGAATACCGATCCTGCACTAGCTTCTGGTCCAATTTTAACAACAGTGACTGATATGCTAGGCTTCTTCTTGGCACTTACCTTTGCCGGAGCCGCAATGAACTATTTGGTTTAAACCTTCATTAAACCATTAAGAAACCTAGTAAACCTTATGGCAAGAACACCGTCAAATATGATCCCTCTGGGCACCCAAGCCCCTGACTTTACACTTTTCGATACTGTTTCTAGCAAAACTGTCAGCCTGAATGAACTGAAATCTGACAAAGCGACCTTGATTATGTTCATCTGCAACCATTGCCCTTTTGTGAAGCATGTAGACGAAGGCATTGTAGCTTTGGCTAAAGATTATCAAGCTAAGGGCGTTTCATTTATTGCGATCAGTTCTAATGATGTTGAAAATTACCCACAAGATTCTCCCGAGTTAATGAAAGAAGAAGCTGACAAAGTAGGCTACTCCTTTCCTTACCTCTACGATGAAACCCAAGAAGTCGCAAAAGCCTATGAGGCTGCCTGTACTCCAGATTTTTATGTTTTCGATGCAGAATTGAAATGTACTTACCGAGGTCAGCTAGATGATTCTCGACCTGGAAACGGAAAGCCGGTGACAGGCAACGACTTGAGAAATGCACTCGATGAGACTTTAAAAGGCGAGCAAGTTTCAGCACCTCAAATTCCTAGTTTGGGTTGTAACATCAAGTGGAAAGCTTAGCTAAAAACCTCTTGCAAAGCGCAAGCGATAACAATATTTTTTGTAGTGGTTACCCTTCTGACTACAATCGATTGCAACACATTCGGGCATGAAGTAACAAGCCATTCCATCTTAAACTACTATTTTTGATTATACTTGACTTACCATGGAATCAGCAATTAAGAAGATAGGAGTACTAACTAGTGGAGGCGATGCCCCCGGAATGAATGCAGCAGTGAGAGCGGTTGTCCGTGCTTGTATCTATTACGACATTGAGGTTTTTGGGATTTACAAAGGCTATGACGGTTTGATTAGCGGCAACATGGAGCAGCTCTATGTGAGATCTGTTTCCAATATTTTGAGCCGAGGAGGGACCTTCTTACTTTCTGCAAGAAGTAAAGAATTCCGCACGAAGGAAGGTAGACAAAAAGCCTACGATAACTTCAAATCTCATGATCTCGATGCTCTAGTTGTCATTGGTGGTGACGGTTCGTTTACTGGGGCTGATATTTTCAGTCAGGAGTTTGATGTACCAGTTATTGGAATACCTGGTACAATTGATAATGACCTATCGGGAACAGACTTCACTATCGGTTACGATACGGCCTGTAATACTGCCAGAGAAGCTATTGACAAAATTAGAGACACCGCATCATCGCACGAAAGACTCTTTTTTGTGGAAGTTATGGGTAGAGATGCTGGTTTCATTGCGCTCAATGCCGCTATAGGTGGTGGAGCTGTAGCCATGATTGTTCCTGAGCACAATTGGAGCATTGAAAGTTTAATCGCTAGGCTCGAAAAAGGTGCTGCTAATCAAAAGGCATCTAACGTGGTAAT
>CAYGKL010000056.1:11238-19656 GCA_964350505.1 uncultured Roseivirgaceae bacterium | reverse complement strand
AGAATCGCTAAGATTCTTTCCATTTAACAAGAGATTAAGAGCATTAAAAAAGGCCACCCTAAGGGTGGCCTTTTTATTTTTCAACCACTGTTGAATTAATTTCTACCAATCGCATTTAACTCATCAAAGGCTCTTTCCAGTCTTTTCACAGTAGACTCTTCACCTTTTCTTAGCCACACGCGTGGATCGTAATATTTCTTATTAGGAGAATCTTCACCATCAGGGCTTCCAATCTGACTTTGAAGGTATCCCTTCTTGTCATTATAATAAGCGTGAATTCCGTCCCACATAGCCCATTGAACATCAGTGTCAATGTTCATTTTGATTGAACCGTAAGAAGTTGCCTCTTTTATTTTCTCAGGCTCAGAACCAGATCCGCCATGGAACACAAAGTAAACTGGCTTGTCTTCGGTACCAAATTTCGCCTTAATGAACTCTTGAGAGTTCTTTAAAATTTCTGGTCTCAACTCAACATTCCCTGGCTTATAAACACCATGAACATTTCCGAAAGAAGCAGCCACTGTAAAGATGTCTCCAATCTGTCTTAAAGCATCCCAAGCTTCAGCCACCTCTTCAGGTTGCGTGTAAAGTCTTGAAGAATCTACATCAGTATTATCAACTCCATCTTCCTCTCCACCAGTAATCCCTAATTCAATTTCGATGCCCATTCCAAGTGGCGCCATTTTCTTGAAGTATTCAGAGCTTATCTCAATATTCTCTTCTAAAGGCTCTTCTGAAAGATCGAGCATGTGAGTACTAAACAATGGTTGACCATTCTTTTCAAAATAGTTTTTACCAGCTACCAAAAGACCATCAATCCATGGTAATAATTTTTTCGCACAATGATCTGTATGTAGAATTACAGGAACGCCATAATGCTCTGCCATAAGGTGCACATGCATTGCCCCTGAGATTGCTCCCTGAATGGCTGCGTTTTGCCCGTCATTCGAAACGGCCTTACCGGCATAGAAGGAGGCTCCTCCATTTGAAAACTGAACGATAACTGGAGAGTTAACTTTTTTAGCAGTCTCCATCACTGCATTGATACTATTGGTACCAACTACATTTACCGCAGGCAATGCAAATTCATTTTCCTTGGCATAGCTCAAGCAGTCTTTTAGTTCCTGTCCGTAGAGTACGCCACTTCTGAATTTTCCCATGTTGATTTGATTATGTTTTAAAAATAGTGTTGCAAAGAAAACAATTGTGAAGTTAAATACTCAATTGAAATATAGAAATGCTTTAAAACACTTATAGCGCAATGGATTGCGCTATAAGTAAAGTAAACTATAATAGAAATGGAGGAAATTACTGACAGATCATATTTTTAATCCCTGTCTAAGAACCAAAGTAGGTATTAAAACACAATAAATCAATCTAACGTCTTCAACCCCAGCAACCTATGTTTATTCTGCAAACGTTTGAAATGGCCAAATTTGCTGAATTTCAAAGAATTTTATTTTCTAAAAAAATTTTGTGAACGCTGGATAATTCAAAACATATGAACTTACTTAAACATTTATTCCAAAGAATATTAGAAGAGCGCTCAAATGAAGAAGGGTCAGGTAACGATAAAAGACATCGCCAAGGAATTAAACATTTCTTGTTCAACCGTTTCTAGAGCTTTGAAGGATTTCCCAGGAATTAGCCCAACTACCCGCAAGGCTGTTACCGAATTAGCCAATAAATACAACTACCGACCCAATGCCATTGCATTAAGCCTTAGAAACCAAAAAACCAATATCATTGGAGTAATCATTCCTGAAACTGTCCATTTCTTTTTTTCTACAGTGATTAGTGGCATTGAAGATGAGGCCATGAAAGAAGGTTATAATGTAATGATCTGCCAGTCGAATGAGAATTTTGAAAGAGAAGCAGACAGCATTGATGCCTTAATGAGTGCCCGAGTTGATGGTCTTCTAGTTTCTATTTCTAGAGAAACCTCAGATCTGGGGCACCTTCAAAAAGTGGTTAACGATGGCATACCTATGGTTTTCTTCGACAGATTAGTAGAAGGCATGAATGCCTCCTCGGTGATCATAGATGATTACCAAGGAGCATACGATGCTGTAGAACACCTCATTCAACAAGGCTGCAAAGATATAGTACACCTTTCGGGACCTAACAATCTAATTATAGCGCGTAAAAGAAAAGAAGGATATATATCTGCCCTGGAAGACAACGAAATCCCAGTAATTGAAGAGAATATTATTGAGTGCAGATATGGTACCGAAGAAGAAGGTGAGCAAGCCATGGATAAACTCTTGGCCTCAGGCAGAAAGATTGATGGTGTGTTTACGAATAATGATATGGCCGCTTTAGGCGCCTTAAAATCGGTGAAGAAAGCAAAAATTAAAATACCTGAAGAGATTGCCATTATGGGTTTCAGTAATTGGCAATTTTCCTCTCTTATTAACCCTTCTTTAAGCAGCGTAGCACAACCAGGCTATGAAATGGGACGTGAGGCAGCCAAACTCATCTTTCAGGAAATCAATGATGACTCCAATGGAAAAAGCATCATTAAAATACTCGATACCGAACTCGTCATCCGTGAATCATCGAACAGACAATCTGTTTTGCAGACACTAGGTTCTTAAGACAATGCAAACGTTTGTGATTCGAATTATCTTTTAAACTAGAATTCGGCCTCTCAAAAACGCTATTTTCACCTGATTTTAATTAGAAGAAACGCATCAGTGGCTCATTGGTGCTCAACGCGATTATAGATGAATTTTAAAAATGAATCAATAGGCCTTATTCAAGATGTCTCATGGAAAGAGAATGGATTAGAAGGCTCGGCTGGAAATAAGAAAGTTGCTTTAACTTTTTACAATGAAAGAATTTGTAGAGTCCAAGTGACTGCCAATGCTGAGTTTGAGCACTACCCTTTCTCAGTGATACTTTCTCCTGAAAAAGTATCGATTGAAGCCAAAGAGACTGAAGAGGCAATCCATTTAAAAACAAAACATTTAAAAGTGGAGGTTACTAAATCTCCTTTCAGACTTTGCTTTAAAAACAAAGATGAAGAAGTACTCAACCAAGACGATCCATCTTTTGGAATTAGCTGGCTTGGTCATGAAGTAACCAATTACAAAACGCTAGCTGAAGATGAGATTTTCCTGGGAATGGGAGAAAAAGGTGGCGGTCTCAACCGAAGGGGTTCTTCTTACGACAACTGGAACTCAGATGCCTTCGGCTTTAATAATGACACCGACCCGCTTTACGTTTCCACTCCATTCTATATAGGAGTTAGAGAAGGAAGACCTTATGGCATCTTCTTGGACAACACATTTAAATCGCACTTCAACTTCGGCACTTCTAATAACAACAAGTTTAGTTATTTCAGCGCTGAAGCAGGAGACATGAACTACTACTTCATTCAGGGAGATACTGTAGCTCAGGTGATTCAAGAATATTCTAAATTGACTGGTACTTGCCAACTCCCACCAAAATGGAGTCTTGGTTTCCAGCAATGTAGGTATAGTTACTATCCAGATCACGAGGTCTACAATGTTGCCAATACCTTCAGGGAAAAGAAAATTCCTGCAGATGTGATCTACCTAGATATTCACTACATGAAGGACTACATGGCCTTTACTTTCGATAAAGAAAGATTTCCTAACCCAAAGGCTCTGATTGAAAAATTAGAATCACAAGGCTTTAAAGTTGTGGTGATATTAGATCCAGGCATCGCCACTAAAAAAGGCTATGGCACTTATGATCGGGGTATCGAGGAAGACGTGTTCGTTAAATACCCTGATGGCACAAAATACGAAGCCAGTGTATGGCCTGGCAACAGTCACTTCACAGATTTCACTTCAGAAAAAGGCCGAGACTGGTGGACAAAAGAACTTAAATTCTACACAGACCTTGGCCTTGAGGGCTTCTGGAACGACATGAATGAGCCAGCTTGTTGGGGACAAGATATTCCCAACATGATAGAGTTCGATTATGATGGCCAGCAGGTTTCTCATAAGAAAGCCCGAAATGTGTATGGCTTCCAAATGGTGCGCGCCACCTTTGAGGGAGCTCAAAAGCAAATGGGTAATAAAAGACCATTTGCATTAACCCGATCAGGTTTTTCTGGCGTTCAAAGATATTCAGCGGTATGGACGGGCGACAATGTTGCTGGCGATGACCATATGCTTTTAGGGGTAAGACTTGTGAACAGTTTGGGAATGGCTGGTGTAGCCGTTGCAGGTTATGATGTTGGTGGTTTTGTAGATGAGTCGTCTCCTGCCCTTTTCGCCAGGTGGTTGGCGGTGGCCACTTTTGCTCCTTTCTTTAGAGTTCATAGCATGGTGAATGTAAGAGATTCAGAACCTTGGGCCTATGGCGAAGAAGTGGAGGAAATCTCTAGAAACTACATCAATCTGCGTTACCAATTAATGCCTTACTTATACAGCCTTTTCTATCAGGCGCATGCAGAAGGATTGCCTATTAACAGGTCATTAGCAGTTGATTACTACAACGATCATAATATTTATGGTGGGAACGCACAAAACGAATTTACGCTGGGAAAATGGTTATTAGTTTGCCCTACAACTACTCAACAGCAGTACGCTAAAATCTACCTACCAGAAGGTGAATGGTATCATTTCTTTACGGATGAAAAGTTCGAAGGCAGCAAGCATCATATTGTGGAAACCACCATGGAGGACCTTCCAGTTTATGCAAAAGCAGGAGCTATCATTCCTCTTCAAAATGTAGTTCAAACTACTCAAGAAAAATCAGATGGCGTTTTAAAGCTTCATATCTACAATGGTAGTGTACAGTCTGAGCAGGTATATTATGAAGATGACGGGCAAACCTATGACTTCCAGCAAGGGAGCCATTATAAACGATTAATCAAGTTCGATGGCCTTGAAAAAAGCCTCCGATTTAATGAAGTGGAAGGTGAGTTCAAATCTGAGTTTAAGAAAATCAAAATCTACTTTCATGGATTTGACAACAATAGCTTTCAAATTAATGGAGATTCTGTAAATTCCGTATTGGAAGACACCCGATTAATTCAGCCAATCACTGAGTTCGACCCTCTTCCACAACGTGAAAAGAGAAATTATCTGATTAAAAACATTCAGACACTCGAAACAGACTTAAGCGATATGGAAATTGTTATTTCATGGTCTTAGCCTTTACAGTGATCTTCAACCTTAGCTAATTATGTCAACCAAACCTCGCTTAAGTTTTGCCCAAATCTGGAACATGAGTTTCGGGTTTCTGGGTATTCAAATGGGATTTGCACTACAGAATGCCAATGCCAGTAGAATATTACAAATCTTCGGTGCCGATGTTGAGGAACTCTCGTGGTTCTGGATAGTGGCCCCTGTAACTGGAATGATCGTCCAGCCAATTATTGGGCACTATAGCGACAAAACCTGGACGAAGCTGGGAAGGCGAAGGCCTTATTTCTTAGGCGGTGCCATTTTGGCTTCCATTGGACTCATCTTAATGCCGCAAGCAGGCATGTTCATTGCTATCCTCCCTGCTCTTTGGGTTGGAGCGGGTTTTCTGATGATTATGGACGCGAGCTTCAATATTGCCATGGAGCCATTCCGTGCTTTAGTAGCGGATAAGCTACCTAGTGATCAGACCACATTGGGTTTCAGTATTCAAACTGTACTGATTGGTATTGGAGCGGTAATAGGTTCTTGGTTGCCTTGGGCCATGACCAACTGGTTCGGAGTAGCCAATACTGCCGACCCAGGTCAAGTACCAGCTAGCTTAATTTACTCTTTCATAGGAGGTGCTGTCGTACTCATCGCTACTATTCTAATCACAGTAACAACAACCAAAGAATATAGCCCAGAAGAAACAGCAGCTTTTGAAAAACTAAAGGAGGAAATCGCTGAAGAGAAAGCTCAACGAAAAGGATTTGGTCAAATACTAAACGATATTAGAGACATGCCAGCTACCATGAAGCAGTTGGGCGTTGTTCAATTCTTCTCTTGGTTTGCGCTATTCGGTATGTGGGTCTTCTCCACCCCAGCTATTGCGCATCACATTTGGAAGCTGCCCATTGACGACACTTCTTCACAAGCTTATCAAGATGCAGGTGACTGGGTGGGCATTATCTTCGGAGTTTATAATTTAGTTTCAGCCATTTATGCTTTTGCTTTACCTAGTATCGCAAAGAAGCTTGGTAAAAAGAGAACCCATTCCGTGTCTTTGGCTATTGGAGGAATAGGCTTGATCTCCATGTATTTTGCACCGAATCAATATTGGCTTATCGCCTCAATGGTTGGAGTTGGTATCGCTTGGGCAAGTATACTCGCTATGCCTTATGCTATTTTGGCCAGCTCTATTCCACTCAAGAAAATGGGAATTTATATGGGCCTTTTTAATTTTTTCATCGTCCTTCCACAAATCATTAATGCCCTTATTGGAGGCCCAATTGTAAAGAATCTCTATGGCGGCAATGCAATGTATGCCATTGTTATGTCTGGAGTTGTTATGATTCTTGCGGCCTTTACACTTCGATTTGTAAAGGAAAAAGACGTTCCCTTACAAGCAGCATAAATTAGTCATCAAAAAAGCAGCTTATCCGCTGCTTTTTCTTTTTATCTTCACCCTACAACCTTGATGAATATGAAAAAATCTACTCTTCTACTTTTAGCAATAGCTTTACTTTTTAGCTGCTCTCCTCAAAAAGAGGATCAAGCAACGGTCTTTAAAAAAATCAATGAAGAAACTTTAGCCAATTCTAGAGCTTATGAGACCCTTGAGGAAGCTACCAAAACAATTGGCCATCGCTTGACAGGCTCAGAAGAGGGTGCCAAAGCGGAGGAGTATACATACAACTTACTCAAGAGTTATGGTCTGAATGTAGCCTATCAGCCCTTCGAGGTAGAATCTTGGTCTAGAGGTGACATTGAAGTTAAGATTGGCAGCAGAAACAAACTAGAGGCAACGCCTGCGGTAACCTTAGCTCACTCACCTGTTGAAGCAGAAGTGACTGCTGAAATCGTTGATATGGGCAATGGTGTAGATGCCGACTACGAGGCCAACCCAGGTGCAGTAAGGGGCAAAATAGCTTTAGTTTATATTGGTACGCTTCCTAATAGCCCAAAAGGAACGCCTGGTCTACACAGGTCTGAGAAGACAGCTTTAGCCACTAAAAATGGTGCTATTGGCATCATTATTATCAATCAGGTTGACGGTGGTGTTTTATTAACAGGAACCGCCTCCGTAACCGGCAGCCTTATTCCGATTCCTGCAGTTTGTATTGGCAAGGAAGATGGCATGGCACTGAAAGAAACCCTTGCCAAAACCAAACAGTACTCGTCCATTAAAATGACCAATCAATCAGGATTGATCAACGCCAGGAATGTAATCGCCACTATTGACGGAAGTGAATTACCGGAAGAAAAAATTATTGTTGGTGGCCACCTCGATTCATGGGATTTAGCCACTGGAGCTATCGATAATGGCATCGGTTCCTTTGCGGTGTTAGATATGGCAAGAACTTTTGCAGCGCTCAATCTAAAGCCGAAAAGAACAGTACAATTCGTCATGTTTATGGGTGAAGAAGAAGGTCTACTAGGCTCTAGATACATGGTAAATGAAGCTGTCAAAAACGGCACTATCGACCAGATCAAATATGTAATGAATCAGGACATGTCTGGCAACCCAGTAGGATTTGGTACTGGTGGAAGACCTGAGGCCGAACCTTTTTTCAAACAAGTTGGAGAGCAGATCATGGCAGTAGACTCAACTACCTTCAAAAACAGCATAAGCAATGGAGCTGGCTTACATAGCGACCATCAGCCGTTTATGTTACAAGGAGTTCCTTATACTTCGCCAGCCTCTAATTTAGACAGGTCTATTTATGGTTGCTATCATTCAGATTGCGATGACTTCGATTTAGTCAATAAGGAGCATATGGTGAACAATGTACGTTTCAGTTCTATGATGCTTTATGCCCTAGCCGATGCTGAAACGCTACCTACGAAGAAACTGAATGACGCAGAAACCAAAGCATTTTTAGAAAGCCACGACCTCAAGCTGAAACTCCAAATCGGTGGCGACTGGAGATGGGGTGAGTAAACCATGAACCTTTTAGACATCCTTCTTCTTTTCGTGGTAGGCATTGTTGCCGGCACGCTCAACACTCTAGCTGGTGGTGGTTCTTTACTTTCGTTACCTATTCTTATTTTTCTGGGTCTTTCGCCCAATATGGCCAATGCTACTAACCGAGTGGCCATTGTACTCCAAAATATCTTTGCCGTTAGAGGCTTTAAAAGCAAGGGTGTTTCGGTGTACCCCTTCAATTTATGGTTGGGAATCTCTGCCTTTATAGGAGCAATTGTCGGAGCATCGCTGGCAGTGGATATCAATGAAGAAGTCTTCAACCGAATTCTGGCGGTGGTAATTGTAGGAGTGGTTGTCTACATGGGTTGGAACCCTTTCAAAAACATT
>CAYGKL010000056.1:8966-11138 GCA_964350505.1 uncultured Roseivirgaceae bacterium | reverse complement strand
TGGGAATTTGGAATTCCTTTGGCTATTGGCAATGCCACTGGTGGTTGGTTGGCCAGTCGCTGGAGTGTCAATAAAGGTGACAACTGGATTCGTTATATCGTGATGATCACTGCCTCCGCCTTTGCGGTGAAGCTATTCTTTTTTTAAACGTTCATAGTAGGCTTGTGCCTCTTCAAGCTTGGAGAGATCGTCCAAATCTTTATACCGCTTTGAACGTGCTTTCTCATTTTTAAGAAGCTCTAGTGAGATGATTTTTATTTTTATATCAATCACAATTCGCTCTTCCGCTAAATCATAAGCTTCTTCAAAACTTATTTCATTAGAAATATTCAGTCTTGGCATTAACTCCACAATACCATCCCCTTCCGAAATACTAACAATTCTATCCTGCTTCAATTCCTCCTGAGCCTCCGCAGTAAATTCATAGCCAAGCTTGTGGAGAGCCTCACCTAATCGGATTAAATTTTCATTTGTGGTCGAGATCCATAAATCCAGATCAGCTGTAGTTCTATTATAACCGTGAAAATTAACAGCAAACCCACCTACGACCATATATTCAGCACTACTGGCGTTTAAAGCAGAAATAAAATTAAGGTAAAAATCATCCATTACGCTTCTTTAAAACATAGCCTTGTGGCTGCTTTTTAGTTGAGCTCAGCTTTTGCATCATTTTGTTAGCCTTTAGTAGCCATAAAATTCTCTCCTCTGGTGTTCTTTCAAACCCTTGCTCAAGAACATGGCGTTCTGCCTCCATATGATTCTTATGAAAAACTACCTCTTTTGCCATACTTAAAGCTATCAAAAATGAAGTCCTTTTAATAATTTCTCAAATGGAAAGACAGAAGAAGTAAATAAATAGAATTATAAAAGCTATAGTCTAAAACCTAAACCATTCGTTAAATTTAATCTATGAGCGAAGAAGAAAAGAAATCTAGTCCTCGCCCGAGAGGGCTGGGCATCGGTACTGGAGTTGCCATCGGAGCAGGTATTGGAATAGTAATGGATAACTTGGCTATTGGCATTGGAGTTGGAATTGCGATGGGTTTCGGTTTCGAGTTGATCAATAGGGCTAAAAACAAGGGCTAAAATTAATTTGCACCAGTAGCTTCTCTTCCGAGAATATAGGCTTCATTATCATTAGTTAATCGATGGGGCGAATACTTGAGTCCTCTCAAAAGCATTAATCCCTAGTGATTTGTCTATTGTCATTAGATTTTGCAGTTTTAGGCATGCGCTTCATCCTTATATTGAGCATTATATTTTTGCCCATGTTCTCTCAGTCTATTGCGGCACAAGAGTTTCAGGTGGTTTCATTCAATATTCGCTATGGTACACCAGGCGATGGTGAGAACAAATGGAAGAGCCGTAGAGACAGGGTAATGACCATTTTTAAAAAATATAAGGATGGCATTATTGCCACCCAAGAAGCACTCCCACTTCAGGTAGATGAAGTCTTAGACGAAGTATCTCAGTTAGATGTAGTATTCAGGTCAAGAACTTTTGAAGACAGAGGAGGAGAAACTAATGCTGTTTTTTATAATAAGAAAATCTGGAAAGTTGCTGAGAACGAAACCTTCTGGTTTTCAGATACGCCAAGTGAACCTGCCTCCAAAAGCTGGGGCAATACCCTTCCCAGAATCGCTACACTAGTGATTTTAGAAAACAGAAATTCTGGTAAAAAAGTAAGGTTACTCAATGCTCATTTCGATCATAGGTCAGATTATAGCAGGCAAAGAAGCACGGAGCTTCTTTTGAGAAAATTAATGACTGAGGTTGAGCCCATGCCGACTATTCTTCTTGGCGACTTTAATGAAGAGCCTGATGGTGACAACATCAAAAGGATTAAAGAATACTTTGTTGATGCCTACTCTGGAAGTGACTTAGAAGGTTGTACCTATCACAACTGGAATGGTGGAAGTCATTGTCCACGAATAGACTATATCTTTTATCACAATTCGGAAGGATTGAAACTTAAAGAGTTCACTATCGATAAATGGAAAAACAAGATCTTCTTCCCATCAGATCATTACCCAATAGTAGCTACATTTTCGCTTGAGCAGCAGCCTTAGCCCTTCTTCTGTTAGTAATAAACACACCCATAAGAATGGAAGCAATACCAATAATCTGACCTAAAATAAGGCTTTCTCCATCCAAAATCCCCCAAGTTAATGC
>CAYGKL010000056.1:0-8866 GCA_964350505.1 uncultured Roseivirgaceae bacterium | reverse complement strand
CTCAAATCTGCCAAAAAGTATTTAATCACATTAAGGTTCGTTCCGTAGCAAGCTGTTGCTAATACAATAAAGAAAGCATAGAAGTTAAACTCACTAAAGTCGCCACCACTACCAGCAGTAAGCAACACCACTGTGCCGATAAATGCGAGTCCTATACCTATGTAGTTTTCCTTTTTAAATTTTTGCTTGAAAAAGCTGGCTCCAATAATCAAGGTGAAGATTGGTGTTAAACCGTTAAGTACTCCTGTAATTCCACTGTCTAACCTTGTTTGACCTAAAGCAAAAAGAAACGCTGGAAAGAAGGTGCCTACCATACCAATGATAAATAGTAGCCTAATCTGCTTGGGGGTGAGTTTTCTAATCTTTGGAATACTAATTGGCACTAAAAAAAGGCAAGCCGCCAAGATACGAATGGCTCCAACTTCTCCTGGGCCATATACCTCCAACCCTCTCTTAATGAGAATAAAACTAGTACCCCATACAAGAGCTAGTATAATCAGTATTCCCCAAGCTAGGACATTCGTGTTTTTCATGCTTCAAAAAAGAAGCCCAAATGTAGGAGAATTAGATAAGTTATTTGAAAATAATTATCAGGGGTATGTCTGCCAATTTACTTTGGTGCTTTTAACGAAATTCGACCTTGCACAATTGACAAATACCCTTGAACCTTTAATCCTTAGTCATTTGAGTTGAACAAAGGTTTTTCGTTATTATACCAGTGAATAAGCATCTTCAAAAACAGATCCTGCTTCTTCAAGAATATCAAAAAGCTCTTCTGGATTTTCAGATTCAACCAATCGAGTTCTGAAAGGCTTAAAGTTGGCAATCCCTCTAAAATAGTTGGTATAATGCCTTCTCATTTCAAAAATACCTTGCTTATCCCCTTTCCACTCCAAAGAAAACTCAAGGTGTTTTTTAGCTGTTCTTACACGTTCATCCATCGAAGGGGGTGCCAGCATTTCTCCAGTTTTCATGAAGTGTTTGATCTCATTGAATATCCATGGATAGCCAATACTGGCTCTCCCAATCATAATGCCATCCACCTCATATTTCTGACGATATTCAAGTGCTTTTTGTGGTGAGTCTATATCGCCATTTCCAAAAATGGGGATATGTATATCAGGATGATTTTTTACTTCAGCAATTTTCGTCCAGTCGGCTTCACCTTTATACATCTGCTTTCTGGTTCTACCATGAATGGTGAGGGCTTGAATACCCACATCTTGTAAGCGCTTAGCTACTTCTAAGATCTTTATGGTACTATCGTCCCAACCCAAACGCGTCTTCACTGTAACCGGCAAACTTACCTGCTTCACAATCTCAGCAGTCATTTCCTGCATCTTAGGAATGTCTAGCAAAATACCAGCACCAGCACCTTTACAAGCTACCTTTTTCACTGGGCAACCATAATTGATATCTACTAATTCTGGCTGAGCAGCCTCTGCGATGGCTGCTGCTTGGCGCATGGAGTCTATCTTATCTCCAAAAATTTGAATACCAATGGGGCGTTCATAGTCGTAGATATCTAACTTTTGCACACTCTTTTCGGCATGGCGAATGAGTCCCTCAGACGAAATAAATTCCGTGTACATTAAATCTGCTCCGTTTTCCTTACAAACCGCTCTAAATGGGGGGTCACTAACATCTTCCATGGGTGCGAGCAGTAGTGGAAATTCTCCAACCTCTATGTTTCCTATACGTACCAAGTGCTATTCAAATTTTCGCGTAAATTTACAGCATTATGACGAGACTTGACAAGGGTATTGACCTTAGTGGTGGAAGATCTGAGCTTTCTTCTTTCTTTATTGTTCTAGGATTTCTTTTTACAGGCTTTTTTGTAGGTCAATTTGTTGCCCTAGCAGTCTCCATTCTGCTAGCGTTAATCAACGGAATGCCACTTGAAGGGTTAGAGAGCAATCCTGAAATCATGTATGATTACTTGAGCTTATCTGAAGTACTAACTTCTCAAATGCTCTATACCATTGTCTTCACATTTATTACTCCTTGGTTTTACCTCACGGTTTTAGCCAAGAAGAAACTTTCAGAATTAAATACGGAAAGGGGCATAAGACCAATACCGGCCATCATTGCCGTAGTAGGCACAGTCAGTTTTATGTTAGTAAATGCCTATTTCATTGAATGGAATGAAGGAATCCATTTTCCAGAATTTATGGCTGGCTTTGAAAAATGGGCAAGAGACTTAGAACAACAGTTAGCTGAAGCTACCGAGAAATTCACCACATTCAATAACTTCGGAGAATTCGCGCTTGGCTTTATTGCCATTGCCATACTGCCAGGAATTGGTGAAGAATTATTGTTTCGTGGAGTGCTACAAAACAGCCTTCATAGGTGGTCTAAAAACAAGCATATTGCCATATGGATATCAGCCTTCATTTTTGGGGCTATTCACATGCAGTTCTTTGGTCTAGTGCCAAGAATGATGCTAGGCGCAGTATTTGGCTATTTATATGTGTGGTCTGGAAATATATGGTACCCAATGCTTGCACATGCCACCAATAATGGGTTAGCAGTAACCCTAGCCTATTACGCTCAGTTATATGAAAGCGATCTCAATATCGATGACACAGAATCTTTACCTTGGTATGGTCAATTGGCAGGAACTGTTTTCTTTATTGGCCTCATGCTTATTTTTAGAAATTACTACCTTCGATCAAAAGCAAAAGAGTGAGTAGTTGGCAAACAGTATATCGAAGCACAGTCCCTCATCAGGCAGAAATAGTCAAAGATGTATTGATTAATGAAGGCATAGCTGCTGTGGTCATGAATCTTCAGGACAATGCCTACAAACTTGGTCAAATTGAAGTTAAAGTCAATCCTGATGGAGTGATGCGGGCCTTGAAAATCATTGAAGACAAAATCAGCTTCAACCATGAATAATTTAGCACTCAGAATATTAACAGCCATTTTTGGAGTGGCTGCCATCATTGCTGCTGTAGTTTATTCTCCATGGACATTTGCCATAGTGTTCGCCATCATACTCATATTAACATTGGTAGAGTTTTATGGACTTGCTAAAAGTTCTGGTCGAAGTCCATACGAAGTTTGGGGGCTCGGATTCTCCATCATTATGTTTGGTCTCTTCTTTTGCTACTTTCAGCTGAATTTATCTCCTAAATACTTTTGGTTACTTCCAGCATTGTTTGCTACCGTGCTTATCTATCCACTTCAAACCATAAAAACGTCACATGCCATTAGCTGTTTAGCCATCTCCGTTTTAGGGGTGGCTTATATTGCCTTCCCCTTTTCCATGATCCACTCAATTGGTTTTATCGAAGGAGCTTATGCCTATGAGTTTATTCTAGGCATTCTTTTCTTGCAATGGGCCAACGACACGGGCGCCTATTTTGTGGGAAAGTCGATTGGTAAAAGAAAGCTATTTGAGAAGGTTTCACCTAAGAAAACATGGGAAGGCACCATTGGCGGTTTTATTCTTTCTCTAATTATCGCTTATGCTTTGCATGAATTCTTCGGAATACTCAATGTTCATGAATGGATGGGACTAGCAGTAATTACCGCTGTTTTCGGCACTTTGGGCGATCTTGTAGAGTCCTTATTCAAACGAACATTAGCCATTAAAGACTCTGGAAGCATATTACCAGGACATGGTGGTTTTCTAGATCGGTTCGATGGTTTATTGCTTTCTTTACCGTTCACTACTGCTTACCTCCACTTCATCCTTTAATTCCTAAAATAAGGACAAACTCCATGGACATATTCGGTTAAAATTTCCTTAATTTTAGGCCGTCTTAAACAACAATACTCCCTATGGGTTACATCGAACCGGCTCCAATAAAGGACAAATCCAATCCTTTTGAGTCAATGATGTCCAGATTCAATATTGCAGCCGAGGTGCTGGGACTGGACGAGCAAGTATATAATGTGTTAAAGTCACCCTCTAAACAAGTTTCTGTTTCTCTTCCCATTACTATGGACGATGGTTCCATTAAAGTATTTGAAGGTCACCGAGTGATCCATTCGAATATTTTGGGGCCTTCCAAAGGTGGTGTTCGATATGCAATGGATGTGCATCTCGATGAAGTGAAAGCACTTGCAGCTTGGATGACTTGGAAATGTGCCGTTGTGGATATTCCATACGGTGGTGCAAAGGGTGGTATCAAATGCAACCCTAGAGAAATGTCGGCCGGAGAAATTGAAAGATTGACCCGTTCGTACACGCAAGCTATGTCTGGCGTTTTTGGCCCCGATAGGGACATTCCTGCCCCTGATATGGGAACTGGCCCAAGAGAAATGGCCTGGCTGATGGATGAGTACTCACGCTCTATGGGAACCACAGTCAATGCCGTTGTTACTGGGAAACCACTCGTACTAGGAGGATCATTAGGCCGCGTTGAAGCAACAGGTCGCGGAGTTATGGTTTCTGCCTTAGCTGCCATGGAAAAACTAAAAATCAACCCTTATCACGCAACAATTGCTGTTCAAGGTTTTGGTAATGTTGGTTCATTTGCAGCGCTATTATTGGCAGAAAGAGGTTGTACAATTGTAGCAATCAGTGACATCTCTGGAGCATACTTTAATGACAAAGGTATCGACATTAAGAAAGCCATCGAGTACAGAGACAACAACAACGGAACACTTGAAGGTTTTAAAGGAGCTGAATTGCTCGATGAAGCTAGTGAACTTCTTGTCTTAGATGTTGACGTATTGGTGCCAGCAGCTGTTGAAGATGTGATTCATCTTGGTAACGTTGATAAAATTAAGGCCAAGCTCATTGTTGAAGGTGCTAACGGACCTACTTCAGCTGAAGCCGATAAAATAATCAACGAGAAAGGTATTATGGCAGTGCCAGATATTTTGGCCAACGCAGGTGGAGTTACTGTTTCTTACTTCGAATGGGTTCAGAACCGATTGGGTTACAAGTGGACACGTGAAAGAGTAAACAGAAGGTCTGACAGAATTATGAAAGACGCTTTCGATAAAGTATATAGTGCTTCTCAGAAATATGATATACCTATGCGAATTGCCGCATATGTAGTAGCCATCGACAAAGTGGCTGAGACTTATAAGTTCAGAGGAGGTTTTTAATACTATGAAAATACATCATGAAGGAAGAGGGTTGCTAGCAATCCTCTTCTTTATTTTAATTGCTTTGAATGCAGGTATCCTTTACCTGACATCTCTTGACCCTGTTTTCATGGGTCTCATAGGTGGAGTATCTCTGATCATCTTCCTATTCTTTCTACAGTTTTTCAGAAACCCTGCCAGAAGAATTGAGCTGAATGAAAAGCAAATTCTCGCCCCTGCAGATGGAAAGGTCGTAGTAATTGAAACCACCACTGAAGACGAATACTTCAAAGGCAAGGAACGCATTCAGGTTTCAATCTTTATGTCACCTTTTAATGTTCACGTCAACAGAAACCCTGTCACTGGACTTATAAAGTACTTTAAGTATCACCCGGGTAAATATTTGGTAGCATGGCATCCGAAGTCAAGTACCGAAAACGAAAGAACTACTGTAGTGTATCAGATTCACAAAAACGTAGATATACTCGTCAGACAAATCGCTGGTGCCGCTGCACGAAGGATTAAATGGTACATCAATGAAGGCGATAGCGTTATTCAAGGCCGCGAGTTTGGCTTCATTAAATTCGGATCGAGAGTAGACCTTTTCTTACCGCTAGATGCTGAAATTAAAGTTGAAAACGGTCAGATCACCAAAGGTGGCGAAACTGTTATTGCTGAATTAAAGTAAGCGCTCGACAATTCTCATCAAGTCTTCTAAATGCTTTTGATCGATTGCATCGAAATCGCTCAATTGGTCTGAGTCTACATCCAGAATTAAAGCAACTTCGCCATTTTTAAAGGCAGGAAGCACTATCTCAGATTTAGAATCAGAGCTGCAGGCAATGTGCCCTGGGAATTCATCCACATTATCTACAAGGATGGTTGCTCCTTTTTGCCAACTAGTTCCACATACTCCTTTTCCTTTTCTAATTCGAGTACAGGCAATTGGTCCTTGGAATGGCCCTAATACTAGTTCATCTTCCTTCACCAAGTAAAAACCTACCCAGAAGAAACCCATTCCATATTTTAAGGCAGAAGCTATATTCGCAAGGTTCGCAGTAAGATCTGGTTCACCAGTTACTAAAGCTTCAATTTGAGGAATTAAGCTTGTGTATTTCTCTTCTTTAGTTGCCTGATTGTTGATGAGTAGTTCTTCAGCCATAAGTTTTTCGAATGAATTGCAAAGGTAACTATGCACTATTAAAATGAGTTCAAAGGTTAGAAATTCTTTCAACCCCTCCGGCTTTCAGCCACCTCCCCTAGAGGGGAGGACATTCGTGCTAAACCCCATTTCAAGTTATACCACAAGCGCAAGATGTCGACTGTACTCCTCAAGAGGAGGTGCCCAAAGGGCGGAGGAGGAAAATCTCACAAGGCAGCCAGCCCTTGGTGGGGTTTTTATCTATTCAAATAAACCTTCAACTCATCTCCGTTGATATCATCTACAGAAACTAATTTTCCATTGATCTTCGGGGCTTGAATACCTTCTCCGAACTCGGTTCCTGAAGTAAACACTCTGGCTTCATCCCATAAGCCTGCATCGATAAATGCCTTTAGTGTTGCTGCTCCACCTTCAACAATTAAAGACTGAATTTTTCTTCGCCCTAAATCGCTCAATAA
This sequence comes from uncultured Roseivirgaceae bacterium, assembly GCA_964350505.1. Lineage (GTDB taxonomy): Bacteria > Bacteroidota > Bacteroidia > Cytophagales > Cyclobacteriaceae > Roseivirga. The sequence goes on along the minus strand of CAYGKL010000056.1, from coordinate 2,203 downwards.
TTCTTGAAGGAATTGATCTGAAGGAATTGATTTAAACTCTAGATGCTCAGCTACCGAATCTTTAAGGGTGTTATAAACAATAGTGGGAATGGTCCGATCGAACAAGTTCAATGTGGAATCTAATCTTAAATTCTTATCGATAACAATACGCAAAGGATCATTACCTGCCCAACTTCTCACGTTCAAGCTTGGGTTGTCATAATGCGCTGTGTTGGTTCCTACTAAAATGGCATCTTCATCAGCCCTTAATTGATGGACAAGGCTTCTTGAGTATTCATTGCTGATCCACTTAGAGTCGAAATCTTTTCTTGCCACAAAGCCATCGGCAGTTTGAGCCCATTTGAGAATGACATATGGCCTTTGCTTCTCTATCAACGTGAAGAATCGAACATTCTGAGCTAAGGCTTCGGCTTCGAGACAACCGGTTTGTACTTCAATGCCCGCAGCTTTCAACTTTTCAATTCCTTTTCCACCTACCAATGGATTTGAATCAACCGCAGCAATGACCACTTTCTTCAACTTTTTACTAACGAGCAGGTCTGCACAAGGAGGTGTTTTGCCATGATGTGCACAAGGCTCCAGCGTAACGTAGCAGGTCGATGCTGACAAAAGCGATTGATCATCCACGGAATTAATGGCATTAACTTCTGCATGTGCTTGGCCATACTTTCTGTGCCAGCCTTCACCGATGATCTGTCCCTCGTGCACAATGACACAACCTACCATTGGGTTTGGACTCACATTGCCTCTTCCAAGCTCGGCTAGCTCCAAAGCCCGCTTCATCCATTGAATATCGGACGAAGTGAATTCGGATGAAGAGATATTTGCGTTATTTTGTAACATGTCTGAACGGCCAGCCAAAGATTTATTGCGGCAAGTTATCAATGAATTGACAAACTTGTATGAAGAGCGTGAAGTTACCGCTTTGGCCAAGCATTATTTACAAGATAGGTTTCGTGTAGACGCCATCAAACTAGCCATGAACAGCCCCGTTCATTTTGATGTCAAGCTGCTTGCGCATGACCTCCGCTTACTTAGGGCCTCCATGCCTTTGCAGCATGTTGTGGGTTTTGGCGAATTCTATGGACGTAGATTTAGAACTGGCCCTGAAGCCTTAATTCCCCGACCAGAAACAGAGGAACTCGTCAATTGGGTAATTGAGGAAATTAGGGAATTAGGTAATCAGGAAATTAGTGTTTTGGATATTGGCACTGGTACTGGGTGTATTCCTATTACGCTAGCACTGGAATTGGAAAAGGCCAAAGTAGCGGGAGTTGATATTTCGGAACAAGCACTTCATTTAGCCAAACAGAACGCCCAGCAACTTAAAGCTGATGTAGAGTTTTTTCTGCTAGACATCCTTACTGAAGATATCGAAGGAGCATATGACGTTATAATTAGTAACCCTCCGTATATCCCAGAATCGGATAAAGAACAAATGCATTCTAATGTACTAGAACATGAGCCTGAATTAGCCCTGTTTGTTCCGAATGATGATCCGCTTCTTTTCTATAGCACCATTGCTCAAAAGGCATTAAAAGTACTCAAAGCAAAAGGGCTACTCTATTTTGAAATCCATGAGTCTTTTGGAAATCAGGTGGTAGAACTACTACAATTAATGGGATATTCCAATGTTACGCTGAAGCAAGACCTTCAAGGAAAGGATCGCATGATTCGGGCAGAGCTTCCCTAACTCTTTTAAGTCTGCCAGCCCTTTGAGGGCTGGCAGACTTAGTTTCAAATTACTATTTTTATAGAACTACTACTATTTATATAGTTTATTTACTATGTTTATAGTAGATTAAAAATTGTATGAAGGAACTTACCAAAGCTGAAGAGCGAATTATGCAGATTCTCTGGGATCTTGAGAAAGCTTTCACTCGCGAAATCCTAGATGTATTCACCAAAGACAAGCCAAGCTATACTACCGTAGCTACTGTGCTTACCGTGCTTGAACAAAAGGGCTTTGTGGCGCATAGCATGCTGGGCAATAGCAAGCAATATTATCCACTGATTAGTAAGAGCAAGTACTCAGACTTTGCTATGAGCAACGTGATGGGTAAATACTTTGGAGGCTCATTAAGTCAGTTAGTATCCTTTTTTGCTGATAGGAAAAAACTAGACATCAATGAATTGGATGAAATCATCAAAATTCTGGAAAGTAAAAAAGACGAATGATGGAAGAGCTATTTAATTGGAGTCT
>CAYGKL010000055.1:20448-21635 GCA_964350505.1 uncultured Roseivirgaceae bacterium | reverse complement strand
TATCAGGAAGAAAGGCAGGAGAAAAGTGCTAGAAGGGCTGCTTTAAGCTATTTCTATCATGTGTTAAACTTTCTTCGCCCATTTGCCATCAAAAAAATCAGTCAAAACTCAAATCATTTTATCATGTACAGGAGCTATTTCAAATTCGCTTGGCGCGGTATGATGCGCCAGAAAATGCAATCGGGCTTTCATTTACTGGGGCTCGTTTTGGCCTTTACAGTTTGCGGATTCATCTATCTACATGTTCAATTCGAAACTTCTTTCGATGCTTTCCATGACAATGCCGAAGATATTTATCGAGTTGAATGGATGAACGATAACCCACAAACTAGGACACCGCACCCGTTGGCGCAGGCTTTGGTCAATGATTTTCCTGAAGTGGAGGAGGCTGTAAGTCTTTCGCCAATTTATGGTCCTGGATTAACAAAAACTTCGGTATTGCTCACTCATGATTCAACAAATGTCACGCATGACGTTTCTAATGGATATTTTGCTGACAGTACTTTCTTCGATGTATTCAGCTTTAAAACAATTATGGGTGACCCTGATAAGGCGCTCAGAAATGAATGGGCAATAGTTTTGTCTCAATCTACAGCTCAGCGATTTTTTGGAGATAAAAACCCGATTGGTCAGCGGTTGTCATATAATGGAATGGTTGATGTTTTGGAAGTTGCTGCTGTTGTGGAAGACACCCCAAAGGCTTCACACTTTCATTTCAATCTTCTGATATCTTATGTCACATTAAAGTCCCTTTCTTTCAATGATCCATGGCTCTCATGGGACGATTTCGGCCATTTTAATTATGTGAAGCTAAGCCCCGGATCGAATGCAGTTGAGCTTGAGTCTAAAATACCAGGGTGGGCACCCAAGTATCTTGGTTGGGAACAAGATAATATTGACGCTTTACAAAGAGGTGATTTTAAGTTCGCACTTCAGCCTATTCAACGCATTCATCTTCATTCCAATATAAGATGGGAATTGGAGAATAATGGAAGTTACAGTTACCTGTTTATCTATGGGGTAAGCGCACTTTTTATCCTGCTCATCTCCATCATTAATTTTGTAAACCTCAACACTGCCAGAGCAGCTGAACGCCTGAAAGAAGTTGGTGTAAAAAAGACGCTTGGCGCCTACAAGTCTCAAATATTCTCACAGTTTATTATAGAAGCTTTGGTAACTACTTTTCT
>CAYGKL010000055.1:2823-20348 GCA_964350505.1 uncultured Roseivirgaceae bacterium | reverse complement strand
ATGATCAGTGGCAGTATGATTATTAAAAATCAGATTCAATATTTAAAAGACAAGGATCTTGGCTTCGATCAGGATAATCTAGTCGTGATGAGCATCACCGATAATATCTACAATGGTAAAGTTGAAGTAATGAAGACTGCTCTTACAGGAATTCCTCAGGTGAAAAGTGTTGCTTTAGTATCGAATGTTCCAGGAGAACAGTTCAACCAGCACCCAATTTATTTGGAGTCTAATCCGCGGCTAAGGGCTGATGCTTCAGAAATGTTTATCGATGAAGATGCGGCCAATACGCTGGGAATTGAATTGGCTGAAGGCAGAATGTTTGATAGAGCTTTTGCCACTGATTCTGCGGGAACAAATTTTATCCTTAATGAAACGGCAATTCAAGAATTAGGTGTTGAGGACCCGATTGGAAAACAGCTATACTGGGAGAATAACGATGAGTTGGTTAAAGGTACGATTATAGGAGTGGTGAAGGACTTTCATTACAACTCGCTGCATGTACCAATTAGGCCTTTGATTATGATGATGAACCCTAATTCTTCCAACTATTTTCTTCTGAAGGTTGCTCCAGAGAATCTTACCGAAACCATGCAGCAGGCAGAAGCTAAGTTTAATGAAATTTCTCCCGGAGATGATTTTAGCTATCAATTCTTAGACGGTCAAATTGAAGAATTATATCAGGAAGAAGCCCGAACGCTTAAGTTGACGGTTTTGCTATCGGCCATTTCAATATTTCTTGCCTGTGGAGGCTTGCTGGGAATAGTTTCTATTGTAATTAAGCAGAGGATCAAGGAAATAAGTATTCGAAAAGTGCTAGGGGCTTCGGTTCGACAGATTCTGTGGTTGATGAACATTAAATACCTCATTGTTACAGGGATAGCCATATTGGTGGCGGTGCCTTTGTCTATTTATTTTATGCAAGATTGGCTTGGTAATTTCACTTACCAAAGTGGTATAAGTCCGTTTGTCTATGGAATCACTGCAGTTGGTGTGGTGGCTTTAATTGCTTTAGCCACAAGTATGATTTCTATCAGAACCGTTTCTCAAAACCCTGCCGATAATTTAAGGAGTGAGTAGTCTTTTTTCAGGGTCTGACTTAGAGTCAGGCCCTGAATTTTAAGACTAAAATTCTAGAGTGGTTGATTAAGGTTTTACTTGGAGTGAAACCCTCACTCACATGCCTAGCCGTTTTCCAATAATGGAGTCAATTCTTTCGAAGAGCACTTTCGGCTTTAAGGTTCTCCATTCTACAACATCTAAATCGCCACCAAAATTGAGGTAGCTATCGATGTTATAGACTTTCATTTCATTAGTTACAAAATCGCGAAAGTTGATGGCTGCAATCCAACCGTCTTCCATGTCTTCAAACCACTCTTCATAGTAGCTGTCATCTGAGCCATGAAAGTTGAGAATGTTCTCACCGATCAGTATGTATTTGGTGATGCCGTAGCCATTGAAATGGTCAATGATATTGCGCTTCAAATGCATGATGTCATTGTTGAGCGCATCATTCCATTCGCCAATAAATTCTATGATAATGAAGCCTAGATCGTAATCTGTGTAGAGAATCTTAATGAATAGCGTTTCGGAACCCATAAAGTCCCAATGCGGATCGATGTAATAACCATAAATGGTTTCAGAATACAAATCGAAATTGTACTCCTTCCCATCATAAGGTGAGCTAGGGTCTTCGGCTACATTATAGTATTTCAGCCAATTGTAATAGGGCTCGATTTGGTGCATATAGATTATGAGTTCTTAATGAAGTCAATCACCTTCCTTACCGAGCCGTGATCTTTTAATAGCTTCTCAGCAGTATTATAATCCACCTGAAGTATTTCCATGATCATTTTGGCTCCACGGTCAACCAGTTTATTATTAGAAAGCTGCATATCTACCATGCGGTTGCCTTCCACTTTGCCTAATTGGATCATGACAGAAGTAGAAATCATATTCAGCACTAATTTTTGAGCGGTGCCCGCTTTCATTCTGGTGCTGCCAGTTACGAATTCTGGACCAACTATAGGCTCAACAGGGTAATCAACTTCCCAAGCCAGTTTAGAGTCAGGGTTGCAGGTGATGCAACCAGTCAGTATGCCATTTTCTTTGGCCTTTTTCACACCACCAATTACATAAGGAGTTCCGCCAGAAGCAGCAATACCAATTACGGTGTCTTTGTGGTTGATCATATATTCCTGCAAGTCTTTCCAAGCTTGATTTTCGTCATCTTCGGCAAACTCTACGGCTTTCCGAATGGCGCTATCACCGCCAGCAATCAGACCTACTACAACCCCATGCTCTACGCCATAAGTTGGAGGACACTCAGAGGCATCTACAACCCCAAGTCTTCCGCTGGTTCCTGCACCGATGTAAAATAACCTGCCACCTTTTTCCATGCGTGGCACAATCTCTTTTACCAAGGCTTCGATTTGAGGAATAACTTTAGCAACGGCCAAGGGCACCGATTGGTCTTCCGTATTCATGCTGGTAAGCAGTTCATGGATAGACATCTGCTCTAAATGATTGTGGTTAGATTCCGACTCGGTAATGTTCATTTCAATACTTTCTAAAAAGGTCTAAATTCCATTCAAACTTAGTGCATATGACTTTCAAATCCCTATGATAGTCTGGCTTTACCAAATTTGTGAAGAAGGTGCGATATGGAATGTCTCAATATCGGCAATTCCCTACCCAATACTACTGATGGAACAGTGTAAGTCCAGCGATAGGAAACTCAGAGATATGACCCACGGTAATTCCTTTTTCCTGTGCCACTTCACGTAGAATACCACTGAAATAATAAGCAACTGAACCTGTAAAATGTACTGGCACCTGATCGAAACCATCATACTTCATCACATTCTTAGAAATGAAAGTGTCGAAGCCAGTAGCTACCAATTGGTGCATGTAAGGCTCTGAGATATGCTGACCGATGAACTTGGCAAAACTTGCTAGAAAGCGGCCAGGCATTGGTTCCTGATAAATATGCGTAAGAAAAGTGTCTTTGGTCAACCCAAAAGTCTCTTTGAAAACTTCGCGCAAATGTGAAGGCATGTCTTTGCGATAGTAGTCAATCACTAGCATTTTTCCCAAGTAAGTTCCTCCACCCTCATCGGCAATGGCCCAGCCTAAGGAGGGCACATTATTGGTGATCTTCGCGCCATCGTAAAGGCATGAGTTGGTGCCCGTACCGATGATGCAAGCAATGCCAGGCTTATCGCCACAAAGTGAGCGAGCAGCAGCGAGTAAATCATGGTTTACATCAATATCTGCAGTAGGGTAATATTTGGCCAGTAGATCGGCAATCTTCTTTCGGTTCAAGCCCGATGAACAGCCCGTGCCATAGTAGTAGATCTCATCGATCCTATCAGGAATTTGGGCATGAAGGTCTTTGATAACCGTTAACATTTCTTGTTCCGACTGATAATATGGATTGATACCGGCAGTTCTTGCCTGCTCAATGCTTCCATCGTTTTGAATCAGTCGCCAATCGGTTTTAGTAAAACCGCTATCTGCAATTAGAATTTTCGCCATAATCTTGAAACGCATCAAAAATAGTGATTCAAATGAAACCTAAAAGATGAGTTCTTCGTGAATTCATTTGGTTTATAATATAAACCAGTTTATAATTGCAAAAAAATTATCATGGAAGACAAAGAATTATCGCCACAGGAAAGTCTCGATTTGATTCAGCAGATGATTGGGAAAGCCCGAAAACGCTATACCGATAATAGCTATTATTTTCTGCTCTGGGGTTGGATTACCATCATAGCCAGTTTATTCCATTACATAACGGCCACTTATACCACGTTCGAGGAGCCGTCTGCTGGCTGGAGTCTTACATTTGTCGGTGTAATATTATCGATTTTCAGAGGAAGGAAAGAGGGTAAGACCGCCAAAGTGCACAACTACACAGACAAGCTATATGGTTGGTTGTGGTTGAGCCTAGGAATAGCCATGTTTACCATCATGTTTAATGGTCCTATGATTGGTTGGAATATTGTTCCCTTTATTCTTTTATTGGCTGGTGTTGGCACATCCGTTTCAGGAGCGATGATGAATTTTCAACCTTTGAGAATTGGGGCGGTCATTTTTTGGCTATTGGCTATAGCGGCCTTCAGGGTAGACGAAAATCAACAAATGCTCTTAATGGCGGCCGGTGTTGCCTTCGGATATTTAGTGCCGGGTTATATTATGAAATCAAAAAATAAGAAGAATGCCATTTGAAGTACTCGATCCTTTATTACACTCTCAGCTAAGACTGGCCGTAATGTCGTTGCTCATTAGTGTAGAAAGTGCAGACTTTGTTTATATCAAGGAGGAAACAGGGTCTACAGCTGGCAACTTGAGCGTTCAAATCGACAAGCTTTCCACTGCAGGCTACATCACTGTTGAAAAGAAGTTTGAAGGCAAAAAGCCCAAAACTACATGCAAAGTAACCCAGATTGGTGTGAACGCTTTTGAGAGCTATGTAAAGAACTTACAACAATACCTTAAACCGTAAAAAATTTTTATCAATATAGTTTAAAAAATAAACCAGTTTACAAATATGAAAAATGAACAATTAATCAAATCAACAAGAGTAACAGCCTGCTGGGTATTTCTGGCCTGCGCGATGTTATTGAGCCGAATGGCTTTTGCCCAAAACGGGGGGATTTCTAAAGCTGAAATGGAAAAGCTATCTGGATGGGTAGGAGAATGGAAAGGTGAGGGCTGGCAAATGGATCAGCAGACGAGGCAAAGGGTGTCTTTTTTGGTAGAGGAGCATGTTGAGTCCAAACTAGATGGCTTGGCCCTTGTGGTTGAAGGAAAAGGAACGGCAGATGGCAAGTTGGGCCATAATGCCATGGCCATGATTTACTTCAATACAGACAAAGGTCACTACGAATTTCATTCATTGATTATGGACGGCATGGCTACTTTGGCCAAGGGTGAATTCAACGAAAAAGGCGAGTTCATTTGGGGCTTTGAAGTACCCGGAGGCGAGGTTCGCTTTACCATTAAAATTGACGGTGATACTTGGACCGAGTCTGGTGCATTTAGCATGGATGGCAACACATGGTATCCGACAATGGAAATGAAATTAAGTAGGATTAAATAACTCAAGGAGAATGCAGGAATTAATCGAAAATTCAAACATGGTGCATAGCACAATGGGTCTTTTCCACACAGCTGCTGCAATGCTCGCAATTATTTTTGGAAGTGCCGTTTTGCTCTTGAAAAAGGCAACGGTACTTCACAAAAGACTAGGTTACACTTATGCTGCTATGATGCTGCTTGTGAACGGATCAGCCTTTGCGTTGTATAATCTTACAGGCAAACCGTCAATTTTTCATGCTTTTGCCATCATTAGTTTAGCCACACTTATTGCTGGAATTGTGCCTGTGATCAGGAAGAAAAAAGGATGGTATCAAAAACATTTCTACTTTATGAATTGGTCTGTTGTAGGGCTTTATTGTGCCTTTTGGGCTGAAACGGGTACTCGGCTTTTGGAGGGAGAACACTTCTGGTGGGTGGTAATGCTGGCCACTATGGCCACCGCTTTTACTGGGATGTTCGTGATCAAGAGAAAGGCTAAAGTGCTTTTTGGGTGAAAAGTAGATTTTGAAATGATTGGCTCAAAATTCAAAATGAAATGAGAGAAACCGGATTAGGCAATTTGTAAATGGTAATTGAGGAATCAGGAAGACTGATTTGCTGTTTTCTCTTTACTGATTAACCGATAGCCAACACCCCAATCACTTCAAATTTCTCAAATACCTTTTCGGTATGAGGAGCATCAGGAAGCTCGTCAGTTAAGTCCTGACCCGCCCAATGCTCGTAATGCTTACCATTTTTCCAAAGCCTTGATGCTGTTACATCATAGATTTTTCCTTGGTAAGCCACCCAAACTTCATCTTTATCCTGACCATTTCTTAAGGCCAGTTGAGCTTTGGTATAGGTTTTACTTGCTGACATAGTAGGTATGATCTCGCAGCAGGGTGTACAAGAATTTGACAGTAGGCAGGTCGCTTGAGATGTTATACTTCTCTTTTAGCTTGCCCTCTAATAAGGTAATGGGTTTCTGATGAGCTTCTTCCCTAAATGCTTTCAAAGAAGCTTTAATCAATCTTACTTCAGCATCTGTCAAATGACTGGCTTCAAAGAAGGTGGGCACATAGGCTTCGTCTACCTTGTCCATAATCACTTTATTCTGCACGTTGGTCGCAGAAACCTTTCTCATCTTCACCACAGTGGTGCCAGCCACTAAATCGCCTAAGCGCTGGCCGTTTTTGGTGAGAATAATACAAACCACTCCAAGGCCTACAAAAAAGAAATCGAAAATCTCTAAAAGCCATCTTAAAAAGTAAGCGGCCACAGATGGTGAGCTTCCATCTAATTTGACAACCTTTATGCTTAGCACCATTTTCCCTACTGTTTGGCCATTGAAAGATATTTCACTGATAAAACGATAGAGGTAGGCAATGATGCCAAAGATTGAATTAAGCAGCAAGCTCTGTTGCAAACCTAAAATGTCTGCAAAAAAAGAAAAGAGCAGCCCGAAACTAAGAATTACTAAAATATCAATAACAAAGGCTAGTATTCGTTCGCCTATCCCAGCTAATTCGTATTCAAGCTGAATGTTTTGTGTGGTTTGAATACTTACTCCTTGCATATAAAACTTAATTGAATAATTTTTGGCTTAAATACGAATCTATAATGAGGGAATCGGCTTTTGTAAAGGCAAATATAAGTAAATGGGAAAAGTTCGAAAGCCTCATTTCATCAAAGGGTAAAAAGGATCCAGATGAATTGGCCGAACTCTTCATTCAGCTCACAGACGATCTTTCTTATGCTCGTACCCATTACCCTAAATCTGATGTAACCATTTATTTAAATAACCTTTCAACAAAAGTTCATCAAGATATCTATAGAAATAAGAAAGAGGGCAAAAACAGATTCGTTCATTTTTGGAAAATTGAGTTACCAGAAATTTTTTGGCTTCACCGAAAGGAATTCTTCGCTGCATTTTTATTCTTTTTGGCTTCTTGTATTATTGGGGCATTCTCTGCAGCCAATGATCCTAACTTCGTGAGGCTCATTTTAGGCGACTCTTATGTGAATATGACCCTTGAAAATATTAATAAAGGAGAACCATTGGGTGTTTATGGCTCAATAGCTCGTACCGATATGTTCTTCGCCATTACTTTCAATAATATTCGGGTGTCATTTGTGGCATTTGCCTTTGGCATAGTGGCTTCCATTGGTTCGGTTTTTCTCCTTTTTAGAAATGGCGTGATGCTAGGCTCGTTTCAATACTTCTTTCATGCCAAGGGTTTATTGCTCACTTCTGTACTCACCATATGGATTCATGGTACAATTGAGATTACTTCCATTGTAATGGCCGGTGGGGCAGGAATGATCATGGGCAACTCTTGGTTGTTTCCAGGTACCTTGCCGAGAGGAGTAGCGCTAAGACAAGGCGCATTAAAGGGAGCGAAAGTGGTATTAGGTCTGGTGCCTCTTTTTATCATTGCTGGATTCCTTGAGTCATTCGTGACTAGGCTTTTTGGAATGCCTGATATTCTCAAGGCCTCAATCATTATTGTATCATTGATTTCAATGGTATATTACATCATTATTTACCCAAGAAAACTTTTCAAGAATGGCTTATTCACCAAAGATTGAATTCTATAAAAAGAGACAGTTTAGCGATAAGATAAACGCCACTTTTACTTTCATAAGAGAGAATGCCTTGCCGTACATCAAAATACAATTGATGATTGCCGGCCCAATTTTGCTGTTGGTGAATATTTTTATGAACCGCTTAAGCATCGGTTTTATCGGGATGTCTCCAGATGATATTACGGCCAACATGATCATCGACTTTTTTCAGTTATATGGTTTGATGTTATTGAGCACACTAGTCACTGCTACATTGGTACCAATTATTACTTATAGTTACATGGCCGCTTATAGGGAAAATGCTCCATCTGATATTACTCCAGCCATAGTCTTGAATGATCTTGGGTCTAAATTTTTCAATCTGCTGGGCTTTAATATTTTGATGTATATCGTTGTCATCATTGCTGCTTTTTTCTTTTTGATCCCTGGCTTATACGTGGGCATTGTCCTTTCATTGGGCTCCTCTATCATTGTTTTCGAGAAGAATAATCCTCTAGATGCTTTTGGAAGAGCGTTCACCCTCATTAAAGGCAAATGGTGGAGCACTTTTGGGTTGATAATAGTTATGGGGATTATCGGTTATGTGATTAATATGTTTTTCAGCTTACCAAGAACACTTGTTTATGGCGTGAAAATGTTCACTGCGGCAATTGATGGTGGAGACCTAAGTAACTTCTCAGATATGAGTGCTGGCGAACAGGCTTTGAGTATTTTATTTTCGGTTTTTGAAACCTTTGGAGCAATTCTCCTTTATTCATTAGTATACATTACACTAGCATTTCAATATTTCAACTTGGTAGAACGAAGGGAGTCAAGAGGACTTATGAGCCAGATTCAAGGCATGGATGAGTCGTCTGCAGATGAGGATGAGCATTTCTAGGAACCTATTTTTGATATTATTTCTATTACTTGTTGGTAGCCCTTTGGTGAAAGGTCAAGACCTGCCTTCTATTCGAAAATTCGATGAACAGAAGGTTGAGCAGCTTCAAGCAGATCATCCTTACGAAGTAGCAGAACCCGTTCCTGAAGGGGCATTTCAAAGGCTTTGGAATCGACTGAAAAATTGGTTTTTAGGGTTCTTTGCCTCAGAAACTACAGGCGATATTATCAATCTTCTTTTTAAACTTCTGCTGCTTGCTGTCTTTGTGTTTTTTGTAATCAAGCTCAGTGGAGTTGAGATTTCGTCTGTATTTAAACCTGCAAAACCCAATGTAAGTCTGGAAGTGGGCGAAGAACAATTGTCGGAAATTGATTTTGATGCTGCGATTGCTCAGGCCAGAAAGTCGCAAGATTGGCGATTGACTGTGAGGGTGAGTTACCTTACGTCACTCAAATTTGTGTGGGAAGGGGAAATTAGTTCTGTGAGGTAAGGGAAGACAAACCGGGAGTACATCTATGAGTTAAGCGGAAAGGAATTAGCCAACGATTTCGAAAGGCTGAGCTTCCTTTTCGACTATACTTGGTACGGGCATTTTGATGCCACGGAAAGTCATGCAGAAAAGGCAGAAGTCTATTGTTCCAACATAATAAAAGGAGGCAATGGTGAAAAAGGATAGAGTTTATGTCATCTTTCTCATAGCCGTGATTGCCATTTTTGTGGTCTTTCAAATGGCTCAGAAGCAACCTGAAGATTGGACGCCTACTTTTCATAATCAACAAGATATTCCATTTGGAACTGAATTATTGCATGAACTGATTCCAGATCTGTTTGAAGGTCAATCAGTAGAATCCGTTTTCAGGACTGTTTACGAACTGGTTGAACTAGATAGCATCGATGAAAATATTTTAATTGTTGCGGAAGGCTTCGCTTGCGATAAAAACGATTTAAAGTCCATATTGAGTTATGTCTCCCAAGGTCATTCCATGCTCATTGGAGCCTATGAGTTTGAAGGAGCTTTGGCCGATTCGTTGAAACTAACAACGCAAGAAAACATCAGCTTTTCCTCTTTAGATGTACCTAGCCTTGAAAAGATCTTAGGAGGTGATGATCAAGAAGTGATCACCTTTAGAGATGAAATAGAAACCAAGCTGGATGTGCCCTTCTTGGTTGCTGCTTCATATTTCGACCAAATTGAAAACGAAGCACTAGAAGTTGTCGCAACTAATTCAACTAACGATCCTGTCATTCTTAAATATGCCGTAGGAGAAGGTGCTATTTATTTAACCACAATGCCTTTGGCCTTCACCAATTACATGGCCATCAATGAGAATGCTAGACCATTGACTGAAGCTCTTCTGAGTTTATTGCCTGCAAACACACCAATTCTCCATAATGAATATTATCAGTTGGGAAGACTGGAAAGTCAGACACCTTTACGAGTGCTGCTTTCTAACCCAGCGTTAAGAACAGCTACTTATATTACACTGATTACCTTCTTATTGCTGATTGTTTTTGATTCGAAGCGAAAGCAACGGGTCATTCCAGTCATCGCAGCTTTAAGAAATACCTCCTTAGAATTTGCAGGTACATTAGGGCAACTTTATTATCGGCAAAGTGACCATAATAAACTGGCCAAGAAGCGCATGAAATACTGGATTGATCACATCAATAGAAATTATAACCTGAGGCCTGGCGAATTGGATAAGGAGTTTAGACAGGAATTGGAAAAGAAATCTGGGGCTAGCGAACAAGTGTGCAGAACACTCGTTGAGCATTTCAGAAAAGTGGAGGCGGGTGGTGCAGTACCAGCAGAAGAGTTGGTAAGTATTGAAAAAACATTGAATGAATTTTACAGAATAAACTGATATGGAAAATCAAGAATCGTTTGAAAGCCGGGTAGATCTGGCACCTTTAAAGGCCGGAGTTGAGCAGATCAGGGAGCAGATTGGAAAAGTGATTGTAGGTCAACAAAGAATGGTTGACTTAATTCTCACGGCCATTTTAGCCGATGGTCATATTCTCCTAGAGGGCGTGCCCGGAGTGGCCAAAACTTTAGCTTCCAAATTAGTGGCAAAATGTATCTCTGTTGATTTTTCTAGGGTACAATTCACTCCAGATCTGATGCCTTCCGATGTATTGGGAACCAGCATCTTCAACATGAAAACTTCTGAGTTTGAGTTCAGAAAAGGCCCGATTTTCTCCAACATTGTTCTAATCGATGAGATTAACCGTGCACCAGCCAAAACTCAGGCCGCTTTGTTCGAGGTGATGGAAGAACGTCAGGTTTCTGTAGATGGCAAGACGCATATTTTGGAAGCGCCTTACATGGTGCTTGCCACACAAAACCCGATTGAGCAAGAAGGAACGTATCGCTTGCCGGAAGCTCAGTTAGATAGATTCCTTTTTAAGATTGAAATAGGCTACCCAAGTCTCGATGAAGAAATAGAAATACTAACCCGCCAAGCTGCGAGAAAAGGAGATCATCTAGATGAGATTGAGGCTGTGCTTTCTGCCAGTGATATCAAAAACTATCGATCAGTTTTGAAAGACATTTTGGTAGATGAGAAACTCTTGGGTTACATCGCGCAGATTGTGAACAATACCCGCCACGATCAGTCCATTTATCTTGGTGCATCGCCTCGGGCTTCGTTAGCCTTATTGAATGGAGCAAGAGCCTTTGCAGCCATTCAAGGTAGAGATTTTGTTACCCCAGATGATATTAAATTCTTGGCAGCACCTGTGCTAAAACACAGAATTCAACTGACACCAGAAAAGGAAATGGAGGGTAATACGGTGGATGAAATCATCAATCAATTAGTGGCGAAAATAGAAGTGCCTAGATAGTGTCATTCTTCAAAGCACTACATATTACCAACAGATTACTCACCATCGCTTCGGTGCTGATTTTCCTATATATTCTAACCTATTTGGTGCCAGAATTTGGGATTGTCGCAGACCTGCTTTTCTATTTTGCGCTGGCTTTGGTGATTGCAGATTTCTTCTGTCTTTATGCCACCAAAAAGGGACTTACAGCCAACCGAATTTGCGCGGATAAATTTTCTAATGGAGATGAAAATGATGTTCAAATCTTCTTGGAGAATAACTACGCCAACCCCATCAATATTGAGTTGATAGATGAATTGCCTGAGCAATTTCAGATTAGGGATCAGCAATTTTCTTCAAAGCTAAAGGGTAAGGAGGTCAAAGTATTTAGTTACAACCTTCGGCCAACAAAACGGGGAGAATATCATTTCGGCCATATCAATATTATGGTTAAATCTCCACTTGGGGTTTTGAGAAGAAGGTATATTCTAGGAGAAGAAAAGGCCGTGGCTGTTTATCCTTCTTTCATTCAAATGCGGAAGTATGAGCTGCTTGCGCTGTCCAACCAGCTGCAAGCTTTTGGTGTGAAGAAGATCAGGAGAATTGGCAATAACATGGAATTTGAACAGATCAAAAACTATGTTTCTGGCGATGATTACCGAAAAGTAAACTGGAAAGCCACTGCCCGTAAAGGAGATCTGATGGTGAACCAGTATCAGGATGAACGCTCTCAGCAAGTTTATTCTGTCATTGACAAGGGTAGAGTAATGCAAATGCCCTTTGAAAGCTTGAGTTTGTTAGATTATGCTATTAATGCCTCTTTAGTAATTTCTAACATTGCTCTGAAAAAAGGTGATAAGGCGGGGATCATTACTTTTCAACATAAGGTGAATTCCATCTTACCCGCTTCTTCTCGAAACATGCAGCTGAATCTCATCCTAGAGCATTTATATAAGCAAAAGACCAGTTACAAAGAGTCTGACTTTTCGCAGCTTTTTGCGAGTATTAAAAGAAAGGTTACACAGCGCAGTCTCATTTTACTTTACACCAATTTCGAGTCGCTTTCTGCTCTTCAAAGACAGTTGCCCTATTTGAAACGGATAAAGCAGAATCATCTTTTGGTTTGCATCTTCTTTGAAAATACAGAGTTGAATGAGCTGACCAATGAAAAGGCCAATAACCTAGAAGAGGTGTATACCAAAGGGGTGGCAGAACAATTAGTTTTTGAGAAGCGATTGATCGCTAAAGAGCTACAAAAAAACGGTATCTACACCATTTTAACAACGCCTGCTGGCCTCAGTGTAAACACCATCAATAAGTATTTAGAGTTGAAGTCGAGGGGCTTGATTTAGAGTACGATAATAGAACGTCATTCCCGTGAAAACGGGAATCTCAAAAAGTGTAAATACAATACTTCATGAAATCAAAGAATAAAATTCTTCTAGCCGTAGCTCTTGTTATAGGCATCATGCTCTGGAATGCCTTTACTCAAAAAGGCGTCAATGATTTATCGACAGAATTTCAGGAGGTGGCTTTTTATAGAAATGAGAACAACACTGGGCCAGTGCGAAGAGTATATGTTGTTACTGTGAGTGATACTATCTGGACTGATATGGAAGCCTATGGCAACTTTCAACCGCACAATAAACTCGGAACCACTGAAGTCTTTTTCTTTTTAGAAGGCAGCAATTACCCTAAAGAGCTCAAAAGTGCAAGACCTTATTTCCTGGCCTCTTTCAATGCTGGTGTGGTGGCAAAATATGAGAAGAGTGCATCTGGCTTAACTTCATTGAAGAAGTACCCACTGAGGTAA
Organism: uncultured Roseivirgaceae bacterium; assembly: GCA_964350505.1. Classification (GTDB taxonomy): domain Bacteria; phylum Bacteroidota; class Bacteroidia; order Cytophagales; family Cyclobacteriaceae; genus Roseivirga. The sequence goes on along the minus strand of CAYGKL010000055.1, from coordinate 7,164 downwards.
GCTTATTTTCTTTTTCAAACTATATCGAAAATTACAGACTAAGACTGCCAGCCCTTTGAGGGCTGGCAGCCTGAATTGTTAGAAAACTAATTGTTAGGTATTTGCGGTTGCGTCCAGGCAGTTTCAAAGTCACCTTCTTCAAAAGGGTTTTCCTTGAGCTTTGAAGAAACAATTTTAACCCTTGCAAAGAGTGCATCCTCAGGAATAGCTAATCGGATTTTACTACCACTTTGAATGGCAAAGACTTCTGGTGCTGATGCTCCTTTTCTTACGCCAATCAGCTCCGATCGATAGGTAATTCCCTCTTCTGCTTCGACATCAATTTCAATCATCTGACCTTCTACCTTGATCGCCTTTAAAGTCACACCAGTAGAAGCATAAAAATTGCCTGCTTCCATGGCTTCAACAATGGCATCTGGATTCAAATCATTCGCCTGGACCATCACCCAACCTCTGCCACTATTACTGAACTGAGGTCCAAATTGGTGATAGTAATGACTATCATCAGTAGCAATTCCATACATGAGGGGCTGGCCTCTCTCAATATAGGCCATGTTAATTTCATCCCACATTTGCTCAGTGCTCATGTGTGTAGAATCACCATAGTTTCTCACCGCATTATGCCCGTTGAATACTTCAAAAAACCTTTCTCCTTTGAGCGCTTTCATGTCATCTACAGAAATGGCCCAGCCAAAATTTGGGTGATTGATGTGAGGCATTACCATTTGGCCAGTTTGTTCTCGCTGTTCTAATACAGCGTTGATGTTGTTTTGTAATACATCGGCCACACTATTTCCATGCCTTGGCTCAATCTTTTCGCCCACATTGGTGGCATTCATGTGCAGTGGCTTGCCATCATAACTATCGGTAATTTCTTCTCCACGCATAATGAGGAAGTTTTCATCGGCAAAAAGAGACAGATATTCATCTTCGGTTTTTAATCGAACAGAGGTTCCTGTAGAGTCAGTTTTAGAGACCACCCAGTCTGTACCATATTTCGCGAGATAGTCTTTATAGGCCTTTTCATAAATATGGCTTTTGGGAATCTTCTTCCATTTCTCTCCTTGCTGAAGCGTGTTGTGGTCAGTCAGACTGATGAAGTCATATCCATGGCTTTTGTACCAATCAAGTACCATTTCAGGAAAGGCATCTCCATCGCTCCAATAAGTGTGGGTGTGTAAATTTCCTTTGAGCCAGACAGTTTCCTCTTTTGGTTGGCAGGCTGAAAAAAGTACAAGGAGTATTGAGTAAAGAGTTAGTTGAGTCAATCGTTTCATGGTGGGATATATTTGGTTAATCAATTTCCGAATTTTCATTCAAGGTTGAGCAACTTCCATTTAAGATATTGTTAAGCTTTTAGCCATGAGCTAGTTTATCGGGGCTTCTCCAACTGTCAAAATGCAACTCCTGATATTTCTTTCTAAATAGTTCAGAAAAGAGTAGGGTGGGTTTTAGATACGAGGGTATAATAGTTATAGTAAAAACTTCATTTATAGGTAGTTAAAAAAATAAATTATTTATTTAATGACCCAGCAAAAGGTCCTCTCACATACGGTGATAGGGCCTTTTCATTTGATGGCTTTTGATACAGTTATGAGTTTTATAGATCACTAACTTTGACAAACTTTTGTTTCTGGCTTATGAAAAGTCAGTGGTCTTAGGATGAATTTCTTGGTTCAAGTTTGTCAAAGGCTATCTAAAAAGTTTAGATCAGTTTACCCTGGGCTTTGATCCATCTTTCAGGAAAGTCGCCATGTGTAGCGGTGGTGTAGTCTTCGTAGGAACAAGGAATGTAGGCTCTGTCCATAAATTTATCTCCGTAGTTCACAAGCATCCACCATTTCTCCGTCTGCTTGCTTTTATAAAAAGTCATTGTGTCATCAGTCCCTTCAAAACTCACTGTATACTTGGTATACTGATCTGAGTTGAATTGCCCAGTGTCTTTTCTGTTATAAAATCCTTCAATGAAATACCATACCATTGTGGCTACTGTTGCTCCAGTTGAAAAATGCTGATCGTCCAAATCTGGGTTGTACTCCGAAATACTTACAGAACTCATTTTCTCATTCATGCCAGCATACCACATAAGCTGACAGGCTTCTTCTCCGGTAAGGCCAAAAGGTTGAGCACTAATATTACCAGTGGCATCCGCATTTCTAATGGCGGTGATATCGAAAGCCATCATATTTGCCATGCGCACAATGGGCTCGGCATTCTGAAAGTTCTCTCGAAGCTCGCCCAGTCTCAGTGCTTCAAAATATAATTTGTCTAAAGCAGACAGGGCGGCAGCCTCCACTAAATAACTCTGATGCGCCAAGTGATTGTAGCTGAACATAAAATTCGGCTTATGTGTAATTAGCTTCGAAAGGAAGGTCTCATTGAGGTCGCCCTGAACTTCCACATCGAGTTTAGCATCTACATTTAAAACGGAAATAAGATCCTTTTTCGATTCGTAAGCCAAGTATTGAGACATGCCAAAATCATGTGTGGCCCCAATGATGATTGGTAGCACTTTGGCAGCAAGCAAGTGCTCGCAAACCTCCATCAACCTATCTTTTGTGTCTTGTAGTTCTTCTCCATTTTGGAGATTGCCTAAATCGGCAATTCTATAAGTGCTACTACTCTTTTTAAGCCTATAGAACTTCTTTCTGAATTGATCTGCGGCATGGCTTACCCCTAGATTCATAGAGGTGCCTCGGTTATCTGTCAACCCAATAATGACAATGTCCGTTTTAGCTATGTCTAGACTTTCATCAGTCAATGATTTAATGCTGTTACCAAGAGCAGACTCGTGAAGGCCTTCGATTTTCTCAGGGGCTTTGAAGAAGAGTTTTAGGTTCATGGGCTTTATTCGAAATCCAGAAATAAAGATATGGGATTTAGTACAACAAAACTTGGCTTAAGTCTTTCTTAAAGCCCAGCCCCTTTTATAATTTCCTCCACTACTTCAGGATTCAATAAGGTTGAAGTATCACCAAGATTAGATAAGTCTTTGCTGGCTACTTTCCTCAGGATTCTCCGCATGATTTTGCCAGAACGTGTTTTCGGGAGGCCAGGCACTATTTGCACCACATCTGGCTTGGCAATTGGACCAATGATCTTCCTTACGGTATCCTTTATTTCCTCTTTCAGGCTTTCTTCGGTTCGGCCAGCCATATCGCAAATGACATAAGCATAAATGCCTTGTCCTTTTACATCATGTGGGTAACCTACCACTGCCGACTCTATTACTTTAGGGTGCTCGTTGATAGCGTTCTCTACTTCAGCAGTACCCATTCTGTGCCCAGAAACATTGATGACATCATCAACTCTTCCTAAGATTCTAAGATAGCCGTCATGGTCTCGTTTGGCGCCATCACCCGTAAAGTACATGCCTTTGTAAGTGGAGAAGTAAACGTTCTTACATTTCTCATGATCTCCATAGGTGGTCCGTAGGATGGAAGGCCATGGGAATTTGATACAGAGGTTGCCCTCCACATTATTTCCTGTTAGTTCTTTTCCTTCTGGGTCTACAATTACGGGTTGAATGCCTGGCAAAGGAAGTGATGCATGAGCGGGTTTATTAGGTGTTATTCCTGCTAAAGCTGAAATCATAATGCCTCCGGTTTCGGTTTGCCACCAAGTATCTACCAATGGACAATTGCCTTTTCCAATATGGTCGTGGTACCAGTGCCAAGCTTCTTCATTAATAGGTTCTCCTACCGAACCAATTACTTTCAATGATTGAAGACTATAAGGTTCAACAGGTTCTAAGCCGTAAGCTTGCAAGGCACGAATGGCTGTTGGTGCAGTATAAAATTGGTTGACTTGGTACTTATCGCAAATCTCCCAGAATCGTCCTGCATGAGGGAAAGTTGGAACTCCTTCGAACATCAAAGTAGTTGCCCCTGCCAGCAAAGGGCCATAAACGATATAGGAATGGCCTGTGATCCAACCAATATCTGCCGTACACCAATAAATGTCTCCTTGTGTGTATTGGAATACGTTTTCAAAAGAATATTGGGCATAAACCATATAGCCACCAGTAGTATGAACCACCCCTTTTGGTTTACCAGTTGATCCAGATGTATAAAGAATGAAGAGCATATCTTCCGAATCCATTTCTGTGGCTTCGAAAGCAGTAGACTGGCCATCAATAGCATCGTGCCACCAGATGTCTCTGCCTGCTACCATAGTAACTTCTTGCCCCGTTCTATTGAGCACAATCACTTTTTCGATAGTGCTGCACTTTTCCAGTGCCTCATCCACAACCGCCTTAACTTCAATCTTTTTGTTACCTCTGAAGTTGCCATCAGAAGTGAGCACCATTTTGGCTTCACAGTCATTGATTCTATCGGCCAA
>CAYGKL010000055.1:0-2723 GCA_964350505.1 uncultured Roseivirgaceae bacterium | reverse complement strand
GGAGTATCTCCTTTGGTATATAGGTATCTCTCAAATATATTTTCGGTAATGTTAAGTTTACCATTGACAAACCACTTTACATCCGGGCCTTCAAAATCCCATTCCAAGGTTTTATCCCAAGCTTTGCGCCAATGGAATGACTCTGCAATTCTCGACCAGAAAGCCTCTGGTTCTAAAACAGATTTTTGGTATTCATGAATGTATCCTGAAAGGGTTTGAATTTTATGGCTCATAGGTGATAATATGAATTGTCAATTATGAATTAGCAATGATCGATTAGCCGAATAAGTTAATGGATTCAATCTTCAGCAGCAATTGAATTGTTCGAAACGGCAGAATAGTTCAGGTTTTAGATTGCTTTCTTTTCTAATTCAGCACTACCGAGAAAATATTCAGTTGTTAAAGGATAAGTTTGTCGAGTCTACTTCAACCACTAAAGGAATCAAATAACTTCTGTTATTCTCTAGGTCTAAACAAAGGGCCCGTGTTCTTTTGACTTCCAGCTTCCTAAACTTTCTTTTTCTAAAGGTAAATTCAGCGGTCAGCGCCAAGTCTTTTAAGGTTTCACCAGTCTTTTCAGGATCGTGTTTTCTAAGGGCATTCAGTAATTGTAAATCTGCCGCACCACTGGCTTTTGGGTTCTTCATGTGCTTGGCCAGTGGACGCAGAATTTCTTCTGGAAAAACTTCTGGTCTTAAAAGTGGGAGCATAAGGTTCTGAAATTCACTCTTCCAAACCGGGCTATGAGGTTTATGTCTTCGGTGCTGCTCATGAACTCTTCTGTGTGCCACTTCATGCACATAGGTGATTAAGAATTGATAAATATTCAGGTCTTCGTTTACCGTAACGGTATGCGATTTAGTTCTTGGGTCATATCGATAGTCGCCAAGTTTTGAGTTTCTCTTTCTAGAGATTCTAAAAATGAAAGGTGCTTTAGAATAAAGGTTGACGCAATATTCTAAAGCAGCTTCTGGGATTCTATTTTCTAATAGAGTTTTTATAGATGTTATTTTTTTCTAAACACCAATCTCATCGGCACACCATCAAACTCGAAGTGGCTTCTGATTTTGTTCTCAAGGTAGCTTTCATAGGGCGCCTTAATGTATTGAGGCAGGTTACAGAAAAACGCTATTGTTGGTGTGTTGGTTGGTAGCTGAGTAATGTATTTGATCTTCACATACTTTCCTTTGATGGCTGGCGGTGGGTACCTTTCAATTTCTGGAAGAATGGCTTCGTTTAACTCAGACGTAGTTACCTTTCTATGTCTGTTTTCATAAATCTTTACAGCTAACTCAATCGCCTGAAAGATTCTTTTCTTTTCTGTAACTGAGGTAAATATTTTCGGGATCCACGTGTTTTGACCTAGCTTTTCATCAATGTCATCAACGAACTGCTTCATGGTGTTGGTTTCCTTTTCAATAAGGTCCCATTTGTTCACCATAAGCATTATGCCCTTCTTGTATTTCATCGCTAAACTGATCAAGTTCATGTCTTGCGACTCTAAACCTCTAGTAGCATCAATCATAACCACGCAGATATCCGAGTCTTGTAAAGCCTGCAAGGCGCGCATCACAGAATAAAACTCAATGTCTTCATGTACCTTAGATTTCTTTCTAATACCTGCTGTATCGGTGAGGATAAAATCTTGCCCAAAGAGTTTGTAATGTGTGTTGATGGAATCTCTCGTAGTTCCGGCAACGTCAGTAACAATGGTTCTTTCTTTACCCAAGAGCGCATTGATAAAGGACGATTTACCTGCATTTGGCCTACCAAGAATGGCTATTTTTGGAATGTCACCTTCGGGATTTTCGATACCATCATCTTCAAAATGCTTGACCACTTCGTCTAGAAGTTCACCTGTTCCAGCACCGCTGGCAGCAGCAATTGGAAAAACTTCGCCAATGCCTAAGCCATAAAACTCATTCGCTTGAAAGGCCTTTTCTGTAGTGTCAGCCTTGTTGGCAACCACGAGTATAGGCTTTTTAAGTCCGCGAACGATTTTCGCAAAATCTTGGTCGAGTCCAGTCAATCCATCATGACAATCGCCCATGAACAGAATCACTGAAGCTTCGTTCATGGCTTCAACAACTTGGCTCCGGATGGCTCCTTCGAAAACATCATCAGACCCAGTGACATAGCCACCAGTGTCTATCACTGTGAAGTGTTTACCGATCCATTCACCATAACCATAGTGTCTATCGCGGGTAACGCCACTTTCATTATCCATAATAGCCTGTCTCTTCTCCACCAATCGGTTGAAGAGCGTTGATTTTCCGACATTCGGACGACCTACAATTGCAATAATATTTGCCATAATTTCTTATCAATTAGAAATTAGGGATTACGAAATTTCAGCGTCTTCGTAATTGCGCCTAAAATCTTTAATGCTTGTTCACAATTAAGTGTGTTTTTATTTTCTGAATTCTCGGAATTGATCAGTAGTAATTCTTAACTGGTATATCCAAAATTCTTCAGTTTCATTTCCTTCTTTCGCCAGTCTTGCTCCACTTTTACAAAGGTCTCTAAATGCACTTGTTTGCCGAAGAACTTTTCTAATTCTTCACGTGCTTGAATCCCAACTTTTTTTAGCGACTCTCCTTTGTGTCCGATCACTATTCCTTTTTGGCTTTTTCGTTCCACATAAATATCAGCCATAATGCGGATAATTTTTTCATCCTCTTTGAAGGAATGCGTCACTACTTCGCAGCTGTATGGAATTTCCT
>CAYGKL010000054.1:16572-21750 GCA_964350505.1 uncultured Roseivirgaceae bacterium | reverse complement strand
CTCGCAAAAGCATGGTCTGGTTTTTTAGCCAAAAATTATCTGGATTATAAGCATAGCAGATATCATAAGCAGGTGCCAATTGCCATCGACCGCCTTTACTTAGGATAAAAGCAAAGTTCTTGGTGTGATCATCACAGTTTTTAGCCAAAATATTAAACACCATTCGCCTAAACATTTGCTCGGCTTCAGGATAAGTCAACTTCAGCTGCCTCATGGTCTGAAATAACTGCTCATAGCTGTAAGTGCCTCGCAGGTTATAATCGTAATGCTGAAGACCACATAAAGTTTGTACATGAAGCTTGGTTTCATGCCCCTCACGATCAAAACGTTTGGTCATAAAATGTGCTCTTCCATTTTCTTCAAGCAGCTGACAATCCATCATCTCAATGCCGCAGCTAATGGCCATCAAATAATAAGCATACTCTATTCTACCCCAACCAGAACTTTCACCAAATTGTGCATCACTGACACCATCCAGTTTCAGTAACCAATGTTCAAAACCCTCAGGTGCTTTTACTTGTCCAGATCTTACCTCACCAGAAGCTTTGTTGTAGGCAATTACCGCTTTGGGTCTGGCACCACCCGCTGAAGTACCAATTCTCAATACTTGCTGCAGAGCCCGAGTATCGTCTTTAGATAGGTCCGTGTGAAAACGTTCCTTATTAGAAAGCATTTGGCGAGCTACATCTACTAAAGAATCTACTTCTACTTTAAAACCTCCCTGCCGTGCCGACAATTGTGCGGGCTCAAATTCTAAGGCCCCCATTCCACGCTTTCCGATAAAGCAAAGCTGTTCAACCGGATTCATGCTATTCTCAGGCCGACCCTGCTGGATTAGCCAGATATTGATCAATTGATTCCCATAACGATCGGGTAGTGAATCGGCCAGCAAGCCTGGCAGTCCTTTGAAGGTATCATAACCCTCCTTCTTTTTCATTAACTCTGGAAAGCGATAGATTCTCGCTCCATTGCCTACCGGCATTTTTACCGGTGAAAGATCCCAGCCCTTATCCAAAAAACGTGGCGCATACTCAAAGCTGGCCAACTGAGTTTCCTCGCTCCAACTTACCGCTCCAATGAGCTCTCCCCATATTTTAACCTCAGCTACATCTACCATCCTAGATCTTCTTTAGGTTGATCATTGTTATTCGTCCTTGCCCGTTGCTTTTGCTTCTTTTTAAGCTTGGCATAAGCCAGAGGACTGATTTCTTCTTTGACATCAAAAACTTCCATGATATGAAGCAGGTCTAAAACACGAAGTACTTGGAGGAAGGTTGTCAAGGTGACGGTTTGGCCTCTTTCTAGCAAGCTCAAGGTAGACCTGCTAATGCCAGCTGCTTTTGATAATTGTTCTTGAGACATATTTTTAGCTAAGCGGTGATGCTTTACAAAGCCACCTATTAACTCGCTTAACTTATGATCAGTCATCAAAGACCAATTATTGAGTGAATTATCAGTCATTATGATTCAAATATATACTTTTTGAATCATATATCAGTCAATAATTAAAATAATGGCCGTTAAATTTTGACTGAAATAACAGTCATAAAGCCTACTAATTTAGGTTAATGAGTAATTAATCATTCATTAATAAACAAACAGCATAAGCTAATTATCTTTTAAATTTAGTGAGTTGATCTGCTTAATATTTATCGCTGAGTATATTTTTTAGCCCCTACGACATAGTTTGTCGTACCTTCAGTTACAACTTTGAAGCATGGGAAAAATCACAGGAAAAAAACTTAAATCACAGATAGAACACCAGCTAGCCCGAAAATACAGTGACCTTTTTGTTGCATTGCGAAAAGAAAACAAATACGCCAAAACTCACGAACTACTCTTTAAGACTCATTTAAAAATAACAGCGGAGTAAAAGCCACTAACTTAGTACACGAGGAAAAACTCAAAAACATCCTCAGCCTTATTACCCCAGAGACCACAGGCCTTAATGAAATTAAAAGTCAGTTAGGCGATGAATATACTTATGGTGAAATAAGAGTGGCAATGACGGAGTTTAACAGGCAGAAATAAAAAAGCCCCCCCAAGCTGAAGCTTCGGAGGGCGATGGTGGAGCCGCAGAGATTCGAACTCTGGTCCAGCTAAGGAACACTAAGCGCCTTCTACATGCTTATTTGCTGGTTGATTTTCGAGTTTGACAAGGACAGCAACCACCCTAATCCAAACCTTATTCGCAATTAGTTTTACGCAAATGTCACGATAACCACTTACGCTAGTTCTGCTTTGTGATGCCTCATATTCCCACCCGGCAGAACGTGGGGTGAGAGAGACACATTGCTATCTAATACTAATTAGGCAGCAAGGGCGTATTGTCTTTCGCCAATTATAAGTATGAAAGTTTTATTTAAGGGAAATACTCACAACTCCCTGCATGCTTACACTTGCATTACACCTACTGTCAATTCCAGTCGGCCCCAAGAATTCAATGAACAAAATTGAAAGCTAAAGGTAAGGTTTTACTATTTTGTAACAATGATAAGACCTGTGGTATTACTCTACTTTCTATTGTTTCTCTCTTTTGGAACAGTTCAAGCACAAATCTTAAGTATCGATAAGTCTCACTTAGACAAAGACACCAGTAACTTTTTAGCCGGGGCCATTGATCTCCAGTTTCTTTTCAATAACCTTAGCTCCACACCTCAACAAGAAAACATATATATAGGTTTCTTTTCAAAGCTCGATTTGGCATACCTTTCAGAGAAGCACGCATTTCTTTCCATTAGCAATTTCAGGTACTTCAAACCTGGACAAGGATCGTTTATAAACTCAGGGGTTTCTCACTTTAACATCAATTGGTTTCGAAAAAAAACATTCACAGGAGAAACCTTTGTTCAGGTGCAATATGATCAAAGTCGAAATTTGAACGAACGCTTGCTCTATGGTGGTGGAACACGTATCAATTTAATTTCAGGGGAACATTCACTTTACTTTGGCGCAGGAGGCTTTTACGAAATGGAATTATGGAAAACCCTCGAAGCTGACATTATAAGAAAAACACTCATTAAGGGCAATTTCTATTTAGGTGGAGAGGTAGACTTGAATGACCACGTTAACCTTAATGTCATCTCATATTACCAGACCGGTTATGATGGAGATGATGATCTTTGGAGAAACAGAATAAATTCACACTTAGAAATTAAAGATCGGCTATCTCAAAAAATTACACTAAAATTTTCTTTCGACATCCATCATGACAACCATCCACTTGTTCCTATACCAAAATGGACCTATGATATGCGCGTTGGACTGTCTGTTCACTTCAACAGACTATAGATTAGCACTCCAAAAAAAGGAAGATTTACATTAAGATTTATATCTTGCGGCAATGGAAAAGTTCGTTGTCTCAGCTCGCAAATACAGACCTGTTGGTTTTGAGGAAGTTGTGGGCCAAGAACATATTACAACCACATTAAAAAATGCTATTGACAATGAGCAACTGGCTCAGGCATTGCTTTTCTGTGGTCCACGAGGAGTTGGAAAAACTACCTGTGCAAGAATTGTGGCACGGCTCATCAATGAACAAGCCATTGACAACCCACTTTTGGGTAATGACTCTTTCAATATCTACGAGCTGGATGCTGCCTCTAATAACTCCGTTGACGATATTAGAAACCTGATCGATCAGGTGCGATATCCTCCTCAGCAAGGTAAGTTCAAGGTCTATATCATAGATGAGGTGCACATGCTTTCTAATCAAGCCTTCAATGCTTTTTTGAAGACTTTGGAGGAGCCACCATCATACGCCATTTTCATTCTGGCCACTACAGAAAAGCATAAGGTAATTCCTACAATCCTTTCCAGGTGTCAGATTTTCGACTTCAACAGAATAGAAGTAAGCGATATCTCAAGTCAGCTGAAAATGATTGCCGAAAAGGAAGGGATTGAAGCTGAAGATGAAGCCCTAAACCTCATCGGACAAAAGGCAGATGGTGCCATGAGAGATGCATTGTCTCTCTTCGACCTTATTGTAACTTTCTCTCATGGTAAAAAGGTAACCTACCAAGCCACCATAGACAATCTTCACATTCTGGATTATGATTACTACTTCAGAATGACCGAGGCCCTTTTAAATCAGGACACGAGCACTACACTTCTCATTTTTGATGAGATCCTGAAAAAGGGTTTCGATGGGCATAATTTTATAGTGGGTATTAGTAGCCATTTCCGTGACCTAATGGTATGCAAGGACAATGCAACCATTCAGCTATTGCAGGTTTCGGACGTAGTGAAGGCGAAATACCAAACTCAGTCTAACGAGGTGCCCATGTCTTTCCTCCTCACTGCTCTTAATATTGCCAATCAATGTGACATCCAATACAAAGGGAGCAAGAATCAGCGACTGCATGTAGAATTGGCACTGTTGAAGATGGCGCATCTTAAAACTGCAATTCAACTAGCCGATGTGAGCGTTATTGACGACTCATCAAAAAAAAAAATCTAGCGGAACCTAAAGAGGAAAAGCCTCAAGAAACATCAAAGCAAATCCCAGATCCTAAGGTTGAAAACAATCAACCGCAAAAAACTCAAGAGTTAGTTCAGCCTAGTGAAATAGTTGAACCAGAACCTAAGTCAGTTCAGGAAACTCCAGCCCCAAAGGCTCCAGAACCTACAGAAGAAAAGGTACAAACGACTAATTCTACGCCAGAAGCTGTTAGCAGGCAGAAGTTAAGAAGACCACCTGGTGCTTCTAAGACCATGTCTATTCCTACAGACTTAAATTCACTCAAAGCTGCCATTAATCAACCGAAAGAGGACAAGGAAAGTGATACCCCAGAAATAGCTGTCAACTTGAGATCAAACAGCTATACGAAGGAAGAGCTAGATAAAATATGGGCAGAATTTACTGCTGGTTTTGAAGCTAAAAGTATGCACCATGAAGTACTAATTCTGAAAGAGCCATTTCGTTTAGAAGATCATAAGATCATCGTCAATATCCCGAATGAAGCACTTGAATCTACTTTCGAAAAATTTCGTGGTGACTTACTAATACATCTCAGAAATAGCCTCAAAAATGACCATATCAGCCTGACTTCAGAGGTGGTAGAAATAGTAAGAGAAAAGATGCTCTACACCGACCGTGAAAAGTTTGAGCACCTTAAGAAAAAGTATCCTGCACTGAAAGATCTTCAGGAGAAGTTGGGTTTAGATCCGGAGTTCTAG
>CAYGKL010000054.1:4373-16472 GCA_964350505.1 uncultured Roseivirgaceae bacterium | reverse complement strand
GTATCCTGCACTGAAAGATCTTCAGGAGAAGTTGGGTTTAGATCCGGAGTTCTAGATTTTCTATGTCAGGCTTAAAAACCTAAGATAAAGCCAACGGTAATTACATTTTTGAGTTGAACATCACGACCTCTGGTGCCATCAGACCTAGTAATTTTCACATCATCATCATAGATCAGCTGTGTGCTTACTCTAGATTTGATAAAGTCATTCACCTTGAGATTCAGTTCAGCTTCAACGTTGACTACTGTATTTGGGAATTTCTCATAATTGGAGAAGAAGTTATAATTGGTGCGTAAATCTACATTCTTCATCAGTGTTTTTTGATAGGTGCCAGTTACCGAGATGCCCGCTTCAGAACGAATTCGTTCCCCTGCCATTACACCGAAAGACCCTGCGGTTGAAAGAGAGTCGTTCAAAACAAAAGTGAAACGTCCGGTGAACGGTGCTACTGTAACGGAGAGTTCTTGCCGAGGTCTGTAGGTAAGTCCTAAAGAAGCTTGCAGATAACCAGGAGCCATAAAATCGGAAATCAACACCCTTCGCCTTTCGGTTTGCCCAGCTACATTTTCGAATTTAAGTCCCTCATCCATCTGGGTTCTGAAGTTAATAGCAGCGGTCATTAGAATCATTTCACTGAACTTCTGACTGTATTTAGAAGAGAGTATTATCGCATCATCGGTTTTCTCAAATTGGTTGTCATTATCTCCTTTTCTCAACACACCATAGGCAAACCTCGCCCTGTTTTCCCAAACAACCTCTTCTCTTTCATAGTTGGAAAATCCTTCTAAAATACCACCTATTGCTAAGGAAGACTCACCCCCTGCCGCCCAATTGGTTAGTCCAATCTGTTGGATGTTAACGTTAAAGGACCCTCCATTTTTCCAGTACTGAATTGTGTCTGTAGAACTAACATTAGCTGAATCAGCAGACTGCGCCCAAACTGCCTGTATTGAAAAATAGATAATAAAAAATAGAAGAGTCTTTTGGGTCATTCCAGAAATTCAGGTGCAAAGGTAATACTGTAATTTTAAGCTCTAAAAATTACTAGATGCTTTTTGCCAAAATGGTTTAGGTGGTTAATTGGGTTTACGAATAATAAGTTTCTCACCAAGCGATAACGTGTTGTCTGCTTTATTATTCCATTTAACGATGTCTTCAATTGCCACACCGTATTTCCTCGATATTGCCCACATGGTTTCTCCTTGCCCTACCTCGTGAGTAATAAGCTCTTCCGTTGGCTTAGGTTTCTTAAACCTAGATTTAGGGGCCAATACTTTCACCTCTTGCCCAATACTAAGACCATCATTCAATCTTAGATTATTCCATTCCAAAATCTCATCAATTTCAACCGTATACTCCTTAGAGATCGCAAAGAAGGTTTCCTGATATTTCACTTTATGAATGATCACAGTATCAGTTTCAGAATTTTGCAAAGCCCTTAATGGAATTGGCTCAATAAACACCTCATTATCTTCTTTTAGAGGAAGCTCCACTGTTCTTGGTTTTTCTACTTTTGACTCTAGCGTTTTTTCAGGCCGAATTGTTCTATTCTGAATAGGTGCATCCTGAGCCTCAGGCTGATCGATATTACTATACTCTACTGGAATATCTTTAGGGCGAATGAAGCGAAGCCAAAGCACTCTACCCACTTTCAGCTGCTCATTTTCTCGCATACGGTTTTTATGCATTAGCTTTTTCACCTTGATGCCATAGTCTTGAGAAATACCCCAAAGTGTTTCTGAAGGCTGAACGATGTGGTAGTGTACTTTACCTTTGTTCTTTTTATTCTTTAGGTAATAATAATTATGAGCACGAACGCTGCCTCTCTCACCTATGTCATTGAACCTCCTCAGCTTGCTTATTTTCACACCTGTTCGAGAGGAAAGAGTCTGAAGTGTTTCACTATTCTTTGCTCTAATGGCAGGGATTCCATTTAACTCAATTTGCTCTAACTCATAAGCCCTAGCAACATTTCCACTAATTCTAGGAAAGGCTCCCACATTACCTGATATTGGCTTAAAGCGTAGCCTCTTAGTTACAGTTTTCGATTCGGTTTTGGATGAAGTACTAACCTTAGTGGAGGTGGTTGTCTTCGTTGTAGAACCAGTGTTTTTGGGCTTACCTTCGTTTTGAGCAACAACAGGGTTATGATTCTTCTTGGGGTCTGAATAGAACACCAAATACGACTTGTCATCTGGTATTTGAGATTGATTCAACCACTTGTTGTAAGACTTGAGATCATCATATGCTGTTCCTGTCGCACGACTCACCTCCTTGAGTGTTTTACCACGGCCCTCATAGTCGTGCAGGCTCATATCGTTCCTATATTTTCCACTTCCAACAAAGTCTTGAAAAGCGATATAGTGGGCTAAGAATTTCTTCACATACCAATGAGTTTCGCCATCGATTATCATTGTTTTGGCACCATAAAGTTTGTCATCGACTGTTCGCTGAGTACCTGTAAGTCCCTGAAGGTAAGACTGTAAAGAAAGCACCCAGTTATCGAACACGAAGTTGCTTCGCTTAAAATATTTTGTTGCTCCAATAGTGGCTGCCACAACATGCTTTCTCTCATCCACTACATTATCAACCCTTAAGCCAAGCTCCTGGGCCGAAGCTTTTTTAAATTGCCAAAAGCCCACTGCGTTTGAAGTGGAAACAGCATCGGATATAAACTGACTTTCTTGAATGGGCAGGTATTTGAAGTCCTCTGGGAGGCCTTCTTGTTTTAGGATTTTCTCTACATAAGGCATGTAAAGTCTTGACCTATCTACAAGTAATTGGAAGTGATATTCGCTGCGGGTTAGAAGGTCTAAAGTCTCTTCTATCTCCTTTTTAGCATCTGCACGGATTTTCAATTTTACCCCTGCGAACTCCATTTCATTAGGGACAGTCATAGGAGCTTGCGCCAAAGAACTTAGCGAAGCCGACAGGAGAATGAGTAGTGCGGTGAAAGTTTTTCTCACTGTTTCTTAAAATTCAAAGGAAGGTGACCCTTTGCTTATTTTGTTTGTTTTAAACACATAAAACGAACACTTAAAGTTAAGTGTATTAACTCATCTAAAAAATATTTTGGAAAATAAGTCCCTAAAGATCAGTTAGATTAATTCAGATTTGTTGAAAATGTCACCTATAAAAATGGCTCATGGCCTAACTTCTACCCTTTAATAGTAGCATCTGATTGATCAGTCTTGCGACTAGACCCTATTTTTTCCTCTTAGGTTTGGTCACTGAAAAAGTCTGCTGCTTAATATGATATGGAATTTCATCACCTCCCCACTCCCTAAATGGCATATTTATTAGACTATTATTGAAAACGAAATCTCCCATACTATACTCCTGGTAATCATAATTCTTGAGAAAAGACAGGTCTAATTTCAAGGGCTCAGCTGGCTTTTTCATCAAATAGCTGTAAGGTTTAACTTTATTACTGGCCGCAACATCGGGCAAAACATAATAGGTTGGTTCAAATCTAAAATCCTTTGTTTTTACGGGCTCGTAATTCAGAGTAAGTGAGTCATAGTTTTGTGCTAATGCTGAATTAATCGATACTAATGCAACTAACATGATACTCAAAACAATCTGCAATGCTTTTTTAGTGAGGTCTACCATTATTGCTTGTTTTTATTTCCCTTAAAATAAGTTCTAAAAGATTTTCCAGTAACGAAAGAGCTGATAATTACCATTTACGGATTTTTAAAAAAAAAGATACCCAGTGAATTCTGCTCAACACTCAAACCCAATCGCTATAAAAGAGAGGGAACTAAAATTTTCACCTGACCATACCCTTAATTAAAAATGGAAATCCCCTTGCCTAACAGTAGACTGCAAAACGGCAATGAAAAAAAATGATGGTAATCGTTGTTACTGAATGAGTAGGCCTATCGCTTTCTTGCCACCATTAGGCCATCTCGAATGGGTAACAAAACGTTTTCAACTCGATCATCCTCCTGAACAGAACGATTAAAATCCAGTATGGCTTGAGTATCAGTGTCAATTTTCTTCTTGGTTTGCACCACCTTACCACTCCATAATACATTATCTGCTATGATGTAGCCCCCGGTTCGGACCTTTTCGATCACCAGATTAAAATAATTCAGGTAATTTTTTTTGTCTGCATCAATGAAAACTAAATCGAATGGCCCTTGAATATCAGGAATTAAGCTCATGGCATCACCAATTCGGTAGTCAATCTGATCTGAAAGGCCTGCTTCTTTGAAGTAATTTCTCACCATACCTTCCACTTCTTCATTCTTATCTAGAGTAATGAGCTTACCACCCTCGGCTAATCCCTCCGCCATGCAAATAGCCGAATAACCCGTATAAGTCCCTATTTCAAGAATAACTTTAGGTTGAATCATGTGGCAAAGCATTGCCAAGGCCCGCCCTTGTAAATGCCCTGAAAGCATTCTGGGCATCAATACCTTTTGATGTGTTTCTCGATTCAGTCTGGAAAGCAATTCAGATTCTTTTCCAGAATGGTCTTCCACGTATTTCTGTATGTCTTCAGGGATAAAATCCATCAGTTCTTGGGCAAAAAGGTTAAATAACTTAATCGATCGTTAGCCAACATCTCATTGGCAATATCCATCAGCTCAGCACTGTCTACTTTTCTGATTCTATCAAAAACTTCCTCCAAACTATCCACTCTTTCCAAGTCTAGAATGCTTTTGCCAAGCATAAGCATTAAACTGGTGTTATTCTCCTCAGCCATAGCAAGTTGGCCAATAAGCTGTTCTTTGGCTTTATGTAATTGCATAGTGCCCAAAGGCTTCTCTTTAAGCAATTTCAATTCCTTGGCAATAATTCTGTGACTCCTATCGACTTGGCTCTTTTCGGTTCCGAAGAAAATGGCAAATAGTCCTGTATCAGCAAAGGGGTGATAACCAGCTTCTACATTATAAACGAAGCCGTACTTTTCCCTCAAAGCTAAGTTCAACCTTGAGTTCATGCCCGGTCCACCTAAAATATTGATAAGCATAAAAAATGGAAGTCGGTTTTTACTTGTAAAGGGATAACCAGTGGCCCCAATAGCACAGTGCGCTTGAGAAATATCTCTTTTAATGATCTCCCTTTCCGGAGTGTATATTCCGAATGGTTTTCGAATTCTGGAAGGACATGTTTTAGGAATATGGCCAAAATACTTTTCAGCTAATCGCTGTACTTTTTTGAAAGGCACATTACCAACACATGAGAAAACAACCCTCTCAGTATTCAAATTAGCTTGAAGGAAAGCTTGAAAATCTTTCTTCTGAAATGACTTCACACTTTCTGATGTACCAAGTATGTTTTGACCAAGTGGATGGTCTTTAAAGATTACTCGGTCGAAGTCATCTTGAATAGCGTCTTCTGGACTGTCATGATAAAGCGACATTTCCTCCAGAATAACACCCCTTTCATTTTCTATCTGCTTCTCCGGAAATACAGACTCGAAAGTGATGTCTTGAAGAAGTTCAAAAGCACTTTCCATGTGCTTATCTAAAGCCGAAGCATAGAAACAAATCTTCTCTTTTGTTGTGTATGCATTCAATTCTCCGCCCACTGAATCGAGCTTATTGAGGATATGAAAAGCCTTTCGCTTCTTAGTGCCCTTAAAGGCCATATGCTCCCAGAAGTGTGCTATTCCAGCCTGTTCTTCGGTTTCATCGCGGCTGCCTATATCCAGTATAAAGCCACAATGCACAATTTTTGTACTCGGAACCTCCTTGTGAATTACACGAATGCCGTTGGGTAATGAAATGAGATTATAGTCTACCATCGCCTTCTTCCAGAATTGGGCGCAAAGTTAAACGTTTATTGAACAGAATAAGAACAGTTTAGGTGTAAGATGTCAGCTTAATTAAATCTCCTTTTTTATGCAGAGCACAGCAGAAGCTTCTTCTAAGTTTTGAGGTTTGGCAGACCCAATTAAAAAGTTGGAATTGAAAGGTGAGATCAATTCTTAACAGATTCATATATCTTTGAAACCAAGCATGTCAAAGCAATTTCAAAAAATACTAGTTATCCAGACTGCCTTTATCGGAGATGTCATTCTAGCCACCGGTGTTTTAGAAAAGCTGAATCAACATTATCCTGGAGCTCAACTTGACTTTTTGGTTCGAAATGGAAATGAGGCATTGCTTAAAAAGCATCCATTCCTGAACAAAACTCTCGTCTGGAATAAAAAAGGTGGTAAGTATAAAAACTTGTTTAAAATACTTAAAGCCATGAGGTCTGAACGATATGACTTGGTGGTAAACCTTCAGCGTTTCGCGAATTCAGGACTCCTCACAGCATTTTCTCAGGCGAAGATGAAGATTGGCTTCGATAAAAATCCATTCAGTTGGGCATTCACAAAGGCTTTTCCGCATGAGATCAATAATGGAAAGCATGAGGTGGAAAGAAATCATGATTTAATTGCAGAGTTTACGGATAGCAAAGCATCTAAACCCAAGCTTTATCCTTCTGCTGAGAACTTTGAGAAAGTGAAGTCTCTTAAGTCGCTACCTTTTATTTGTTTTGCTCCTGCCTCAGTTTGGTTTACCAAGCAATTCCCCAAAGAAAAGTGGATTGAGTTTCTTTCTGACCTGAAGTTTACCGGTAAGATCTATGCCTTAGGCGCTCCCTCAGACCAAGCACTTTGCGATGAGATAATCCAAAAAAGCGGGAATTCAAATGCCATTAACCTTTGTGGCAAATTAAGTCTTTTGGAATCAGCCGCTTTAATGCAGGATGCGAAAATGAACTATGTGAACGACAGTGCCCCCATGCATTTAGCCAGTGCGATGAATGCGCCAACGGCTGCTATTTTTTGCTCTACCATTCCAGAATTTGGCTTCGGTCCGCTTTCAGATAATTCAAGAATTATTCAGATTGAAAAACCCTTAGTGTGCCGACCGTGCGGCCTGCATGGAAAAAAGGCCTGCCCAGAAGGTCATTTTAGGTGTGGATTTGAAATTGAGAATAACCAATTAAAGTCTGTATTGACTTAACTCCTCAGACTTCCCTTTATTTTCTGCCCAATTGATGCTTTGTTCTCTTTATGCTAACCTGATAGTTCCTCCATCAACTCTCTTAGACCAATGGCCGTAACATCATTTTTCATTGGAAATTTCTCTTCTCCATTATACACCATAAACTTATGGGTAGGCTTAATGTCTTGGCAAGCTTCATAAAAGCCGCGGGCAGGAGTTGCGCCAGCTGAATGCTTGATTTCTATGGCTATTTTTCGGGAGTCAGGCATTAGAACAACTAAATCTATCTCGGCACCGCGGGCGGTTCGATAAAAATAGTGTTCCGCACCCATTGGTAAAAAACTAATAAGGTTATCAATCACATAACCTTCCCAGCTCATCCCAAAAACAGGATGCACCAAAAGGTCTTCGTAGGTTCTAATATTAAGTAAGCCATGAAGAACTCCGCTATCGCGAATATAGATTTTAGGGCTTTTCACAAGTCTTTTGCCAACATTCGCATGCCATGGTTTTAACTTTCCAACAAGGAATAGATCTGCAAGTAAATCTGTATACCTGCCTACTGTTTGGCTACTCAAACCTAAGCTAGCTGCGAGTTTTGAAGCATTGAAAAGCCCCCCTTGAAGATGTGCCAACATAATCCATAATCGCCTAAGCGTTTCAGATGGTATTCGCATGTCGAACTGAGGAATATCTCTTTCAAGATATGTTTTGATAAAAGACAACCTCCAATCTAGACTTACCAGATCATTGGCTGCCAAAAGGCTGTCTGGAAAACCACCTCTTAACCATAACTTACTGGCTAGTTGAGTTCCTGTTACTTCTGCTACTGTTATTGGACCAAGTTCCAAATAGCTAATCCTTCCAGCCAAACTTTCATTTGAATGACGTAATAAATCTAGTGATGCGGATCCGAGAATTAAGAATTGCCCAAACTTTCTTCCTCCCCTTCTATTCTCATCAATAACTCCTCTTAGTGTTTGAAACAGCTCTGGCTTCTTTTGTATTTCATCTAATATGATGAGTTTGTCGCTGTGTAGCTGAAAATAGGCCTTTGGATCGCCCAGTTTTGCTAGATCGGTGTAATCTTCCAAATCTAGGTAGATCGAATCTTTCGATTTTGAAACCTCTAAGGCCAATGTGGTCTTTCCAATTTGACGTGGCCCTAAAATACCCACCGCAGAAAAGCTTGAGAGCTTATTTTCAATGGTGGTCATGTGATTCCTGAGGATCATTAATGTTGCATATTTGAATTACAAACATAAATATACAACATTAATTAATATACTAGTTTAAGCTCAAATATTTTTAACCGTTGCGCGACTCATCAAACTTCCCTTTATTTTCTCATCGATTCATGCTTACTTCGCTACAAACGAAAATGAGCTTATGAGATACGAACACATCGGAAAAGAACTTTTCATAAAAAACAGAGCCAAACTAAAGGCTAAACTGAAACCAAATTCTATTGTAATTGTCTGTTCAAACGATATTATGCCGACCAATGCAGACGGCACCATCCCTTTGCGACAGAACAGCAACATGCTTTACCTTTCGGGAATAGATCAGGAAGAATCAACTTTAATTATCGCACCTGATTTTCCGAACGACAATATGAAAGAGGTTCTGTTTGTGCGAGAAACCAATGAGCACATAGCCGTTTGGGAAGGACATAAATACACTCAGGAAGAAGCTGAACATACTTCTGGTATAAAAACGGTGATGTGGAATGACAAATTCGAGCAGACCCTAAAAACAATTCTGGCCGAAACTGAGCACATTTATCTTTATCACAATGAGCACATTCGCAATGCCACTGAAGTAGAAACTCGAAGTGACCGTTTCAGCAAATGGATTCGAGAAACATATCCTGCATATGAATATGAGCGCCTTGCCCCGATTATCTATGATCTTAGGAATGTAAAAGAGCAAAGGGAAATTGAACTGATGCAGGTAGCCTGCGATATTACTGAAAAAGCATTCAGAAGAGTATTGAAGTTTACTAAACCTGGTGTTTGGGAATACGAAGTAGAAGCAGAATTCTTACATGAATTCATCAGGAATAAGTCGAAAGGCTTTGCTTACACCCCAATTATTGGCGGTGGCGGTAATGCTTGTGTCTTACATTACATCGAAAACAAAGATCAGTTGAACGATGGCGACCTTATGCTGCTTGATGTGGGCGCTGAATATGCCAACTATAATGCAGATATGACCCGAACGATTCCAGTGAATGGTCGCTTTACCAAAAGACAAAGAGAAGTATACGATGCTGTGCTCAGGGTAAAAAAAGCTGCTACAGCGATGTTAACACCGGGCAATAAAATCCCTGAATACCATAAGGAAGTGGGAAACCTCATGACCAGTGAATTGATTGGTTTAGGGCTTCTCGATAAAACTGATGTAAAGAATGAAAACCCCGATTGGCCGGCTTACAAGAAGTACTTTATGCACGGAACTTCTCATCACATTGGGCTTGACGTACATGATGTAGCCAGTATTTATACCGAATTCAAGCCAGGCATGGTCTTTACGGTAGAACCAGGGATTTACATTCCGGCAGAAGGTATTGGACTTAGGCTCGAAGATGATGAGGTAATTACTGAAAACGGCACTTTCAACCTGATGCGCAATATTCCTATTGAAGCAGAGGAAATTGAAGGGATTATGAACAGTTAAAAATGAATGACTCAAGGCTGCCTTAATTGGCAGCCTTGAATTTTACAAAACCTCCAAAAAAGTAAGTCTATTTGTACCCTATTAAGTACTTAAAATGAGCCAGCAATTTAATAGTGACCAAGCACCAGAACCTGTAGGTCTTTATCCACACGCACGAAAAGTCGGCAATCTACTTTTTCTTTCAGGAGTTGGACCAAGAGAAAAAGGTACTAAGAAAATCCCTGGGGTTGAACTTTCTGAGAGTGGTGAGATCCTCTCTTACGATATTGCCGAGCAATGCCATTCAGTTTTTAAGAACGTTCGCCTTATTCTTGAAGCCTCTGGCAGTAGTTGGGATCAATTAATAGATGTAACAGTATTTCTCACCAATATGAAGGCCGATTTCCCCATCTACAATAAGATTTATGCAGAATATTTTAAGGACAATCAACCCTGTAGAACCACTGTGGAAATCAGTTCACTACCTACCCCTATTGGCATTGAATTGAAATGCATAGCCACTATTTAACTGTTCTTTGCCTATATTCATGAGTCCATTTTTACTTGACTCTTTTGGATTTAGACGGAAAACATTAACCAACAATGAAGCATTTTTTTAAAGGGATTTGGTCTTGGATCAAAGACTTCTCAATTAAACTTAAGCCAGGGGCGATCGCTCAAAAAGGTGCATTCAAAGCCATCGCAACAACTACTATCCTAGCTTGGCTATTAACTTCTATGTTTGGGTTTGTTATTGAACCGGGAACTTACTTTGGTTTAGCACCTGTGATTCTAGGCCCTGTTATTGGCTTCTTGGTGAGTGCTGGAACAGTACTAGCCATCAGTTTGCTGAAGGCTTTACCTAAGAATTTCTATTGGTATGTACCTGGATCGTTTTTTCTTGGCACTTTCATTTTCAATGGAGGAGATTTAGGCTGGAAATTCCCTCTTTTCATGATTTCTTTTTCAGCTCTAATGGGTGCTGGTATCTTCACTTTAACCAAGTCCACTAAAAACCAGAATACCTTAATCCAAAAAATTACTGCTGCAGTTGGAATATTGACTGGGCTATCTGGATTAGTATGGGGCATTATTTGGGTGCTAGACACTGGGTTTAAGCCTGAAGTTGAGCACGTAAATGCTGCCTTAAAATCAGAATATCGACCTGATAAAATCTCTCTTCCTAACCCAGCCGAACCTGGGAGTTATGAGGTAGCTCATCTAACTTATGGTAGCGGAAAGGACAAGCATCGCCCTGAGTTTGGCAAAGAAGTGGGTATAGTCACAGATTCTGTAGATGGTTCAAGACTGCTCGACCATTGGGAAAAGCTATCTGGTAAAATCAGAACATGGTATTGGGGACATGATGATGAAGCACTCCCCATCAACGGCAGAGTGTGGTATCCTAAAGGTGAAGGCCCATTTCCTATTTCTTTAATTGTTCACGGTAATCATTCCATGTACGACTACTCTGACCCTGGCTATGAATATTTGGGAGAGTTGTTGGCAAGCCAAGGCATTATTATGGTCAGCGTAGATGAAAACTTCATCAATAGCGGATGGTCCGATTTATTTGGAGATGGTTTAGACGAAGAAAATGATGCCCGTGGTTGGTTGCTACTAGAACATTTAAAGAACTGGAGAACCTGGAACAAGGACCCTGAAAGTCAATTTTATCAAAAAATTGATCTAGAGAATGTCGCGGTTATGGGCCACTCCAGAGGTGGTGAAGCAGCAGCTATTGCTGGCTTCTTCAATACATTAGACTTTTATCCGGATGATGCACAACAGAAATTTGATTTTGATTTCAACATCAAAGCGGTAGTTGCAATTGCTCCAGTTGATGGACAATACAAACCAGGTGAACAAGGTACTCCATTGAATGACGTAAATTATTTAGTACTGCATGGCGCCAACGATGGAGATGTTCAGTCTTTTGCCGGATTAAGACAGTATGAAAGGGTTAAATTCTCAGACAGTACCGATTTCTTCAAATCAGCCATCTACATATATGGGGCGAATCATGGACAATTCAATACAACTTGGGGTAATAGGGATTCAGGTTTTCCATATGGATCACTTTTGAATGTTGATGCACTTATGCCAATGGAAGATCAACTTGAAATTGGTAAAATATACATCAGTGCATTTCTCCAGACCACACTTTTGAATAAAAAGGGATATCAAAACCTCTTTAAAGATCATCGATCTGCATTAGAATGGTTACCTGAGACGATTTATTTAAATCAATATGAAGAAAGTAACTGGAAGATTATTGCTGACTTTGAAGAAGATCTTGACCTGACCACAACCAAAGAGGGTGGTTCACTTGAAACAGAAAACCTAACCGTGTGGAAGGAGAAATTGGTGAGTATGAAGTGGGGTAATAAAGGAACACAAGCGGCATACATTGGCTGGGATAGCCTGGCATATGAAGGCGATACCGCAAGGTTTACCATTAACTTCAAACAACCTATTAATGCTCAAA
>CAYGKL010000054.1:0-4273 GCA_964350505.1 uncultured Roseivirgaceae bacterium | reverse complement strand
CTTTACAATTCAAGTTGAGTGACTACAGCTACCTTCAGAGGCAGCTAACGGTTGATGTTTTGAAGAACACAGAATTGCAAGACACAAAAACTTCTGAAGCAGTTTACAACACTTTCTTTTTCAACTTGAAAAAATTGAGTAATTCCAATCTAGATTTTGATAGTGAGTCCATTGTATCGATGAGCTTCATTTTTGATCAAACTAAGCAGGCTGTAATTATTTTGGACAAACTGAGCTCACATAATTGACTTAACAATAGTCTAGCTTTCAGATTTTAATCCCAGAATGGGAGATAAAATGTCATTTACATATTAATTAATGCGGTTGGTAGGGTAAATTAAGGGAAATACGTAGTTGGTATATGGATTGAAGGTTACTTCATAAGTCAATCTAATCACTATGGATCATTTAGTTTTAAAATTAAAGAAAACACTCTACCCTGTTTTCAATATTTTTAGCGGAATTCTAATCCGCTTATTAAATCCATTCAAAAAAGGCGACTTCATTGAAATCAATGGTCAATTAGGCTCCGTGGAGCACAAAGGTTATCAAAAAACCATTCTCAAAAATATTGAAGGTGAAGAAATTCAAGTCGCCAATACTCTATTCTACACAAAACATTTATACAATCTAACACACAAGAATATTGTCCATTTAGATTTTCAAGTGTCCGTAGCATATTCTGAAAATATGGGAAGAGTAAAAAGTTTAATTTCTGAATATCTAGAAAGGAACAATACTATTCTAAAGAGCCCATCTGCTAAAATCTTTGTTAAGAAAATAAAGAATAATCATGTAGAACTAGGTATCAAAGCTTGGTGCACAATAGAGAATTACTTAGAGGCGGATGCTGAAACAGAAATGTTTCTGAATGAATATTTAATCAGTAAAGGCATTAGCCTAGAAGACAATAAGAGTGCGGTTAAACAACTCATGATGGCTTAGGCAAAAGCATCCAGTATATTTGTGCCCAACAAATTAAAACATGGAATTCATCTGGCTCTTATCAGGAACATTATTAGGCGGAATTATCGGTTGGCTAATTGCGAAAAACAAGTTCATCCAACCTAATCATGAAGCAGAGCAATTAAGAACTCAGCTTCAATTGGCAGAAGAAAAAAATAATATGGTGTTGCAAGAAATCCAAGACTTAAAGCCAATGCTAACCCTAGAAAGAGAGAAGAGTCTTGAATTGAGTAATCAATTAATCCAAGTTCAAACTGAACACAAAAATCTTCAACAAAAATTAGCCGAGCAAAAACTCGAAATGGAAAAGCTTAATGAGAGGTTTGCCTTTGAGTTTAAAAACCTAGCCAATGAAATCTTGGATGAGAAAAGTAAAAAGTTTACGGAGCAGAATAAAATAAATATTGCTGAAATACTCACTCCACTGAAAGAGCGAATCGGAGAGTTTCAGAAAAAAGTTGAAGACAGTAATAAAGATGGTGCTGAACGCAATGCTTCATTGGTTCAGCAGATCAAACATTTGAGTGACCTCAATAAGCAAATCACAAAAGAAGCTGAAAACCTAACAAAAGCTCTCAAAGGAGATAGTAAAGCTCAGGGCAACTGGGGGGAAGTAATTCTGGAAAGAATTCTGGAGAAATCTGGCCTTGAAAAAGGGAGAGAGTATGAAACACAGGTCTCTGAGGTGGGTGAAGATGGGCGAAGATATCAGCCAGATGTAGTGGTTAAACTACCAGACAATAAACATATAATCATCGACTCAAAAGTGAGTTTAACCTCTTATGAGCGATTCGTTTCAGGTGATGATGAAAAAGAGCAATTAGGTCACCTCAAATCTCACATTAACTCTGTTAGAGCACACGTGAAAGGCTTAGGTGATAAAGGGTATCAGAACCTTTATGGATTCGATGGACTTGACTTCGTTCTTCTCTTCATTCCAATTGAACCTGCTTTTACATTGGCAGTTCAGCACGACCCTGAGTTGTTTAATGAGGCCTATAGCAAAAACATAGTAATTGTTAGCCCAACAACTTTGATTGCCACCTTAAGAACCATTTCCAGTATATGGAAACAAGAATATCAGAATAAAAATGCAATTGAGATAGCGCAGCAGAGTGGTGCGTTATATGACAAGTTTCAAGCGTTTACTGAAGACTTAATAGGCATCGGGAAACATTTGACAGGTACTCAAAAAGCTTATCAAGAATCGATGAAAAAGCTTTCTGAGGGGAGCGGCAATCTCGTAAGGAGAGCCGAAAAGCTTAAAAAATTAGGAGCGAAAGCGAGTAAAACAATAGACAGCCGATTGCTAGACAGGTCTGATGATTGATAAAATCATCTTGTAGTGTCAAGGCAACTTAACCGTATTGATTAACAGTGACTTGGACTTAAATAAATTACGGTTAAATGTATGTGAACTACATTTTTCTTTATATTTGCAATCCTTTCACATGATCTCTATCACCTAATCCAATTTTGGAAAACCGCATGAATGTGGCCAAAATAAGGGTTCTACTTTTTTAAAGCAGCATTGGTGAACTTTAAGCTAACTACACCTTTGACCAAAACACGAGAGTGATGAAACAAACTTTTGGCAGACTTAGTAAAGTTGCCGCAAGTATTTTTAGTATTTCCCTGACATTTTTCCTCTTGTCAGCACCAACGCCTGTCTTAGCGCAAGACCAGACCTTAACTATTGATGCCAATGGTCAAGCTATTCTTGATCTTCAAAACTTTTCCTTCGACTGTTTTGATAACTCCAATGTCAATGCAAATGTAGCAGACTGCGAGTGTGAAGGTAAAATGAAAAATTTCACCTTTACCTACAATGGAACTTCGGGCCAAACGATTACAGCTTACGATAAAGACTATAATCTCATTCACACTTATAACAACGTTCAGAATGGAGATAATATTACAGTTGTAGGATTCGATTTCAAAGGCCGTCTCGGACCTAAAACTTATCTAAAGACTGGCAATGGTGCTTATACCGAAATTCATACGTCTTGTTCAATTCAAATCATTGGAAATACATATGATGCCTATACTATAATTAGTTATACAGATGGAGAAGGAAACTTCTGTGGCTCTACTGCATTGCCAATAGGCAATGTAACATATAGCGCTAGTCAAACCATTTTCGGTTGCAACGAAGTTGGAGAGCATGTTATTACGGTAACTGCAACTGATGAGGCGGGTAACACATGTTCTCAAGATGTAACAATCAATGTTATAGACAACTCTAACTATCAAGTAGTTTTGAACCCAGTCACTATTGCTCTTGACGAATCGGGAAATGCTTCAATCGCTATAGAAGATATAGTAGAAGATGCTGCTGCAGTTTGTACACTAGACGAGTTTCAGGGTAATAACAATCATGCTGTTTGGTTAAGTAAGTATTCTTCGAGCAATCAAAATGTTCTATTCCAAATCGATGGAAACAGTGCCAAACTGATTCAGAATGCTGATGGGACGGCCAATATGAGAGGCACAATTGTTAATCCCAATGACAACTCTGATAAATGGGCAATCAACTTAAACCTAACTGACAAAAAATCATGGGATGAATGGTCAGCACTTGGAAGAGGATGGAAAGGCAATGCTAACAATGTTCAGAATCACTATCAAGATTGGTCATATTACTTAATGGATCTAAATAATCCGTCAAGCCTAGAAGGTTTAGGTAAGAACGCAGGTCAGAGCATTTTAATAACTCATATGCCTGCCAATTATCAATATGGTTTTCAAATTGGACAAGGAGCGAATGATAAGAATTCAAACTTCGGCTTATCGGGCTGGTTCTTCTATACCAATCAGAATGGACAAAGTGTTCAAGGTGACTTCAATATGGACATTACCTCCTGCGCTGTTTCAACTGGCCCTAGCCCCTGTGACCCAACGAGCATCGAAATAGACCAAACAGAATTTAATTGCTCTAATCTTGGCGAGAACACTGTTTCGGTTACCATTACAGATAATTTAGGAAACCAGACAATTCAAACAACTACTGTTACTGTTGTTGATGAGATATCTCCAGTGGTGATTGCAAAAAACGCGACCGTTTTCTTAGGTGCAGATGGGAAGGCTTCAATATCGGTCAACGATATCGATAATGGCTCTTATGACAATTGCTCTTTGACCTTGTCATTAACACCATTAACATTTGACTGCAGTAATCTAGGAGAAAACATTGTGACATTAACAGGTACCGATGCCAGTGGAAACACATCTACTGCTAGTGCCATCGTAACCGTAGCTGATAATATCGCTCCTACAGTGGTGACCAAGAACGTTTCAAGAATGATGA
>CAYGKL010000053.1:19155-21827 GCA_964350505.1 uncultured Roseivirgaceae bacterium | reverse complement strand
TGCCAACGGCACCGGCTATGATGGGTAACACAGTTGTTTGGAAACCAGCCCATACTCAGATTTATTCTGCCAATGTGTTGATGGAAGTTTTCAATGAAGCTGGCGTGCCTCCAGGTGTAATTAATTTATTCTATGTGAGCGGCCCAGTGGCTGGTGATGTTATTTTCAAGCACAGAGATTTTGGTGGAATTCACTTCACAGGAAGTACAGGCGTATTCCAGCACATTTGGAAAACTGTGGGCGAGAACATCTTCAACTATAAATCATACCCAAGAATTGTAGGTGAAACTGGTGGTAAGGACTTTATCATGGTGCATGAGACTGCTCACGCAAAACCAGTAGCAACTGCTATTTCAAGAGGTGCTTTTGAATTCCAAGGACAAAAATGTTCAGCTGCTTCGAGAGCATACATTCCTTCTAACCTTTGGGATGATGTAAAGAAATACGTTCAGGAAGATTTGAAGAGCTTCAAAATGGGAGGTACTGAAGACTTTACCAACTTCATAAATGCAGTGATCGATGAGAAGTCTTTCGATAAACTTGCCAAGTATATTGATGATGCAAAAGCGAGTGACAAAGTAGAAGTAATTGCAGGCGGAGGCTATGATAAGTCTAAGGGCTACTTTATTGAGCCAACTATATTGCTTACTACCGATCCCAAATACACGACCATGTGTGAGGAGCTTTTCGGTCCAGTGATTACTATTTATGTTTATGAGCCGAAGGATTATGAAGCAACTTTGAAATTAGTTGACGAAACTTCTCCATATGCGTTAACAGGTGCTTTATTCTCTCAAGATAGATATGCACTTGAAGTAGGAGTGAAGGCTTTGGAGCAATCTGCAGGTAACTTCTACGTGAATGACAAACCAACTGGTGCAGTTGTAGGACAGCAGCCATTCGGTGGAGCCAGAGGTTCTGGAACCAATGATAAAGCAGGATCGATGATCAACTTATTGAGATGGGTTTCTCCTAGATTGATAAAAGAGACATTTGTTCCGCCAGTAGATTATAGATATCCTTTCTTAGGAGAAGATTAATTATTCACAGCCTCATCCTGATATCTTGGGATGAGGCTTTTTTATTACACTATGGAAGCCAAGGAATTCTTATCACAGGAGTTAGAACAACTTTTAAAAAGTCTGAAAGCAGACCAAAAACCACTCTGGGGGTTAATGACTCCTCAGCATATGCTGGAGCACTTAATTGTAACTTATAAACTTTCAATTGGCAGAATCAACGTACCTGTTATGTCGAAAGAAGAAGACTTTCCAAAGTTGAAAGCTTATTTGATGAAAGACAGTCCTATGAGGAGAGGTGTTCCTTCGCCAACAGGGAAAAATGAACTTCAACCATTGAGGTATTTAAGTTTAGAAGAAGCCAAGCAAAAGTTGATGGCAGAGACCGAGAGCTTTTTGAAGTTTGCAGAAGAACAGCCTGAATTTATAGCAAACCATCCTTATGGCGGTCCAATGACTGCTCAAGAATGGTTACTCTTCCACAGAAAACACATCAAACACCATTTCATTCAATTTGGACTGATACCAGACTATGAGCAAGTCTGATCACTTTGAACGTTTGGTTAGGCTTTTCAAATCTGCACCCATTAATCAATCCATATTCAAGAACTCAAGAGTAGAGTTGTCTGAAGGTGTGGCAACATACCACTTGAAAGTTGAGGATGATTTCCTTCACGGTGGTAACGCCATGCATGGAGCCATCTATTTTAAGTTGCTAGATGATTCAGCTTATTTTGCAGCTGCGAGTTTAGTCACAGATTATTTTCTGTTGACTAAGTCTTATCAAGTGCAATTCATTAGACCGGTTCATCTGGAGAAAGTAACTGCCAAAGGAAAAGTGGAAGAAATCGGTGATCATGAGATCATCGCCACCTCAGAAATCTTCAATGAACAGGGCAAACTTGTAGCTAAGGGCGAAGGTGTATTCGTTCGAAGTAAAAAAGGGTTGAGTGATTTGGAAGGTTATCTTTAAACTTTCTCAGCTGCCACTGGAACTCTGCGATGAACCGCAGAGCATTTTTTAAACTGTCATCGGTAACCTTTCTCTTTTTCTGCCGTCTTTCCTATGTCAACAAAAAAAGGTCATTATGAAAAAACTCATCACATTAATTTGCTTAAGCCTTGTTTCAACAGGCGTTTTTGCCCAATCGAAAGTAACGAAGAAAGAATTGCTCGGAGAATGGCAAATGGTCATCGATATCAACTTAGATGATATTGAAGAAGAACTTGAAAATGAAAACTGGTTAGCCAGAAAAATTGCCGGGTCGGTCACTGGCCTTGTTTCAGATATTCTTGATGAAATCGATATCAGAATGGACTTCCGCGATAATGGTGAAGTAAAAATTATGGTAGAAGCTTTTGGTGAAAGAGAAAGCGAATACGCGGAGTGGAGAATTAACAAAGAGGGGGAACTACAAATCTTTGATGAAGAAGACAAAAGGTGGAGTAACCGTCATGTAAGTTTTGGAAATGACGATGATGTATGGTTGATGGAGGATGGAAAAATCGTTCAGTTTGAAAACCATCGCAATGGAAGATTGGAGAAAGGAGAAGTCTATTTGAAAAGAATAGAGAAGTAAATATAGATTGGTTGAATAGGAAAAGGCTCGAGATTCTCGAGCCTTTTCCGTTTTTAGTCGTTCTATTGCCAAC
>CAYGKL010000053.1:3462-19055 GCA_964350505.1 uncultured Roseivirgaceae bacterium | reverse complement strand
GGAAAAGGCTCGAGATTCTCGAGCCTTTTCCGTTTTTAGTCGTTCTATTGCCAACTCATAGCACAGGCGTCTGACCACTCAAAGCGGTCTGACGACTAAGAAACTTCACCCCAAAAGAGGCTTTAACCGCTCTTGAGTTTCATAATCCATTTGAGCAATTTTCTCGAGGTTGTGATTCTTGAAGAAGTGCTCTCTGATTTCTAAAAGCTCATCATAAGGGCCTCTTGGAGCAAGGATTTTCACAATCACTGGCGAACATTCTAGCATAATGAATAGAGCA
This sequence comes from uncultured Roseivirgaceae bacterium, assembly GCA_964350505.1. Taxonomy (GTDB): domain Bacteria; phylum Bacteroidota; class Bacteroidia; order Cytophagales; family Cyclobacteriaceae; genus Roseivirga. The sequence continues at coordinate 18,775 of CAYGKL010000053.1, read as the reverse complement.
ATGATGAAGATATTGGCCAAGTAAATGGCTCTATTCTCTAGGCTGATTTGCCTTAAGGCTTCTAACTGAGCGGCCATTCCATCCCAAGGATTCCTTTTGATTCCGGCCAAGTCCGTACTCTTTTGCTGATTGAGTTGTGTTAGTTCTGCTTGGAGCTGGGTAATCATTGGCTGATTATTTTGAAGCGTAGCTTCTAATTCCGATTGAGCTAAGTCTGCATCTGCTTTTTTGATCAGATAAATCGGTCCGGCATTGCGTTTCATAGAGCCGCCTGTACCATCTGCCTCGCGTCTAGCTACTTCCGCTAGTTCGTTGCGCTTCGTCCTTTTTTGCTCTATGTCATTTTTTAATCCCTCTATCTGCGTTTGCAGTAAATCTGTTTGATCATCATACCTCTGATCGATTGTGGTAATTTCTCTCTGATAAATCTGCTCCTCTAGTAAAACCAGCTTTCGATCAATTTCTTTCGAGAAAATCTTCAACTCCAAGGGTTTGGAAATAACTATGGCGAGCATCACTGCCAAAAGAATTCTTGGGGAAGCCATAAGCAATTCATTCCATTTGCCCTTTTTAGATTTTTTCATTGTTGAAACAATAAACCTGTCTAGGTTGAAAATGATGGAGCCCCAAAGCAGTCCAAAAGCCGCTGCCCACCAGGCATTTTCAAAAATGGTGTGGAAGGCGTAGCCTCCAGATAGTGCTGCCAATACCCCAGTAAAGAAAACGGTAGCTCCAATTCCTGTGAACTTGGAGGCTTCGGTAGGGCAGCGTTTTAATAGGGAGATGTTGGCTCCTGAGCAGAACCAAAAGAAATGCTTGACGGTATTCATAGTTTTGAGTTTTTGACCTGATGATATGAATAACGGAAGCTTAATTGATATGTTGTAATAATCAGTACCTTTTTATACAAGGTAGTTACTTGAGAAAAACACTAAGGCTTTAAATATTCAGGGTTTCACTTTAAGTAAAACCCTGGATTATGTTTTTCAGAAAGCTATTATTTAAAGCCCGTATTGATCAATCAAATAAATCATGGCTGCCATAGAGGCTGCACCCAATTCAAGCTCTCTTTGGTTAACAGCTTCGAAATTATCGATAGGCGTGTGATGGTATTTGAAGTAACGCTGGCTATCAGGAATGAAACCAATGGTTGGCACATCTTGAGTTCTTAATGGACTGATGTCTGCACCGCCACCGCCAGTTTTAAATTGAAAAAGACCATAAGGTTCGAATAAAGGTGCCCATTTGATCATTTTGTTTTGCTGCTTGTCAGTTCCAGTAATTCCAAAACCTACAGGCAAGAATCCGCCTCTGTCAGATTCCATAGCAGCAATATGCTTTTCTCCATTCTGGGCTGCTAACTCAGCATACTTTCTACCCCCACGCAAGCCATTTTCTTCATTCATAAACATTACTGCTCTAATGGTTCTTTTCGGTTGGTAGCCCATGGCTTTGTAAAGTCTCAGTACTTCAATGGACTGCACACAACCTGCGCCATCGTCATGAGCACCTTCAGATAAATCCCAAGAATCAAGGTGGCCTCCAACAACGATAATTTCATCAGGATGAGTTGAACCTTTAATTTCACCCACCACATTATAGGAAAGTACATCCTCTAGCATTTCAGCATGTGTCTCAAAGAAGAATTGAAGTTTAGGGTCGTCCGCCAAAAGCCCGCTTAAGAAGTCGGCATCTTCAGTGGTGATGGCAACTGCCGGAATTTTTGGCACATTCAGTCCATAATTGGTGCTTCCTGTATGCAAAACTTTGTCTTTGAAAGAACTCAGTGAACGAACAACTACGCCAATAGCACCATATTTTGCTGCTTCTGTAGGCCCACTTCCTCTTTGATTTGAAGCACCGCTATAAGCTGAAAAGGTATCCATCAATTTAGGGTCCATTCCTCTGTTGAAGAACACAATTTTGCCCTTGATTTTGGCTTCACCAAGTTCTGCTAACTCTTGAAAGTCTTTGACTTCAATTACTTCTGCTACTGTGCCGCCAGCCCCCGTGCCAACTGCATTCCCTAATGAAGTAACTGGAATTTCAATAGAGCCATATTTTTTTGAATTGACAATTCGGCCAATTTCTACCTCACCTCTTGTCCAATGAGGAACCATAACTGGTTGAAGGTAGACGGTATCGAAGCCATAGGCCATCATTTGCTGGCGCGACCACTCAACCGCTGCTGCTGCTTGTGGGGAGCCACTGAGCCTACCGCCAATATTTTTGGTGAGGTATCTGAGCATGTCATAACTTTTTCCTCTTTCTAGTGCTTCATCATAAATTTTCCTAATGAAGGTTGCATCCTTTTCTTGGCTGAATGTTGTGAAAGAAATAAGGAAAAGAAGGGAGAGTAGGGCAGTCTTTTTCATGGTTAAAGGGCTTAATCTACAATTTCTGCTTCTTGTAGAATGTACATCAACTTCATGGGGTCATCGGCATTGATCTTTAGCTTACCCCTAACAGTAATTCTTTTATCGGTGTATTTAGTTTTTCCTTTGGCAAAGACTTCAGCCACTGTTTCAGGGCCTGCACCACCACAAAAAAAGCAATTGGCAAAAGGAAGAGAAGATAGCACAAAGTATGATTCTCCCTGAAGTTCTTCTAAAGGAATCATCCATCCTTGGAGTTCAATGGTTTTCCCATTAAGCTTTTGAACTTCCTCGCTGAAGGTTGGAAAGTCAATTTCGAAATTCAATGTTTCATCGAATTTCTTTTCAATTTCAACTTTGGCTAAAGTCATCCATAAGTTGTCATTCTGGGCAAAAGCCTGAAAGGAAATACTTAGAAGAAGTAGGAAGCTAATTTTCTTGAACATTACTTAATTAGGTCGAGCATACGATTAAATCTCAAACTTTCGAAGAACCCAGCATTAGGATTTGTTCTATCTACAGACCAGAAGATGAACAGTGGTTTTCCTACAATATGATCTGCAGGTACAAAACCCCAAGATCTCGAATCTAGGGAGTTATGGCGGTTATCTCCTATCATGTAATAATAGCCTTGCTTGAATGTGTAGCTATCTATGACTTGTCCATCAATTGATATTTGATTGCCGTTGATCTCAACATTGTCGTTGTGTTCGTATTCTTTAATTACCTCGCCATATAGCGCCACATTCTCGGAAGTCATACTAATGGTTTGGCCTTTTGTTGGCATAGCCAGAGGGCCAAAAAAATCTCTACTCCAGTCGTATAAGTCACTGTTAGGAAAGATGCCAGAGTCTTCTCCAGGTTCGTAAACAACTTCTTCAACTGCTTTAATGAAGTTGTAATTAGCTAGCTGCTCGGCTTTCTCTTTTGTGGTATGTACATAGAAGCCGAGTTTTCCTTTATAAGTATAATTGGGCAAGGCGGTGGTGGCATAAGTATCCCCAGGGAATTCATCCGTATAGTCAGTAATACCTAGTTCTCTCAGGTAGCGCTCGTGAACACCTCTGTCCGTTTCGACAAAATAGCTTGTTAAGCTATTGGGCGGGTTTTCCACAAACTCACCATTGATGTATACTGCTTTATTGCGGAGTTCTAAAGTGTCTCCAGGAATGGCCAAACAACGCTTTACATAAAAAGTCTTCATGTCAACAGGGAAGCCGTTTTTATAATCTGGCGGCCAGTTGAAAACTACTGGTTCTCCTCTTCTTACTTTGCGTAAACCAGGAAGCCTGTACTGTGGTAATTGAATGATGTCAGTATAAGAAGGAACCTCTTTACCAAATAACTTAATACCCCAAAATGTCTGATGTGCTAATGGAAATTGGATAGGTGTTTTTGGTGTTCTCGCTCCATAATGAAATTTACTCACGAAGAGGTGGTCACCAATCAGCATGGAGTTTTCCATAGAGCCTGTAGGAATGGCAAAGGCCTCAACAAACAATCCACGGATAATGGTTACTGCAATTAGAGCAAATAGTATGTCGTTGAAAAGTTCTTGAAAGAAGCCTTTTTTCTCCTTCGGTTTAGCATCTTCTTTTTTCTTCTTCTTTAAGAAATCGAGCATAATCAGTCTGGTAAATAGTCGGCTTTAAAGGTATTACATATTTGCGAATTATTGGTGATGAACACCTGCAGATGCCTTCTTTACGATCGAATGTGTCACATGGTTTTCACATATCTGTCGGGCGGTTTCTATTTTTGACGCACCTTCGCTTACTTTGAGGTAGAAATAAGCCCTATGATCACAATCGATAATCTTTCCTTCGGTTACTCCAATCATAAGATTTTGTCTATTCCTCATCTTGAAGTGAAGGAATCGGAACACCTACTTATTTTAGGTTCTTCAGGAAGTGGAAAAACCACCTTGCTGCATATCCTAGGAGGTCTTTTGGAACCTAAACAAGGTATTGTGCTCATTGGTGAGACTGATCTTTATAAACTTTCAGGTACTCAGCGAGACAAATACAGAGGGCAAAACATAGGCTTGGTTTTTCAAAAGGCACACCTGATTAGTGCACTCTCAGTTGAAGACAATTTACTATTGGCGCAATACTTGGCCGGAGCCGCTCAAGATAAAGGCAGAGTGAAAGAAGTTTTAACCGAACTAGGCTTGGCCGACAAGCAAAAGAAAAAGGTGAGAGAATTGAGCCAAGGGGAGCAGCAAAGGGTTACCATTGCTCGAGCTTTACTCAACAGGCCAAGAATTATTTTAGCTGATGAACCTACAGCGAGTTTAGATGATAAGAACGCAACCAAAGTGATTGAAATGCTAAAATCACAGGCTAAAAAGTACTCTGCCTCCTTGCTTATAGCTACACACGATCAGCGTGTAAAAGATCAATTCGAACTTCAACTTAACTTGACGGCCTCATGAACCTGTTTGTCCTAAGTTGGAATTATATCAAGGCGAAGCCGCTGAATACTTTGCTCAATATGTTGTTGATGGCATTGGGTATTGCCATCATTTTGGTACTGATTCTTTTAAGCACTCAGTTGGAAGAAAATCTATCTAAAAACAAAAAAGGAATAGATTTGGTAGTTGGAGCAAAGGGAAGTCCGCTTCAACTTATTCTGGCCAATGTCTACCACATCGATTTTCCCACAGGCAACATTAAACTTGATGAAGCCAAAGCTTTAACCAGAAACAGGCTGATCGCGAATGCCATCCCTCTAGCCTTGGGCGACAATTATAGAGGTTTCAGAATTGCAGGAACCAATCACGATTATGTGAACCTATTTGAGGCTGAAATAGCCAAAGGTGAACTTTGGAAAAATAACCTAGATGTTGTGCTAGGGGCAAATGTAGCCGAAAGCTTAAAAATGAAAATTGGTGATTCTTTCTTTGGCGCTCACGGTCTGTCTGTGGCCGACATGGATCACGATGAAATGTCATACCATGTGGTGGGAATCCTTGCAAGCACTGGCAGTACTATTGATAACCTCATTTTAACTAATATTGAAAGTGTTTGGGCTGTTCACGACCACGAGGAGACTGAAGAGGGTGAAGAACACCATCATGTTGAGGTAGGGAGCGCTTACGAAACTGGTTTGCCAGAAGGCGATGAAGACGCAGAAATCACTTCAATGCTTCTTAAGTTCAGATCGCCAATGGGAGCCATTACCTTGCCGAGAATGATTAACAGTAATACAAATATGCAGGCCGCATCACCAGCCTTCGAAACCCAAAGACTGTTTTCTCTGCTCGGTATTGGGGTCGATTTGCTTCGGGCTTTCGCCTACATTATCATTCTCATTGCAGGATTGAGCATCTTTATTTCCCTTTACAATGCGCTTAAAGACAGAAAGTATGATTTAGCCATTATGCGCTCATTGGGCGCTTCCCGAACAAAGCTTTTCGTCCATGTAATTTTAGAAGGAGTAATAATTACCGTGTTAGGTGGTGCTTTGGGCTTTGTATTGGGGCATGGGCTGACAGAGTTTTTAGCAGGGCTCTATGAAAAATCTGATGCTATTGGTTTAACAGGACTAGTTTTTGTGAACCAGGAAATTTATGTAGCGTTAATAAGTGTGGGCATTGGAATTCTGGCTTCAGTGATTCCTGCCTTCAATGCTTATAAAACAGATATATCTGAGGTTTTAGCAAAAGAGTAATATGAAGAAAACGATAATACTATTTCTACTGATGTTCGGAGCCGTTTCAATGAAGGCCCAGGAAGTGAAAATGAAAGGTGTGGAGGTTTGGAAGACCTTGGCCGATGTAAAATATGAGATTCAGAAAGACGATTATGGGGATGTTTATGTGCCTGTATTCGGAGAGAAAATTCTCAGCATCAAGGAACAATGGGTGGAGGTTGAAGGCTTTGTGATTCCTGCTGATATTACTTTCACCAATGATTACCTTATCCTTTCTTCTTTGCCTATTAGTGAATGCTTCTTTTGTGGTTCTGGTGGCCCAGAGACCGTAATGGAAGTACATTTGAAAAAGGGTGAAAAGTATAAGTACAATACCAAAAGGCTCAAGTTTAGAGGGAAACTAATTTTGAGCACCAGCACCGACAACTTGATGTACCAAGTGGTTGAAGGGGAATTTTTAGGTTTAGCAGACGATAGTTATTAAAAAAAGAAGATGAAGAAGGTATATTTTTTGGCGGTATTGAGCCTGTTAATTTGGTCTTGTGGAGGAGGTTTTAATCCTGAAGCTGAGAAGAACAAAATCTTGGATGTTCATGATGAGGTGATGCCAAAAATTGGTGAAGTCATGAATCTTAAAAAGAAGGTGTTAGACAAAGTAGGAACACTTTCGGACGACCAACCTGAGATGGCTCAGGAGCTTAGAACTTTGGCTAAAGAATTAGATGATGCCAACAGCGGCATGATGAGCTGGATGAGAGACTGGTCTAAAAACTCCAGTGAATACCTCAACATGAAGGCCGGAACTGATGAACAAGTGGCTTATTTGACTGAAGAAATGAAAAGAGTTACCGAAGTAAAAGAGGCAATTAATAGCTCCATTGCTAAAGCCAATGAATCATTGAAGTAGATTATCTTTGCCTGAAGTTTAATTTGAGTTGCATTTCAGCATCTACCGCTTCACCTTTTCTCGTGGCGGGGATCCAATCTGATGAAAGATTTAGTATTCTAAGCACCTCTTCATTGAAAGATGGGTGAGGGCTTTCAATTATAAGTGGCAAAATGATTTTACCTTCTCTGCTGACAATGAACTTTACTAAGACAGTTCCCTGAATACCGCTTCGTTTTGCTTCCGTTGGATATTCCATATTTTGAGCTAAAAACTTATTCCAGCTATTCTGTCCGCCTGGAAACTCAGGCTTCTTTTCAACAACATTAACACCTGTTTCATCTGTTTTAGAAATAGCCTTAATGTCTATTTCTCTTGCGCTCAGTAGTTTGTCGTTTTCATAAATTTCTAGCGTGTTTAAGTTACCCTTTATGTCGAAAGTAAGCCATGCACCTTCCATCAATTCGTTGATATATTGTCCTTTTATCAAAGCAGTTTGAAGTGGTGAATACCGAACATATGCTCCATTTTTAAGACCTTTCTTATAATTCGAGGATTCTACGAGTTTACCAGCTTTTGAAAACCTTTCACAAAGGCCATTCCTTCTACCCTTTTTATCGATTTCACAAATCTCGAAGGTTGTGAAGTTGTTTTTATCATTGATAACCTCTAAACCCTGATAGTAGGTAGTGTCAGTTTTAGATTGTTGGCCTAAGGCGGAAAATGAAATGAATATTAAAATGAAGGTGAGTGTGTTCTTGTTCATATTATAATGTTAGAAAAATATGATTGTTATGTCAAACGTATCTCAATCTTTAAGAGCAGTATTGATCTGAATTTAAAATCTGGTTGTGTCAGCAGTTAGATCCTTGAAAGGTCTGATTTTTCAGGTCTTCATTTGAAACAAAAAGAGTTAAAGAGGCAATTGATAATTCTATTAGCAAAGCAAACGAGGCTAAGAATAGCTTATTTTAGTCGAAATACCAGTCTAAATTTCAGTTCAGCATCAACTGGCGTTCCATTAATTTTACCAGGAATCCAATTGGGTGAGAGAGAAACAATTCTTAGCGCTTCCTTGCTTAATGCTAAATCTGGACTCTCAATAATCTTTGGAAAAATTATACTTCCTTCTTTAGTCACAATAAACTTTGTCCAAACTTCACCTTGAGCACCTGATCTTTTAGCTTCCAAAGGGTATGTTAAGTTTTGCGCAATGAATTTTTGCCATGCTTCTATACCTCCAGGGAATTCTGGACTAACTTCAGTGTTAGCCAAAATACCTTCTTCACCCATCTTAGATTGTATTTTTATGTCTAGCTTCCTTGAGTTAATTAGGTTGTCATTTTTATAGATTTCAAGCCCATTCAAATTACCTTCTATGTCAAAGGTAATCCAAGTACCGTCTTTCATATCATCAACATATTCACCTTGTATCAAGGCAGTTTGAAGTGGTGAGTATCGAATATACGTTCCTGATTTTACACCCTTTTTGTAGTTAGAGGATTCTACGAGTTTACCAGCTTTTGAAAACCTTTCACAAAGGCCATTCCTTCTACCCTTTCTATCGATTTCACATACCTCGAAGGTTGTGAAGCTGTTTTTATCATTGATAACCTCTAAACCCTGATAGTAGGTGGTATCAGTTTTAGATTTTTGACCGAAGGCGGAAAATGAAATAAATAGTAAAATGAAGGAGAGTGTGGTCTTGTTCATATCATCAATAATAGAGAAATATGAAGTTGGACTCAATCGTTTTTTAATTTTTCAGCGCCAACTTTACTTCTTCTAAAGTTATGCCTCCATGCTCGTTTCCCCATGAGTTAGTGATGTAAGTAAGAATTTCAGTAATTTCTGAGGCATTGAGCGTACCATTACCTGGCATGGGTTGAACGTATTGAATACCATTTACTAAAATGGGCTGATTGGCTCCATTCACAATCATTCTTGCAGCCCTACCAATATCTTCTAATAAATAGTCAGCGTTTTTAAGTGGTGGAATAAGTGTGCCTAGGCCTTCACCATTTTCCATGTGGCAGTTGGCGCAATGTTGTGTGTAGAGCTTCTTGCCATTGGTGAAGTACATCAACTCACTTTGGCCCAGTCTTTCTTGAATTTTCGCTCCTTCAGACTGTTCTCCACTGCAAGATGATAGAGTAATTGCCATAAATATCATCCAAAAAACGCTCCCGACTTCCAACTTCCGACTTCCGACCTCTGACTTCCAACTTTTTGCTCCTAGCTTTCTGCTCCCAGCTTCCTGCTTCTCGCTTCCCGCTTCCCGCTTCCCGCTTCCGACCTCGGTCTTCCGTCTTCTGACTCCCGACTTCCAACTTTTTGCTCCCAGCTTTCCGCTTCCAGCTTCCAGCTTCTCGCTTCCCGCTTCCCGCTTCCCGCTTCCGATCTCCGACTTCCTTCTCCCGACTTCCCCTCTACTTCCCATATTCAGCCAGTAACTTTGGAATGTCATTGATTAAGGCACTCACTTGCTTAGGGTCAGTACCATCATAAAGGCCTCTAATTCTTCTGGACTGATCGACTAAAATAAAGGCACCGCTGTGGATGTATCCACCTGGTGCATTTTCGTCTTCGCCCACTGGCACCATGTAGCCATTTTCGCTACCGATGCTGTAGATTTTATCTTTATCGCCCGTCATGAAATGCCATGTTTTGTTATCTGGCACACCGAGCCTCATTGAGTAATCTTTTAAATAAGCGACAGTGTCATGTTCTGGGTCAATAGTATGAGAGAGGATGGCAAAGTTTGGGTTGTCTTTAAATTCACCATAAACCCTTAACATTTGCTGCTTCATTATTGGGCAAATAGTGGGGCAAGTGCCGAAGAAGAAGTCAGCCACATATATTTTGTCTTGAACGGTAGCTTCACTCACCGTCATGCTATCCTGATCTACAAACGCAAAGTTGGGTACGGTATGATAGATGGTATCGATCTTTCCATTCACCTCTTTGAATTCTTTCCTCCCCATAATAGGCAGCTTTTGAGTACTCGAACCTCCACAGGCGGTGAAAAGCACTATTGCTGTGATAAAACTAGCTAGGGCGTTAATCAACTTCTTCATTTCCTTCTTTCTCTAAGTTTTTTGTAAGCTTTTATGGCAATCATTAAGATCACCGCTACCAGAACAAAACCAACGGTTCCTTTGATCCAATCCAGTTGATTTTTTAACACAATAAGGAATACCACCGATATGAGAATGATAGTTGCTCCTTCATTCAGTATCCTTAGGCCTGTAGAACTAAACCTAGAAACCCCTTGTTGCAATTCCTTGTAAATTTTATGACAGTAGAGGTGATATACATAAAGAAGCACCACGAAGCTCAACTTAATCTGCATAAACGGTAGGTCTAGCATGCCTGGGTATTGAATGATCATGGTGATGCCCAAGCCTAAAGTGATGATGGCTGAAGGCCAAGTGATAATGAGCCAAAGCCTTTTGGCCATAAGGGCCAGCTGATTGCCGAGGATTGTTCGGTCTGGCTCTGGTTTTTCTAGTGCTTCTGCTTGATAAACGAATAGCCTAACAATGTAGAAAAGCCCAGCAAACCAGGTAACAATAAAGATGATATGCAGCGACTTGATGTACAGATCTGCCATGGGGGGTAAAGTTAATCAGGAATTGGGAAATCGGTTGATTAGTGTAGCAGGAAATTAAATTTGGGTTTGTTTTACTTTTAAAACCTTTACTTCATCGTCTACTCTCAATTGACCTTCAGTATCCAGGAACTAACGAACTTTTGACAAACTTGTCCATCGGAATGCGCGATAATCTTTAATACCTGATGAGTTTGGCAGCTAAAGTTTGTCAAAGTTCATGGACTGTTTTCTTATCCCGATTTTAGGGAGGTATCGACTCAGTATATGGGGGCTTTAATCTACAGGGTGTTTTGGATCAAGCTTATCCCAAAGTTCTGACTTAGATATTTCAGATTTCCAGATCCAGTCTGCCAAAAGAGCGATACAGTAGAATGGAAGTACCAAAAAGAAGTAAAGAATTATTTTAAATCGGTATAAAATGAGCTGTACCAAGGAGATGGGCATTTTTAAGAGGATGTCTTTCGGATACCTGATAATCATCACTATGCCTGATAAAATGATTACTCCTAAGATAATGTTGACGAATAATTCCATCAGTATGACTGTTTCAGTTAGTGTGTTTATAAAGGTAACCTTGAAAGTTAGTTTTCAATTGCCGAAGCCTTTCTTTTCAAAATCTTCACTTGATCGCCTACTCTCAATTGACCTTCTGTATCCGGAATAAAGTTTTCTCCGAATAGAATTTTATGTCCCAATTGGCGATAGGTAGCTAAGGTTTTCAATGGCTCTTTGCCTTTCTCTGCTGTCTGTTGATCGATAGTTGTCATTACACAGCGGGCACAAGGTTTTACACCATGGAGTTTCAAATCACTAATTTCTATTTCTGCTAAAGTATCTTCTTCATGGGCAGTAAGTCCTTCGAGTATAATGTTCGGTCTAAATCGATTTGCAGGAATTTCACGTCCTACTTTTTCATTCAACAAATCAAATGACTGCTGACTAATGACTAAAATCGGATATCCATCGGCAAAGCTCACTAGGTCATCTGCTTTTGGCGCATAGCGTTGATCTGCAATTCTGCTACTGCCTTCATGCATATAGACTAGCCGCACAGTCTTTTGCATAAAATTAGAGAACCAATTGTTGACAGACTCTGCCAAGGGTTTGGCACCGCATTCATCATCCCAAATGGTAACTGAAATCGGTTCAGCATTGGGTTCATCTAAACCGAAGCTTAGACTTTCTTGCTTACCGCTTTTGTCGGTTATGGTTATTTGATTTCCTTCAATCGAGGGCTGCAGCAAGGCCAGTTGATAATATTCTCTTTGGCTTACGAATCGGCCATTCTCATCTATGAGCATCCATCTGCGGTCATATTGAAGTCCGCGTTTTTCAATCCTTGATCCGGAAAGTTGAATGCCACCCAATGATTTGATAGGGTAAATGTGAAGGCTTTTTATACTGACTTTTCTCATCTCCAATATTTGTATCGGCTTACACTTTTTAGGTTGAGGTTGAAACCATCCCAACCTTGCTGACTCACCATTAAATTAGGGTATTGCTTCTGAAAAGTATAGGTGTTGGTCTTTTCTGCATCGAATTTTACTTCAATTCTCCAAAGTGAATCAGCATCTGCCACACTGAAAGCTGCCTTATAAATTTCAGGTTCAAAGGCTTTCGTATTAATTTGCGATTCAACCACTCGTTTTTTGAAAGTAAGTCCGTCTTCAAATTTTAAAGTCCGAAGCAAATAGCTCAACTGATCTTCCCAAATAAGCTCTGTTCCCGAGATTTCCATTTCGCCATCACCGTAACCATCGAAATAACTGTTGAAGTCGTAATCATAGCCTGTTGAGTTCAAAGTGAATTGCTTGAAGGTATTTCCACACCACTCCTGACCCGTATGCGTCATTTTATGCAATTGTTCAGGTTTGTCTCTTTTATAAAATAAGCTCGTGAGATAATGGTAGGGATAGTTATCAGTTTCGAAACTGGCAAACTTATTTACTTTCATTACGCTAAATAAATCAGCGCGATTGTAATCATCTGTTTTTACATTGAAGGCTGCATTAAATTCTTCTTTCACTGTAATGAACGAGTAATCATATTGCCTCACTTTTCCATAGACAGTTCTTTCAGCATAATAGTGAGCCACTTCAGCCTGGCCATCTTCCCAAAGTTTGTCCATGGCCCAATTATGATTGAAGACATCACTTGCCGGATAGTCTGCTTCATTTTCCACTTGCTTTGTAGTGCAAGCCTGTACCAAACAAATGATTAGTAATGCCACAGATATTTTTTTCATCATAACTTGGTTTTAACTAAATCGTCAGCCCATTCTCCTAGGTCTTTTTCAGTGTCGACATCACTCAAGAGCTCAATTTTTTCGTAAGAAAAATTGGCATTTTTCAAGTCGGCTTCTGTGTCAGCACAAACTGAATCGGTACTCCATTGCTTATTTTCAAAAAGCGCTGAGCAAGGCTTGGATAAGCCTAGTAGGTAATAGCCACCGTCTTCGGATGGGCCTATGACAGCATCTTTATTACTCAGGTTATCAAATGCCAAATGTAAAAGCTCAGTAGTTAAATCATAACAATCGCTTCCTATGATGCAGATTCTTTGATAGCCTTTTTCAAAGGCCTTATCGAAGGCATCTTTCATTTTTTCTCCAAGGTTACCTTCAATCTGAAGGTCTTTGTGATAGAGGTTATTCGACCAAAGATCTTCTCTATCTACGAATTGATCGTAATAAACAACCTTTTCAATATTCAAGGGAGCAGTTATTTCAGCAGTTCTTTTCAGCAGTCTTTTGTATGCTTCTAAAGCGGCTACTTCGCCAATAGTAGCTGCAAGACGAGTTTTGGCTCTCCCCAACTGAGGGTTCTTTACAAAAATAATGAGTAGTTGGTCTTTCATTTTAATAGACTGGAGTACCTTTTTTCAACAAGGGCGAAACACTTTTGTTGTAAGTATGAATGCGATCTGTAAGTTCATTAGAACTGTCAATAACTGGTTGAGCATTGTTGGCCCATCCGATAATTCCATCTTTCATGTCATAAACTTCTCTAAAGCCTGCGTCACTTAATTGTTTAGCCAGCCTGTTGCTTCTTACACCAACCGTACAATAGATGAGGATAGGCTGTTTTTTATCCATTGAATTAAGTATCGAAGGTTCAAACCTCATAGCCTGTTCTAAGTGGCTAGTTTCAAATTCTTCAATGGTTCGTGCGTCTATAATCAAAGGCGATTTATCTTCAATAAGCTGTTGTGCTGAAGTAGAATCTATTCTTTCAACACTATTGGAACCCCAAAAAGTATAAAGGCCTTTTTGCTGAACATAGATGGCCGATATTGCCGCTAGCACTACAATTCCCAGAATGATCAATATGGATTTCTTTTTAAGCATATACGCAAATTAGCCATTGCTCAGATGATAACATAATGATTCATCTGTCACAGTTTTTAGATCGAAAGGAATAAATATTTACTTTGCTGTAATAACTGAATGCAATGCGAAGAAAGAGACTAAGTACGGAAGAACTGGTAGCTGGAATTAAATCTGGTGACCGCATTGTACTCAGTAGAGCCATTACCTTGGTAGAAAGCTATAATGAAGAAGATTTCGCTCAAGCTGAAGAGTTGTTGGAGGCTATATTACCATTCAGTGGCGATTCATTTCGATTAGGCATTACAGGTGTACCCGGAGTGGGCAAAAGTACTTTTATTGAATCTTTCGGCACTCTCCTGACAGAGCAAGGCAAAAAATTGGCAGTGCTTACGATAGACCCAAGCAGTCAAAGAACCAAAGGAAGCATTCTAGGAGATAAAACCCGAATGGAAGAACTCGCTCGAAATCCGAATGCGTTTATCAGGCCTTCCGCTTCTGGTTCAACCCTTGGTGGAGTGAGCGGAAAAACCAGAGAAGTAATGCTCCTTTGTGAAGCAGCAGGCTTCGATTTCATTATTATTGAAACGGTGGGTGTTGGCCAATCTGAAACCCATGTGCATGGCATGGTAGATTTCTTTTTGCTGCTGATGCTGGCCGGAGCAGGCGATGAACTTCAGGGTATTAAAAAAGGCATCATGGAAATGGCCGATGCGGTAGTCATCAATAAGGCCGATGGAGATAATATTAAAACTGCCAATCGAGCTAAAGTAGAATATCAGAATGCCTTGCATCTTTTCCCAGCTAACCCAAGTGGCTGGATTCCCCAAGTAAAGACATGTTCCTCTATCGATAAAAATGGTTTAGAAGAGGTTCGGCAAATGCTTGATAAATTCGAAAGTCAGGTGAAGACTAATGATTTCTTCAATAAGAACAGGAGGGAACAGCAGGTGAGCTGGTTCAAAGAGAACTTGAATGAACTGTTAAAAGCGTCCTTCTTCAAAAGAGCTGAAGTTCGTAAAGTCTATGAAGAAAAGCTGTTGGAAGTTCAGTCTGGAAAACTCCCTGCGCTTAATGCTGCACATGAGGTTCTCAATTTATTTGAATGGAGTTGTATCTCCACCTTTGACAAACTTTAAGTCCCTCTCGGCAGTGCAGCTCATGCTTTAAGTTTATCTCATTACATAAGTTTGTCAAAGGTTTGGAAGGGGAATGGCAAATAAAAACCCCAACCAATTAGCAGGGGTAATGTTCTTGTTTTCTCACCTTTTCAAGGAGAGATGTCCGCAGGACAGAGGGGTAATAATAAACCCCAACCAAATTGGCTGGGGTTACGGTCATATCAAAGCAGCAAGGCTGCCTTAAAATTATCCTTTTCTGATGCTAGAAGCTCCAGAGGAATCTAAGCTTACCGAAGCGCCACCTTTATATCTTACGCTTGAAGCACCACTGGCATGAAC
>CAYGKL010000053.1:0-3362 GCA_964350505.1 uncultured Roseivirgaceae bacterium | reverse complement strand
AGCTTACCGAAGCGCCACCTTTATATCTTACGCTTGAAGCACCACTGGCATGAACATCTAATTTGCCAGTTACATACACATTGGCTGATCCAGCACCACTTACACGGATATCGGCATTCTCAGATTCCAAGTCATAAGCGCTGTAAACAGTAGCGCCTGAAGTTTTTACTACTTGCTCTTTGGCTTCACCTTCAACTTTTATCACACAAGCACCAGAGGCCTCTATGTAAAGTTGCTCTACTTCCATTTCGATATTTAACACTGAAGCTCCAGAAAGTTCTAAATCTAGTTTTCTGCCTTTCAAAATATCTCTGGTTTTTATAGCAGCTGCTCCACTAGTATTGATTCTATCTAATGATTTAACGGTTAAGAAAACTTTTGGAGTTTCTCTCATTCTCCTATTGTCTCTAGAATCATTCATTCGAATCACCAATGTTCCACCTCTCACCTCAGTGACGATGTCATTGATATATCTATCTTCTGCTTCAATTTCTAGCGATTCGGTACTACCTACACTTATTTCAACTTCAAAAGCATTGCTCACAGAAAGGGCAGTAAAGTTTTTAACCTCACGCTTTTGTCTAGCTTGAGCCATTGCCAATTGGCCGACTAACATTAAGCCTGTTATTAACATGGTGCCCATAAAACTTCTTCTTCCTAAATTTTTCATCACTTTAATCTTAAGTCTGTGCTAAAGATATGAGAAGCAATTAAAGGTTGCACTTAGCATTAAATATTATTCTGAGGTGGGCCTTCTCTCTAAATGACTTAAATTGATTGAAGATTGTTAATCAGTCACTAAACAGACATTGAATCTGAACTTGTTTCTACAACTTTAGCGTAATTAGCTCTGAATGCAACATACTATAATCATTGGAAATGGAATTGCAGGTATCACTACGGCTCGCCACTTGCGCAAGCAGAGCGATGATAAAATCACTGTGATTTCTGCTGAAACCGACCATTTCTTTTCCAGAACTGCCCTTATGTACATATACATGGGCCACATGAAATACGAACATACAAAGCCCTATGAAGATTGGTTTTGGTCGAAAAACAAGATTGAATTGAAGAGGGCCTTCGTTCAATTTGTAGATACAGAAGCCAATCAATTAACTTTTGATGATGGCTCGACAATGAGCTACGACCAATTGGTTTTGGCCACTGGTTCTAAGCCGAATAAATTTGGCTGGCCGGGTCAGGATTTAAAATCAGTTCAAGGCTTGTACAGTTATCAAGACCTAGAATCGATGGAGGAAAACACCAAAGGAATAAAGCATGCGGTAATTGTAGGTGGTGGACTCATTGGTATCGAAATGGCTGAAATGCTCCTTTCCAGAAATATCGCGGTTACTTTTTTGGTAAGAGAAGAAAGTTTCTGGAACAATGTATTGCCCGAAGGAGAGTCAGAAATGATCAATCGGCATATCAAAGAGCACCACATTAACCTTCGGCTCGCGACTGAGCTGAAAGAAATTATTGGTGACAAAGATGGAAAGGTAAAAGCGATTGAAACTGGCGATGGTGAAATCATCGATTGTCAGTTTGTTGGCCTGACCGCAGGGGTTTCACCTAATGTTGATTTTTTGAAAGGCTCAAAAATTGAGATCAACCGAGGTGTTTTGGTAGATGAAATCCTTCGAACCAACATCAACAATGTATTTGCAGCAGGAGATTGTGCAGAGTTCCGTCAGGCCAATGGCGAGCGAAAGTCTATTGAACAGGTTTGGTACACAGGACGGATGATGGGAGAAGCTTTAGGCAGAACCTTAGCTGGAAAAACCACGGCTTATAAACCTGGTCACTGGTTCAATTCAGCCAAGTTCTTAGATATAGAATATCAAACCTATGGATGGGTTTGGCCGAAGCCGAAGGACACGGAATCTGATTTCTATTGGGAGCACCAAAGTGGAAAAATCTGTCTCAGATTACGCTGGGATACTCAAAGTAAAAAACTCACAGGAGTGAATAATTTTGGTTTCAGGTTAAGGCACCATGCTTTCGATAAGTGGTTCAGTCAGGAAAGAACTGTTGAATATGCACTAGAACATTTAAGAGATGCCAATTTCGATCCTGAGTTCTTTAAGCAGCATGAGCAGTCGATTGTAAGTCAGTTTAATGCCGAAAACAACACTAATATTCAGCTCAAGAAAAAGAGCTGGCAACGTATTTTAGATTTAGTTTCATAAAGAAGTTTATATGTCTGCACCAGACCCAAGTTTATCTATAGCCAACCCCTATCCTCATCAGACTGATGCACTACAAAAAGCTGGACTCACGCTGGCAGGTTTAGGGCTGCTCACTTTATTCCTTGCGTGGGGAAACCTTCCAATTCCAAAGTCACTAGGATTGGCGTTTGCCTTAGGGGGAATAATTATTGGTACAACTGTCTACGCTTGGCGACTATATTCCAAACAACCAGCAGGGATAAAGAACAACGGGGTGATGTTCAAAAGCCTTACCAGTAGAGGTGTGTTAGGCTGGATTGCTGGAGTTATTCTTACCGCTTTTTATGTGATCATATACTGGTATCCTGAATATTTAGGCTACAAAGCCAGTGGTGCTAATGAGGGATTTGTCGCGCTTTTCGATCCGCTGAGCCAGTTTTTTAAAGGAAAACCTGCTACACAGTGGTTCTTATACGGAACGCTTTATACGACTTCAATTTTAGCTTTAGGTATTAAATTTCTCTTTAAGTACAGGGGCAATGCTTACCAGATGAAAAGGACAATTGTGGTCATTGCTGCTCAGCTTTTTTTGGCCTACCTAATTCCCGAAATCTTGGCTGGCTTGAATTACAATGATGCTTCGAATGCACAAGGCGAATACATTGGTTACTACGACACTGACATTAAGAATACCTGGCCTTTAGATTACGACTTCTTTTATGAATTCCATTTGGATGCGATGCAGGAGGAGGCCTATCAACCAGTGGGTGTGCTGTACTTGATCATTGGTATGGCCATGTTCTTAGTCATTACACCAGTGCTCACTTATTATGTTGGGAAGCGATGGTATTGCTCTTGGGTTTGTGGTTGCGGAGGTCTGGCAGAAACGGCCGGAGATCCGTTCAGGCATTTGTCATCTAAGAAATTAGGCGCTTGGAAGCTGGAGCGATGGTTAATTCATGGGGTGATGGTTTTTGTTTTTATAATGACAGCCGCAACACTTTATGGTTACTTTTGGAATACTGGAGAGGTCTTCGGACTGAACATCTACAGTAACTTTCAAAAGCCTTATGGCTTCCTGATTGGGGCTACGTTTTCAGGAGTAATTGGAGTTGGTTTTTACCCCATGTTGGGTTCAAGAGTTTGGTGCCGCTTTGGCTGCCCTATGGCTGGCTATATGGGACTGATTCAGCG
>CAYGKL010000052.1:0-22017 GCA_964350505.1 uncultured Roseivirgaceae bacterium | reverse complement strand
GTTACTACTTTTACAGTATCATTGATGCGATAATCGATATTGGTATTGAAGGTGGTGTCCACTCCTGGGTTAATGTCTTCGATAAAAAAGTTATCTCCAGAACGGATAAAATACGTGGTTTCCAACCAAAGGGAGTCTGCTAAGGCATTTAGGTTGGCAGGGTTCAAAGCCGGAGAAGTAAAGACTCTTCGCTCAAATGCTCCCGGCAACGGATTAGCAACTCTATCATCGTTCAATACTTCAATTTCCTGATCTTCCACTAAATCCCTTACAACAGTGCTGTACTGAACAGGCTGGAAAAATGCGTTGAGATTCACAAACTCAGCATCCGTTTCTTTTAAATAGCGACCTGGGTTAGCAAAGAATTGCTCGGTAGGCATGGCAGAATAGGGGCTAGTTAGGAATGAAGGTTTTCTTGTCAACGCCCTATCTCTATAAGCCGTATCACCAGGATGACGAGATTCATTCAAGTACACATAATCCAAAAGCCAAGTATCGAAAGCCCCAGCAAGTCTTGAGTAAGATTGAAATTTGAATTGGAAAGCATCATGAAAAAAGTTTGATTCGACTTTTAGAATCTCTTGAAAGAAATCGCCCGTTTCTAAATCCTTGCCTCCTGTTGAAGACCAAACGCTCTCCCATTCACCTGAAGCTGTTTTAAATTGAAGGGCAATGCTATCTTCTAGGTCTGGAAGCTCTCCATTTCCGGTAACCTGCCAGAAAAAACTGAAGTAAACAGAATCTTGCTGATTCGCTGCTATATTCGATAAGTTGATGGGTTGAGATACCAAACTGTCTGTTTCTCCATTAATGAAATTGGTAGCATCGTAAGGTGCTCCGCTAACATCTACTCCATCAAAAATAGCCACATTGATTGTTGGCGCCTGAATACCAATGCCATTACTGATTCTGACCTGATCTGAGTTGAGCCAATTATTTGATGATGGCACCAATAGGGCCGTTGAGAAGTCATCCCAAAAAGGTAAGTCCAGCACAGCTTGAGACTGATTTGCCGCGAAAGGAATCGCATTAAGCTGACGTCTTGTGTTCGGAAGAGGGCGCTCAACTATCTGACTTTCAAGAGTCACAGTTAATAGTAAAAGGCAAATGAGTCCTCCGAATTTCCTCACAACTATTGTTCGTTTGGTTCTTCTTGTTTTTGACTGTTGATCCAAATCTCAATCAGATCACCTGTGCGAATCATTGCACCAATAGGTGGGAGTTGTTTGTAAACTCTATTTGGTGGAACAGTGTCGTTGAGAACATAATTTACTTCGTCAAGCTTTAAGCCAGAGGCTTCGATTTGGAACTTCACTTCGTCATAGCTTTTGCCAAGGAAATCGGGTGTTTCAAAACGCTTTACCCCATCTCCATCACCGATAACAAGATCTATGGTTGAGCCTTTATAGATGAGAGTTCCAGTTGAAATATTTTCTCCATTGAGCATTTGAGAAATTACAGCATTCACTCTCCTATCTGGCACATAGGTGATTTCACCACGTCTGAGGCCATTACTCTCAAGAATATCATCCGCATTAGTGAGGTCAGTATTTACGAGGTTAGGCATTCTTACTTGTGGGGGTACGTTGGCGTTCAGCGTAAGGTAGATTTTTCTATCTTCCTTCACTTTTGCACCACCTTTAGGGTTCTGACTCAGGATAACTTCAGGATCAAATTCTTCTGAAAACCCAGAATCCAAGGTTACCTCATATTTCAGGTTTCTGTTGGTAAGAAATTCATCAATATCTGAAAAAGATTTACCTACCAGGTCTGGGACTGTAATGGTTTCATTGTGATTGGTACTTGAAGGGAGGTAGACATAAAAGAAGAACAACAGCAATATAATGCCTATACCTGCCATGATTCCAATGTTCTTCAGAAAGCTTAAGATTGTGAAGGGCTTTTTGCTCATTTTCAATGTTTAGAACGGCTAAAAATGAATTTCATTTTACGCAACTCAGAGTTAATCTGAACAAAGATAACTAATAACTGAAACCGTCAAATTTCGGCCACTTTAAATCTGTTAAACAGTAGATTAAACAAAAAAGGCTACCATGTATGGCAGCCTTTCAATTTCTATCTTAATATGCTGTTAAACTTCAGCGCCATTCACAGCAACAACTCCTTTAATTTCGGGGATATCTCGCTTAATGGCTTCTTCAATACCCGCTTTCATTGTCATATGAGACATTGGGCAAGTTTCACAAGCTCCTTCAAGTTCTAACCTCACAATCATATCTTCGGTGACGTCAAGTACTTTCACATTACCACCGTCAGCCAATAAAAATGGTCTGATTTTCTCGAGCGCAGCTTCAATTCTATCCAGCATATGTTAAACTTTAATTTCTACTCTTTTCGTTTCAACCTTTTCAGCGTTTCTAATCGCCACTTGTTGAGCCGTTGCTTCAGCTACATTGAGGAAGGCTTTACCTGTAAGGTCGTCCTGCATAATAGCGGGGTAACCCACATCTCCGCCTTCTCTGATGCTTTGTACCAAAGGTATCTCACCTAAGAATGGAACTTGATGCTTTTCAGCAAGTTTTCTTCCACCGCCTTTGCCAAAGATATAATACTTATTATCAGGCAGCTCTTCTGGTGTAAAGTAAGCCATATTTTCAATCACTCCAAGAATTGGAACGTTGATTTGTGGCTGCTGAAACATGTTTAACCCCTTTTGAGCATCGGCCAACGCAACTTTCTGAGGAGTAGTGACTAAAACTGCTCCAGTCACGGGTACAGTTTGCACAAGTGTTAGGTGAATATCACTGGTTCCAGGAGGCAGATCAATGAATAAATAGTCTAAATCTCCCCATTCTGTATCAGCAATAAATTGCTTCAGCGCACTACTGGCCATAGGTCCTCTCCAAACTACTGCATTTTCTGCAGGTGTTAGTAACCCAATGGAAATCAATTTCACCCCATATTGGAGAATTGGAACAATGAGATTTTTCTCTCCAACCTTTTTAATGGTAGGCTGTTCGTTTTCACAATTGAACATGGTAGGCATAGATGGGCCGTAAATATCTGCGTCAATCACACCTACTTTGGCTCCTTGTTTGGCAAGTGCCACAGCGAGGTTAGCGGTAACAGTAGATTTTCCAACGCCACCTTTTCCAGAGGCAACGGCAATAATATTTTTTACGCCTGGTAGGAGCGGAGTATTATCTCGAGTGGTTGTTACATGAGAGCTCATGTTGATACTCACCTCAATTTCTTCTCCGATGTATTTGGCGATAGCTTCTAAACAATCTTTTTTAATTAGCTCTTTCAGCGGACAAGCCGGTGTGGTGAGCATAACAGTGAAAGCCAGTTGATTACCATCAATCACAATGTCTTGAATCATGTTCAGGCTAACTAAGTCCTTTTTAATATCTGGATCATCTACGTGCCTTAAGGCAGCCAAAACAGTTTCTTTATTCAATGCCATATTTCAAATTTGGGTGCAAATTAAAGGCTTTCGCCCGACTTTTAATAAAAACATCTTGAGACCTTAATAGTTCATGAAAGCCCAAAGCAATCTTTTATATTTGAAAGCTTTATGGCCATTAGTGACGATACCATCCAAGAGATTAAAAATCGCATCGATATTGTTGATGTGATAGGTGATTTTGTGAGCCTTAAAAAGGTGGGTTCAAACTACAGAGCACTAAGTCCATTCACCAACGAAAAGTCACCTTCATTCTACGTTTCACCAAGTAAGGAGATATTTAAATGCTTTAGTTCTGGTAAAGGTGGTGATGCCATCACCTTTGTGATGGAGGTTGAGGGTATCAATTACATTGAGGCGCTGAAATACCTCGCAGGTAAATATGGCATTGAAGTTCAGGAAGAAGAGCAAACGGACGAGCAAATTCAAGCTCAAAATGAGAGGGATAGTCTTTTCATTGTGCTCAACTTTGCCAATGAATATTTCAAGAAACAACTTTTTGAGTCGGAAGAAGGTCGTTCAATTGGCTTAAGCTATTTTAAGGAGCGCGGCTTTACAGAACAAACCATCAAGACTTTTGAGCTGGGTTATTCTGTCGATCAATGGGATGGTTTACTCAAAGAAGCGAAGAGCAAAGGGCATTCTGAGGCCATTCTTGAAAAGGCTGGACTCATATTAAAGCAGGAAAACAACAAGATCTACGATCGATTTAGAGGTCGAGTCATGTTCCCAATTCAGAATGTTGCTGGCAAAGTGATTGCCTATGGTGCCAGAATTCTCACCAATGACAAGAAGCAGCCCAAGTACATTAACTCACCAGAGACGGATGTCTACCATAAGAGTAATGTGCTTTATGGTTTATTTCAGGCTAGGCAAGCCATTCGGAATGCAGATTTATGTTATTTGGTGGAGGGATACACTGATGTAATTTCCATGCATCAGGCTGGGGTACATAATGTGGTTTCTTCTAGCGGAACTAGTTTAACCAAAGAGCAAATTCAGCTCATCAGCCGGTATACTAAGAATATTACGGTGCTGTATGATGGTGATAGCGCAGGTATCAAGGCTTCTTTTCGTGGAATAGACATGATTCTGGAGCATGACTTGAATGTTCGTGCTGTTGTATTCCCAGACGGTCAAGATCCGGATAGCTATTCTCGAACCATGACCTCCGAGGCATTTGAAGAATATCTTCAATCCAATGCTCGTGACTTCATAACCTTCAAAACCGACATCCTTACGGAAGGTGGCAAGCAAACCGATCCTGTTAAGAAAGTTCAGGTTATTAGAGAAATCATCGAAAGCATATCCCTTATTCCAGATGGCATCAAACGATCGGTTTATATTTCTGCTTGTGCCGATTTACTCGATGTAGAAGAGCAGGTACTTTTAAGCGAGTTGAATAAGCTCATCCTTCAGAAGCAGAAAAAAGGAAGAAGGGCAGAAGAATATCAAGAGCAAGAAGTTCCACAACCTGTAGAGCCACCGCAGGAAAAGGAATCCATCAGTTCTATGGCATTTCCTGTGGAAAGAGAATGTCTTCGCTTAGTGGTGAATTATGGTAATGAGCCTTTCGATGAGGAAATGAGTATTGCTGAATTCATCTTGGGCGAAACAGAATCTATCAACTTTGAGAATGAGTTAATTGAGCAAGGTCTTAATTTGGCAGCACATCTAATTCATGATGGAAAGAAGCTTGAACCAGATTTATTCATTGGACCAGAAGACCCGTCCATGAGTTCTTTGGTAATTGACCTGCTCGAGATGAAATATTTTGTGAGTGAAACTTGGGAAAAGAAGCATCGCATTTCCACCGTTCATGAGTCTGAAGACTTGCCAAACGCAGCATATACAGCTATTCTGAGGCTAAAAAGAAAAAAACTAGAATCCCTTATCCTTCAAAATGAAGAAACTCTTAAAAAATCTAATAACTCTGACGAGCAAGATGAGTTATTGAGAATGCATATGCACTTAAAGCAAATGCTCAGTGAGATTAATGATGAGTTAGGAACAGTCATTTCCTCCTGATTTTTTACACCCGTTGAACTTTATACCTTTGCAGGGTTTTTACTAGAATATGTCTGAAGAAATCAAATTAAATACCATCGAAGAGGCTATTGAGGCCATAAGAAATGGGGAAGTAATCATAGTTGTAGACGATGAAAATCGTGAGAATGAGGGAGACTTCATTTGTGCTGCAGATAAGGTCACTCCCGAAATCATCAATTTTATGGCTACACATGGCCGCGGACTTATTTGCGCGGGTATAATAGAAGATCGTTGCGATGAGCTTGGTCTTAATTTGATGGTGGATAATAATTCTGCTGCTTATGAAACACCGTTTACGGTTTCAGTTGACTTGATTGGTCATGGGTGTACCACTGGTATTTCGGCTTCAGACCGTGCCAAAACCATCAAAGCATTAGTAGATCCTTCTACAAGACCTGAAGAGTTAGGAAAGCCTGGACATATTTTTCCGCTTCGCGCTAAAAGAGGTGGTGTTCTGAGAAGGACAGGGCATACTGAAGCTTCTATGGATTTAGCAAGATTGGCGGGGCTAAGCCCTGCTGGCGTTTTGGTGGAGATTATGAATGAGGATGGCACCATGGCCCGCTTACCAGATTTGGTAAAAGTTGCGGAGCGATTCAAACTCAAATTAGTTTCTATAGAAGACTTGATTTCTTATCGTCTAGAAAATGAAAGCTTAATTGAAAGAGACTTAGGCATAGACCTACCAACTGAATATGGTGATTTTCATCTTCAGGCCTACAAGCAAATCAATACCAACGAAATGCATTTAGCTGTTGTGAAGGGCGAATGGGAACCTGATGAACCAGTGCTAGTGCGTGTTCATTCTTCCAGCACCTTAGGAGATATATTTGGATTTAAGTTCGATTCTGGAAACCCTATCAAGCATGCTTTGAGAATGGTGGAGAAAGAAGGTAAAGGAGTAGTTCTATACATGAATCAGAATTCAAGAGGGCAGCGGTTGGTTCATGAAATGAAAATGTTACAAACAGATGGCGATACGGATCAACCACTAAGCAGAAAGTTTGGTGTGAAAATGGACGACAAGGATTATGGTGTTGGTGCTCAAATTTTGAGAGATCTTGGTGTTTCGAAAATCAAGCTAATTTCCAATAACCCACAAAAACGTGTCGGTCTCATAGGATACGGTTTAGAAATCTTGGAGTACGTTACAATGGAATTCCAATCAGAATAGATCGGTCTAATGCCATAATTTGTAACAATTACGTAAAATATCGTTTATAAGATTATGACAAGATTTGTGCTGCTCGGAATGTTATGTCTTAGTCTTGAAGTATTTGCTCAAGCCACTTTTCCAAGCGAGATTTTTCATAGAGGACAAGTCACTTTGAATGATGGAACAGTTTACACAGGAATGGTCCAATATAATCTGGAATCTGATGTGATCTTATTTAAAGAACCAGGCGCAAAAGGCATAGCTACATTCACTGCCAATCAATTTAAGATCGTTCGGATCAATCAACAAGGAATAGAACAAACACGCATTTTCTACTCACTTCCAATTAGAGAAAATAGTGGGTACAAAAGGCCCAAAATTTTTGAAGCCTTATATCAGGGAGAAACCTCTTTAGTAGGTCGAGAATATATCATAGAACGAGCTCAGCCTATCTCACAAGGATTTGCGAGGAGAAGTCTTTTCGATCCATTTTATTTTCCTTCTGAAAGGCGACTAACGCGTAAATACTTGGCCTATAATTTATATTTGGTCGATCAAGTGGGGGGAATCACACTTTTGGGAAAATCAAGGGGTGATGTAATCCGAGCATTCGAAGGCCATCAATCTGAATTGAGGAAATTCATCAAACAAGAAAAATTGAGGATGAATCGTATCGAAGACCTTACCTTACTTGTTCAATATTATAATTCTCTAGACTCTTAGAAAATTCTGCTATTTCAAGTCTTTGATTGTTTTCATTTCACTTGAAATTCTATCTTTGGTCATATGTCTAAACCACTCATTTTAGTTACAAACGATGATGGCATAGTTTCTACCGGTATTAGGGTATTGGCGGAAGTGATGTCGGAAATAGGTGAAGTTATTGTTGTAGCACCTGACAGCCCACAGTCGGGCATGGGCCATGCCATTACCATTGGAGAGCCACTAAGATTGTTTCCGTCAAATTTATTTGACGACTTAAATGTGAAGGCCTATAAATGTTCCGGGACTCCTGCAGATTGTGTGAAACTAGCAAAGCATCATGTACTTAAGGATAAGAATCCAGATTTAGTAGTAAGCGGGATTAATCATGGAAGTAATCTAGCAGTAAGCGTTCTTTATTCTGGAACTATGTCTGCTGCTATTGAAGGAGCTATTGAAGGATACCCTTCCATCGGATATTCGTTAGCAGATTTTGCTCATGATGCTGACTTTTCTCACACACGGGAATATGTTAAGAAGATTGCTCTGGAGGTACTAGAAAAAGGACTTACAAAAGGCGTAGCGCTTAACGTGAATTTCCCCCCTAAACAAAACGAAAATATCAAAGGCATAAAGATCTGTCGGCAGGCGAAGGCACACTGGCAGGAAGAGTTTGATCAGAGAAAAGATCCTTATGGTCGTCCTTATTTCTGGTTAGCTGGAAACTTCGTCAATAACGACAAGGGAGAAGATACAGATGTTTGGGCAGTGAATCAGAACTACGTGGCAGTGGTTCCTTGTCAATATGACTTGACGGCTCATCACTCCATTGCTCAAATTAATGATGATTGGGATATTTAGCATTCACAATTAGATGTTCAAAAACTCAATCAGTCATTTCTTTTTTGATCTTATTGAAACCTGTTGATCAAACCTATCATTGTTTTAATTAAATATGCCTTCGGAGTTTCCATAAACCCAGAGTTCTCTCCACCGGCAATTACTGCCCATGATTTGTTGAAGGTCTTTAGTCTGGTGAATAGTTTGGCCTGTATCTGTAGAGCCAATCGAATCAAATTCTTTTTACATTACTTGTACTGGTTTATGACACTTAGCTAATTCTTATTTGGCTTCAGGACTTGCAAAAAGAGCTTAGAATTTAAATGCCAAGGAATCTAGCCGTTGATCGTAAAAGTTCAATGATGGGTGAATCAGCCAAGCACCCTTTACAACTTGAATAGGTCATTAAGCAATCTATGAAATCGGTGAGCATATGAAATAGAAGCCCGATTCCGATTATGCGAAAAGGTTTGCGCAAGAAAAGTAGGAGTACGTAAAACATCATGGCGTAATAGGTGTGCAAAGGATGATAATTGATACTGCATCTGTTAGCCTGAAAAATTGGATTAGCTAGAAGGTGATCTAAATCAACCAGCATAGTGGCTAGCAGGATTAAGTATGTCTTTTTCCAATCCTTTCTAAAGAAGACAATCGCGATAAACAAGGGAAAAACGAAGTGAAGAAAGTAGTGTATCAATGTCTCCATTAATCATCAGTATTTTGTCAAAGTTACAAGCTTAAACATATCTGAGTAGATACAAGAGAAGACCTGAATAATAATCATGGTGGTGTTTATCTATCAGTTGGTACTTGTCAATCATTTTGTAACGGTACAGACCTCTAATAGCACTTGCCATAAAGTGAATGGATAGAAATAGTATGATGATAGAAGCAATTGGATTCACCTTAGTTTTGTTGAAAGTCGGTGTTTGCAGGACTTTTTAGTTCATTACAAAGGTGAGATTGTTTCTTTGTTTAATCACTACAAAGTATAGAAGTAGATATACACATATCACACATAAGAGGAAAGCTGGCTGGTTTTTATTGATAACCTGATAAAGCCGTTAAAAAGTGGTTATGGCGATCATAAATCGACTGCTTAGGCATTCATATTACATGCGAAGATGAGGGGGGTAAGGGGGGGAGCCGATTAAAAAAACTCTTAGAAAAACCAGTTTTAACAAGTTTAACTTAAGCTAAACGTGCTGGTCAATGAGAATAGTATTACCATCTGGGTCGATGACAGTAAAACTCCCAGGTCCGGATGCGTTGGAAGCGTCTAATTCACTTGCTAAATTGACATCCATGTCTTTCAGGTGCTGCTGAATGGTTCTTACATCATCGAACTGCTCTAGCTGGCTTGCGTTTTCATCCCAGCCTGGGTTGAAAGTGAGGATGTTGTTCTCAAACATCCCTTGAAATAGCCCAATTAATGAATTTCCATTCTTCATAATCAGGTAATTCATTTTCAAATCTCCCGCAAAGACGGTGAAACCTAGCTTTTCGTAAAATGCTTTAGAAGCGTTAATATCCTTTACATTAAGACTGATTGAGAATGCACCGAGTTTCATAATGGGGTTTTTGATTTGGTTTTAACCTGTTGAAGTTGCTTAAAAGTTTGAGGAAAAGCAACTCAACAGACCTTGTCAATTATAAATTGACAGCTCAGGCACCCTTGTTGCAAACTGGGATAAACTTACGGATTTTTAAAACTCAATCAGAACCACTTCTGGCCATCTCTTTTAGGAACAGGGTCGTAGCCATGTCCTCCCCAAGGGTGGCAACTGCTAAAACGTTTGATGCCTTTCCAAGTGCCACGGATAGGTCCCCATTCTTTGATAGCTTGCACAGTATAGGATGAACAAGTAGGAGAGTAGCGGCAATTCGCTCCTAATAGTGGAGAGATACCATATTGGTAAACTTTAATGGGGAAGGTGAATATTAGGATGAGGATGCGTTTCACTTCGGAAGATAAATAATTTAGTCGATGGTCAATAGTCGATAGTCCATGGACTATTGACCATCGGCCGAAAGCTATTTCTCAAAATCCTTATAAAGCATGCTGGCCTGAATGCCGCTGTTGTTCTGGTACTTGCCACTTTTGTAGGTATCGTAATCTCCCTCAATGGTATGATAGAAAATTTGGCAGATGTCTACACCAGCGTATATGCGGATAGGTTGTACGCAGAAAATCTCTAAGGTCCAGAAGCCGTTGAAGCCCACATCGCCAAAGCCAGCAGTCACGTGAATGAAAAGCCCTAAGCGTCCAATAGAGCTACGGCCTTCAAGCATAGGCACAAACTTGGAGGTTTCTGTTCTTTCTATGGTTCTGCCCAAGTAGAGTTTACCTGTTTCTAGCAAAAGACCTTCTTCAGGAATCATAAGTTTATCTACAGGGTTTGGAGTTTTCATATCCAAAACCGGATTGGTGTACACCATCAGCTCGTTGTGCAACTTAAGGTTGTAGCTGTTAGGGTTCAATTGCGACTCGTTGAAAGGCTCAATATTGATGCCTTTACCCATTTCGCGTTTTATTTCTCTTCCTGAAAGGATCATAGGTTGATATAGGTGTTATTTTTTTGATCCGTCATTCCAGAAAAATAGTTCTTACTTTTTCTTAAGAACTATTTTATCAGGAATCTCATTTTAATGTAGACTGTCCATTTGGAGATTCCCGTTTTCACGGGAATGACGTTTAATAAATGGCCTTATGCCAATTAATCTATGGTGTAGGAGATTTCGCCCCCTTTTTCATCTTTTAACTGAACGCCTGCTTCTTTCAAATCATCTCTGATTTTATCTGATAGGGCATAATTTTTCGAAAACTTGGCTTGCTTCCGTAATTCGATCAATACTTGCAATACACCATCTAGCGTTTTGCCATCTTGTGCAATTTCAGCTTCGTTTTTTAGACCCAACACATCGAAGATAATCCCCTTAAAGTGTTTAATCGTATGGTTGAATGCCTCAGTCGATATTTTGGCAAGCTCTTCAGGCTGCTGATAAAAAGTATTGATTTTACCACTGATATCGAAAAGGTTGGCGATGGCTTTAGCTGTATTGAAATCATCGCTAAGATCACTCAATGCCTGATTAACCGCTGAAGTTAATTCATCAGACTTTTCTTGATCTACATTTCCCGTGCCTGGTTCTCCTAATTTTTCAATCAGGTTTACACTTGCCATCAGGCGTTTGTAGCCTTTTTCGGCAGCTTGAAGTGCCTCATTAGAGAAGTCTAGTGTGCTGGCATAGTGCGACATGAGCATAAAGAAACGCACAGTCATTGCAGAATAGCCTCTTTCCAGCAGCTTATGGTCTCCAGTGAGCAATTGCTCAGGGGTAAAACCATTGCCCTCAGATTTCGCCATTTTACGACCGTTGACGGTAAGCATGTTGCTGTGCATCCAATAGTTGGCCCCACCACTATGCGTACAGCCTTTGTTCTGGGCAATCTCAGCTTCGTGATGAGGGAATTTTAAGTCCATTCCACCACCATGGATGTCGAATTTTTCTCCTAGATACTTAGTACTCATCACAGAGCACTCTAGGTGCCAGCCGGGGAAACCAATACCCCAAGGTGAAGGCCAACGCATAAGGTGACTCGCTTCTGCTTTTTTCCAAAGTGCAAAGTCTAGTGGATCGTTTTTCTGATCCTGACCTGAAAGTTCTCTGGTGTTGGAAAGCATATCGTCAATGTTTCTGCCACTCAGTTCGCCATATTTATGATCTTCATTGAATTTTCTAACATCGAAGTAAACAGAGCCGTCTTTTTCGTAGGCATACCCATTATCAATAATTTGCTTGATAAATTCGATTTGCTCAACAATATGACCGGTAGCTGTAGGCTCAATGGAAGGAGGGATGGCATTGAAAAGCTGCATTACATCGTGGAAGCCATTGGTATACTTCTGCACAATTTCCATAGGTTCCAAGGCTTCAAGTCTTGCTTTCTTGGCAATTTTATCTTCACCTTCATCAGCATCTCCTACTAAGTGCCCAACATCGGTGATGTTTCTTACATACCTAACTTTGTAACCCAAGTACTTTAGGTATCTGAATATAATATCGAAAGAAACAAAGGTTCTCACGTTGCCCAAATGGACATCGCTATAAACCGTAGGGCCGCAAACATACATGCCAACTGAACCCTCATGAATAGGTTTAAATACCTCTTTCTCTTTGCTGAGTGAATTGTAAAGGCTTAGCGGATGCTGTTTGTAAAGGCTCATTTCAACTTGTCGTTGATGTAGGTCAAAAATTCTCTCTTGGTTGTTTCTTCATTGAATTTACCACCGTACTCCACAGTAACCGTGCTAGACGATTGATCTGAAGCACCTCTTGAGCTAACGCACATGTGTTCTGCATCGATGTAAACTGCAACATCATCTGTTCCAAGACTCTTCTGCATATCATTCAGAATTTGCAGGGCCAAACGTTCTTGAACCTGCGGACGTCTTGAGTAATAGTCAACTATTCGGTTCATTTTAGAAAGGCCAATCACCTTGTCTTTCGGTATATAAGCCACATGCGCTTTGCCTACGATGGGTAGAAAGTGATGCTCACAGTTACTGTAAAGCGTAATGTTCTTTTCCACCAGCATTTGGCGGTATTGATATTTATTTTCGAAGGTTGACATGGAAGGCTTATTCTTCTCATTCAAGCCTTTGAATAGCTCGTTTACATAAAGTTTTGCCACTCTTTTTGGTGTGCCTCTTAAGCTATCATCTGTCAGATCTAGGCCAAGAGTATGCATAATCTTTTCGAAGTAACCCTGAATCAACTCAATCTTCTCAGCATCAGACAAGTCAAAAGCATCTTCTCTTAATGGAGTGGCTATAGAAGACATGATATGATCATTGCCCATTTCTTCAATCTCTCTCAAAACCTCTTCAGACAATTTTTTGGATTCGTTTTCCATTCAATAGATTTCTAATGTTATCACTTTTGTTCGCCCACCGCGAAAAAGTTGGGCAAAAGTACGATTAATTCCATTTGTAATAAAATCGGACTTTGATAACTATTGTGAATTCAAAATGATTCGCAAGAGTGGTGACTTTTCTTAAAAATGATTAATATCGTTTTTACTCAAATACAATTCTTAATTTACCATTATGGGAATTTTAGGGGACAAATTAAGAGAGTATGCAGAACGACTTAAGGATCGCGAAGATTTTTTTATTGCGGATGTGAAGAGGCACCAATATTTTGCCAGTAACCCTAAAAATGATACTGATGAACTGGTTAGGCAAAAAGTGAGTGTGGTGAATAACCATCAAATCCACGAACTCTCCTGCCATGAAGCCATTATAAAACATATCCTCTCTCTCAATATAGATGTTCCTTTGCAACAAGGCGACTTGACACTCGTAGATCGAATAGCAACGTTTCATTATCTTGGAAAGGATTATCATTTGCTTGTTTTTGCATCGGAGTATTGTAATTCTCATCGGCCAGATGTCTTTCCGATATATAATCGAAAGCATTTGGTGCTTTTGAAACAATACATGGAAGCTCATGATTTATTGGAAGAAGGATCATCTTTAGAAGATTATCTAGTTTTTAAGAAAGGACTTGATCATCTTTTGGAGCGATACCAACTTCATGAACTTTTAAATTATTACGAGGTCAAGAAGCTCGACTGGTTATATTTGGATAAAATTTTGGCGGAGGTGGCCAAAGATCTTGATTAATAAACCTCACTTTTAACCATTAAATAATTTTAATGAACGCTTACAATCTGATTATTGTACTGGCATGTGTTATCATATTTTCGCATGTTTTTAGCTTCATTTCGAAGCGCACGAATATTCCAAGTGTGATACTTCTGATCATCTTAGGTATGGTAGGAAAGTTTGCTATGGACTATTACAATATAGAACAGGACGACTTTATTTTTGGCACACTTGAGGTTTTGGGCATCATCGGGCTGATTATGATTGTATTGGAGGCCGCCATTGATTTAAAGCTCAGTAAAGAAAAATGGCCTATCATCTGGAAGTCCTTTTTAGTAGCCTTACTGTCATTGATTGTGTGTTCCTTTGGTATTTCATTAATCATCAATCAATTTTTTAGAGAAGACCCATTTATATCTTTGGTTTATGCTATTCCACTCTCAATTATGAGTAGTGCCATTGTTATTCCTTCAGTAACAAGGCTAGCCAAAGACAAGAAAGAGTTTATGATCTACGAGAGTACATTTTCTGATATTCTCGGAATTATGTTCTTCTACTTCCTTATTCAGAATGCTGGTGCCGAAAGTGCTGATACAGTTATTTATAGTGTTGTAGGTAATATTATTATTACCATTGTTGTTTCGGTTATTGTGAGTTACGGGCTTGTAATGCTGTTTCAACGATTAGAGGGAGATGTGAAGCTCTTTATGCTAATTGCTGTACTGATTTTACTTTACGCCATTGGTAAGCAGTTACACTTGTCTTCACTGGTTGTTATTCTAACGTTTGGACTGGTGCTTAACAATAATAACCTCTTTTTTGTGGGGAAGCTCAAAGAATTTATTGACGAAAAAACTGTCAACTCTATTCTAAAAGACCTGCATCTGGTAACCAGAGAATCGGCTTTTGTGATCCGAACTTTCTTCTTTGTGGTTTTCGGTACGACAATTAATCTGAACGCCTTACTCGACCTTGAAAACCTTGCTATAGGTTTAGGGATTGTAGCTTTCTTCTTCTTGGTACGATTCGTTTTCTTGAAGTTATTCTTCTTGAAGAAATCTATTTTTCCTGAGTTCTTTATTACACCAAGAGGTTTGATTACAGTATTATTGTTCTTCTCTATTCCTGAGGAACTTTCATCCCTTACTTTCAATTCAGATATTATCTTGATTACCATAATTGTCACTAGCCTTGTGATGACATGGGGCTTGATAAAATTCGGTAAAGAAGGCTTGGAGGAAGGTGCGCCAGCACCTTTGGAAGATTCTCGATTATCTTACTTTCTGCAACGCATGAGCACTTCAAAAACGGGTGCTAAAACTGGTAATCAATTAGAGGAGCAGGTTGAAGATGCCGTAGAACATGCCGAAGGGCACGGTGAAAAAGAAGATGAGGAAGGCGAGAAACCTAAGGATTCTTGATGAGACTAAATTATGCTTCATGGTCATTCCGACTTTGGAGGAATCTTATGCAAGAGCATAAGAATAATGTTCTGTAATTAAGTTGAATATTTCTCAGTCGTACTCTGCCAAAGATGGGCAAGCTCCATCGAAATGACCAGTAGACAGTTAGATTTTTTCTTTTCCGCTTTGGTTGGTCTTATCAGAAACGAGTTGTGAGTTTTGGCTGTTGTGGGAGTCTTGATCGCGATAATTGAACATTGCATCGCTTAGTCATTCCGACTCTGGAGGAATCTTATACAAGAGCATAAGAATAATGGTCTGTAATTAAGTTGAAGATTTCTCAGTCGTACCTCCATCGAAATGACTATAGGGTTACCAAGGACTAAATGAGTGCAATAAACCTCAATAAGGGTCAACATCGACCACAATTTCTACAGATTTGAAATCCTTCTTTTTAAGCATTTCGTATTGAGCGTTTCGTATGAAATCTTTCACCGCTTCCATTTTATACTTCTTCTCAATCTTAAGGTAGATGTCCATCAGGAATTTGTCTCTGATCTTATTGATCAAAGGTTCCTGAGGCCCTAAAACTCTAGAACCTCCTAAATCTTCTTTCAAGATGTTGGTAAAATAAGTAGCAGCCTCATGCGTGAGTTTTTTGTCCTTACTGCGCATTAAAATATTAATCATTCGGGTGTAAGGAGGGTAATGGTATTTCTTCCTTTCCCTCATTTCTTGTTGATAAAAGGTGAGGTAATCACCTTTTTTAATGAGGTCGATGATGTTTTGATCGGGATTACGACTTTGAATAATTACGTTTCCAGCGGTATCTCTTCTTCCAGCCCTTCCGCTCACTTGAGTTACCATTTGAAAGGTTCTTTCGAATGATCTGAAGTCAGGGAAGTGGATCATCCTATCGATATCGAAGACACCTACCAAACTCACTTTATCAAAGTCTAGTCCTTTGGAAACCATCTGTGTTCCAACCAAAATGTCAATCTCTCCTTTTTCGAATTGCTGAATAATATTCTGATAAGCATATTTCGCTCGGGTAGTCTCAAGATCCATTCGCTGAACTCGAGCTTTTGGAAAAATGAGCTTCAGTTCCTCTTCAATTTTTTCTGTTCCTATACCAACCGTATGGATTTTTGGGCTTCCACATGCTGGGCACACTAATGGAACGGCTTGTTTGTGGCCACAATAATGGCAGTTGAGTTGGTTTTTATATTGATGATAGGTAAGGCTCACAGAACATCGATGACACTCGGGAATAAAGCCACAGTCCTCACAGGTGAGGTAATTAGAGTATCCGCGCCTGTTCTGGAAAATGATGGCTTGCTCTTTCTTTTCTAAGATTTGGGTGATGGCTTCGACCAAAACAGAGGTAAAATCACCCATGTTGGTCTTCCTTTTTCGCTCCTCTGTAATGTTGGCAAGCTCAGTGCTAGGCAAACTGGCATCATTGTACCTTTCAAACAGTTCTACCAATCCATACTTGCCTTGAAGCGCATTGGTATATGACTCCAGTGAAGGAGTTGCCGAGCCCAGTATGGTCTTGGCAGCATGAAGGTGAGCTAAGTAAAGGGCTACATCGCGCGCATGATACCGCGGTGCTGGATCGAACTGCTTGTAACTACTTTCATGTGCTTCGTCAACAATGATTAATCCAAGGTGGCTGAAAGGTAGAAATATGGAGCTTCTCACGCCAACAATGAAGTCAAAGCGACCTTCCATGAGTCCGTACCAGACTTCCACTCGCTCGTTGTCTGAGAACTTGGAATGATAGACTCCCATTCGATCTCCAAAAACCTTTCTAAGTCGGTTTACTATTTGGGCAGTGAGCGCTATTTCAGGGAGGAGGTAAAGCACTTGATTGCCGTTATCTAGCGCATCTTGGATCAGGCTGATATAAATCTCTGTTTTCCCACTTCCCGTAATACCATGAAGTAATACAGTTGGTTTGGTATTGAAGTGGTCTAGTATTTCTTCCTTGGCTCCCTGCTGAATCTTGCTCAGCGTAATTTCTTGTAAGTCGGTGTTTGGGCCTTCCTCGAACCTTGAGATGATCACTTCAAATTCGACCAGTACTCCATTATTTACCAAAGTTTTCAAAGATGAGGCTGAGAGCCCAGCATCTGTAAAAGCAGTTTTGGGAATACCTGATTGGTTAAGCTCTGGATTTTTAAGAATGGGTACTTCCCTCAAATAGAAAAGCAAAAGGTCCGATTGCTTAGGACGCTTTTCAAGCTCCTGAAAAAGTTCATCTAACGAACCTTCGTTGGCCAGGAAGTCTCCATGCAGTCGGATTTTCTTCACCTTCTTAGGCTTATATCTCTCTTTTACTTCTTCATAAATGATGATCAATTCCTTCTGAACAAGGGATTTAATGTACTTGTAGGCACTTTTCAGTTCTAAGAAATCTGCCGCCTCCCGGTAGCTGATAGAATCATTTTTTTCCAATGCTGAAAGTAGAATAACTTCCTTGTCATCCAAGGGCAGATCTGATTCATTCCAATCATAATGGGGGTGAAGCTGAATTTTAGATTCACTACTCAGCTTGAGACCAGATGGTAAGGCTGCGTTAAAAACCTCACCAAAAGTGCAGAGGTAATAATTAGCCATCCATTTCATCATGGAAATCTGATGAGTACTCACAATATGCTCGGCATCCAGAATGTCTAGCAGAGGTTTGGCTGTATAAACTTCAGGTGCATTTTGGTGAACCTTATCAATTAATCCAGTCACAACTTTCTGTCTGCCAAACTGAACAATAACTCTAATCCCAGGCTTGGCTAGTTCTAAAAATTCAGCAGGAATACGGTAGGTAAAAAGCTGTGGAATAGGGATTGGCAATGCTACATCAGCAAAGTAGGTGTGTTCTCCTTGCGGAGCATCTATATTAAGTTGTAGCGCTGTCAAATGCTTTTTATAATCTGAATTTCAAGTTATTAATTAATGATTAGGCAGAGGTTTTTTTGAAAACAAATCTTCATTTCTCACTCTTTCTGTTTAGGGTCAAATTTGAGTTAGAAGAATAATTCAATCCTATTCCAATTGCCTATAAACCTTATCTAAATCATTAACTGGAAGTTGGCAAGCTTTATTGAAGCAGACGTAATAAGTGGACATTTTATTCATTAGCTCCCTGCCTTCCAAAAGTGCTAGCGATGAAGTTTTACCTGATAATTTGCCCGCCAAAACCTTATTGGGCATAAAGCCAGAGTTGAGTCCAACCACTTCTTTTTTGATATTGTCTGTGACTGTCACAATCTCTGCCGTTGGGTAAGTGTGCATAGCATAGAGCGAAGCCCAATGCGCTAGGTCTTGAGGTGCTAACATTAAAACCCTGTTCATTTTGTCTACCATTTCTTCAGCAGCCTTAACGTATGGGTCATGGCTCAATAAATGCCCGATAGTTTTAAGGTTACTGGCCATTATGGCGTTTGAAGAAGGGATCACATTGTCGAAGACTTCCTTCTTTCTTGCGATCAAAGCTTCTGACTGATTGGAAGTAAAGAAGAAGAGGCCTTCCTTTTCATCATAAAACTCTTGGAGTACCAGCTTCATTAAATCGTTAGCTTGGAAGAGCCAATGCTCATCGAATGTCACCTGATATAGTTTGGTGAAGGCATTAATAACAGTGGCGTAATCTTCCAAATAACCATCAATGCTTGCTTTTCCATCTTTATAGTTTCTGAAAAGATGTCCTGAACTATTGATCATCTTGGCCTTAATGAAATTAGCGTTCTTTAATGCTAAGTCAAGAAATTTGTCCTCTCCAAAAGTCGCATGTGCATCGCAAAGCCCTGAAAGCATCAATCCATTCCAACCACTTAAAATTTTATCATCTAAGCCTGGCCGTATTCTCTCACTTCTGGCTTGAAGGAGTTTTAGGTTGGTCATCTTGACCATATCCTTTAATTCTGCCAAGTCTATTTGGTGTTTGGAAGCAAAAGCTTCGTCAGAGTCATCTCGATTTGGAATGTTCTTATTGGGTTCCCAATTTCCAGCTGTAATGTTGTAATATTCAATCATGAGATCCGCATCAGGGCCAAGCAGCTGACGGAATTCTTCCATTGTCCATAGGTAGAATTTACCCTCTTTGCCCTCGCTATCGGCATCTAGCGCAGCATAAAATCCTCCCTCATCAGAGGTCATCTCTCTTGCTAACCACTCTATGGTTTGATACACAGTTTCCTTGTAAAGAGGTTTTTTGGTGGCTTGGTAAGCGTGGGCATAAAGACTAACCAACTGCCCATTATCATAAAGCATTTTCTCGAAATGCGGTACAAACCAGTCCATGTCTGTGGAGTAGCGGGTAAAGCCACCGCCCACCTGATCATAGAGTCCCCCCATGGCCATATGGTCTAAGGTGCGTTCTATATGAACCAGTGCTTCATGATTATTGTTGATGTGAAAATCCTTGAGTAAAAACTCATAGGTCACAGGCATAGGGAACTTGGGTGCTCTGTTGTTTCCGCCCTTATTGAGATCGAAGTTTTCGGCAAACTTCAAATACATTTCATGCACAGCTTCCTTCTTGAAAGCATTTCCTTCACCGACAAGGCCGTATTTTTCCACTTCGCTTCTTCCGAGGTTCTGCATAAATCCATCGGCAGACTTCACTAGCTCATCCTGCTGATCATTAAACGCCTTATTGACTTGAATACAAAGTTGCGCCCAACCCTTTGGCGGGAAGTAGGTGCCTCCATAGAATGGTCGTTGGTCAGGTAATAGAAAAACATTTAATGGCCATCCGCCTTGCAATCCCATCGCGTGGACTGCATCCATATAAACCTGATCTACATCTGGTCTTTCCTCACGGTCTACCTTAATGCAGACAAAATGCTCATTCATAATGGCTGCAATGTCTTCGTTTTCAAAACTTTCTCGCTCCATCACATGGCACCAATGGCAAGCAGAATAACCAATGCTAACAATGATGGGTTTATCCTCTTTTTTAGCTTTAGTTAGCGCCTCTTCCCCCCAAGGAAACCAGTCGACAGGGTTATGAGCATGCTGAAGCAGATAGGGAGAGGAGGCTTTAATGAGGCGGTTGGTATGTTTTTCGGATGTCATGTTATGCTAATTGCTTTTTGAGCTGAACGATTTCTTCTTGAACAGGCAGTTGGTTTTTTAACTGTTCTAGTTGGGCCAATGTGTTTTTGAGAAATTGTTGATGCTTGTTCGATTTAGGGTTGAAAGGCTTATGTGCCAGTGCTTGCTTCACTTTATTCCATGCCTCGAAAGGTTTCAGATCTCCTTCATTCAAATAAGTGGAGATGAGCTTCTCCCATATGTAGTCGATGGCTTGTTCATTAGGGTGAATTAGATCTTTTTCAAAAAAACGATAATCGCGCAAGTCGTCCATTATAATCTCATAAGCGGGAAAGTAATGGATGCCCGGAGCCATCTGATTCATATAGTGAGCAGCCAGCCTAAGCACAGATTTACTCACCGAGTTGAGTTTTAGCGTGTCTCTGGTATGGCGAACCGGACTCACGGTGAATACAAACTGGAGTTCAGGATTGAAATGATTGATCAATTCTTTCAGTGCGAAAAAGGTAGAAACAATCTCTTCCACGCCTAATAGTCTTCTGTTAAACTCTTTCTGAGGCGTTTTATGGCAATTGGCCACCAGCATGGCTGTTTTGTTTTGCTCATAAACCCATGCGGTGCCTAAGGTGATGAACAATAGGTTAGCACTTTTGACGCTTTCGGCTACCTCATTCAATGATTTTTCCATTCTCTTATGTAGAGTGTCCTTCGTTTTGGCTCTAAAACTGGAATGAAACTTATAATTGAGGTAAAAGCCATCTCTTTTGATGGTGGCATGTTCCAGCACTTCCGATCGCTCAACTGATAATTCAAGTAACTCGAAGATTGATAGTGGATTGAATATGGTTCCAAAGGGGTTTACTAGTGCATCAAACTTTGATTGCCGTAACCTATTACCTATGGTGTCTGAAAAACAGGAGCCTATAGTCAGAATTTTTGACTGATAATCTAGCTTAAGATCGCTTTTCTCTACTTCAATTTCTGTTCTGAACATACTCAAAGATAATGGGTTTCATCGGCTCCTAAACTGTGAAGGAAAAAGGATTCTCTTATGGTTGAATTTTCTTCATTCTCATGATTCGTCAGCATTTCTATTGGCGCATTGGGCTATTTGAATGCCAGGATTACCATGGATAAATCATAAATAATTGGTTACCCAAAGCTTAAAAACCTTCATTCTATTTTAAACAAACGTTTGTTATGCTGAAGTCTTTGAGATAGAGTGAGTTAGGAGTGCAATCGTTTCACTTCTTTTTTGCTAGAATGCTTGTTGCATGCTCAATTTGTCCGAAAATTTGTATTGTAAACTTTTATAAAAATGGGTATCAAAAAACAATATTTAAAGACAAAACCTGAAGCTAACGTAACTTTCCAATTGCCAGCAGTAGCTGCAGAAGGTGCTAGCAAAGTAAACCTTGTTGGTGAATTCAACAATTGGGACGAGTCTGCTCTTGAAATGAAAAAATTAAAGTCTGGTGACTTTAAGGCTACTATTAAATTAGAGTCTGGAAAAGAATACCAGTTCAGATATTTAATCGATGGTGAAAGCTGGGAAAACGACTGGGAAGCTGACGCTTATGTTCCTAACCAAGTTACTTTCGAAGACAACTCTGTAGTTACAGTTTAAAGTTATTAGGACTTTCCATAGGTGAGTTCTCGTTTGAGACGGGCGGGCATTGGCGACAATGTCCGCTTTTTTTGTTGGTAACG
>CAYGKL010000051.1:0-22132 GCA_964350505.1 uncultured Roseivirgaceae bacterium | reverse complement strand
ATCAACCTTAATCATATACCTATGCGAAAGCTTATTAAATCTCATTTTATCACACTTCTTATTGCATTTCTTGCGCTAAGTCATTCGGCTTTAGCCCAAGAAAAGAAAGCCTTATCGCTTGACGATTATGCCCAATGGAACAGAATTAGC
This sequence comes from uncultured Roseivirgaceae bacterium, assembly GCA_964350505.1. Classification (GTDB taxonomy): domain Bacteria; phylum Bacteroidota; class Bacteroidia; order Cytophagales; family Cyclobacteriaceae; genus Roseivirga. The sequence goes on along the minus strand of CAYGKL010000051.1, from coordinate 21,982 downwards.
AATGCGGCTATTTCCCCCAATGGCGCATGGGCAACCTATTCTTACGTACCCAATGATGGCGATTCTCGACTTTACATCCGTAAAATCGATGGCGATACCATTCACTCTGCTATCAATGGTAAATCAGTAGATTTCTCCTTGGACAGCCAATGGGTGGCTTTTTTAACCGACCCAGCTGAAAAGGATACCAAGAAGGGGACGCCAACTACAAGTACCCTCGAATTAGTGAACATATCGTCCAATGCTGTTGAGATGATTGGCAATACCAGCTCTTTTGGCTTTTCAAAAGCATCTAACTATATCGCTATTCATAAGAATGCAGCCGATAGAAAAGCAGAACACAAAGGCAGCGATTTGATTTTAAAAGACCTGAAAGGTGACAAGTCCATAAGCATCGGTAACGTGTCTGACTTTGCCTTTAATGATGCAGGGACCCTATTCGCCTATTTGGTTGATGCTGATGGCGACAATGGCAACGGTCTTTATGTAGTTGACTTGAATGGTCTGCGAACTTGGCCATTACATACCGGCAACCACACTTACGCTCAAATGACATGGAATGAGAAAGGAAACCAACTAGCGGTTCTCTTTGGTGAAACTGCCAAAGGAAATGTAGAACGTGATAATACACTTTACTGGGTTGCCAACCTTAGTTCAGGAATGACAGCTACTGGCGCTCAGAATACCTTTTCAGCCTCATCAGCTAACAACTTTCCGGCTGGCATGGTCATCAGTGAATACAGCAGACTAACTTGGAATGATGCCAATACACAACTTTACTTAGGTATCAGAGCACAGCAAGAAGAACTCAAAAAGGATGATGAGCTAAAAGCTAATGTAGATGTTTGGCATTGGAAAGATGAGCGGGTGCAATCTACTCAGATGGTTCAGGCTGGGAGAGATCGCAGATCTACTTACTCCGCTGTTTTGAACTTAGGTAACAAATCATTCCTACAACTAGAGAATGAAGACATGACCAGTGTCAATGCTAGTGAAAAGAGTAAGTGGGCATTAGGTCAGTCCGACACAAAATACCGCAGTGATGTAAACCTACCTGGTAATTATGATGATATCTACCGAATCAATACGCAAACAGGAGAGAAGACATTAATTGCTGAAAAGGTCTATTGGAAAATGGGGATGTCTCCAAATGGGCAATGGACGCTTTATTCGCGCAATGGTGAAGTATTCGGCTATAATTTCAACAGTGGCCAAACCACTAATCTGACAGCTAAAACGGGTGTCAGCTTTGAAGATGTTGAGCACGATGTTTCTACCGAAAAGCCAAGCTATGGCCTAGCAGGCTGGTCTTTAGATGGGGAATGGGTGTTACTCAACAATAAATTCGATGTTTGGGCCATTTCATTAACCTCTCCAAAAGCGGAAAACCTCACCCAAGGCATCGGAAATGAAGAAAATATTAGGTTTAGACTTTATCAGTTAGACAGAGAGGCTGAAGGTTATGACCTGAAAAAGCCATTGATGCTTTCGGCTTATGGCGAATGGACGAAGAAGTCGGGTTATTATTCGGTGCAAATGGGCAAAAAGCCTAAAGTGTTGATCTATGAAGATAAATCGGTAGGTAGACCAACCAAAGCAGAAAAGGCTAATCAACTGATGTTTACTCAACAGACTTTTGTGGACTTCCCAAATTACTATGTATCTGATTTGTCTTTTAAGAACCCAAAGCAAATCACTGATGCCAATCCTCAGCAAGCCGAATACAAATGGGGTAAAAGAGTATTGGTAGACTATACGGACAAACGTGGTCACAAACTTCAAGCTACTTTGGCTTTACCAGCCGACTACGAGCCTGGCAAAAAGTATCCAATGATCATTTACTTCTATGAGAAAATGTCGCAGAGACATCACGAATATTCTATGCCTACATATGACGACAGACCTCACATGTCTACCTATGCCAGTAACGGTTATTTGGTGTTGATGCCAGATATTATTTATGACGAAGGCCTGCCTGGTTCCTCGGCATTAGATGATGTGACCAGTGCCGCACAACAGGTAATTGACTTAGGTTACGCTGATCCAGAAAGAATTGGTTTGCAAGGACATAGCTGGGGTGGTTACGAGTCTTCGTTTATAGTTACCCAGACTGATATGTTTGCCGTTGTGGTCACTGGTGCACCACTCACAAACCTCATTAGCATGCACAATGTGCTTTATAAAAGATCGGGTAATATGAACGGACCGATCATTCAATGGTCTCAAGGTAGAATGGGAGTAAGCCCATGGGAGAACATGGAATTGTATCGAAGCCAATCACCTGTCCATCAAGCAGAAGGCATCAGCACACCCTTCTTAATTCTTCATGGAACTGCAGATGGCGCGGTGGATTGGAACCAAGGCCTTGAGTTCTACACCACAGCGAAGCGATTAGGAAAAGAAGTTATTCTACTCTCTTACCCAGATGAACCACATCACTTGGGAAAAGAAGACAATCAGAAGGACTTTCAGATCCGCATGAAGCAATATTTCGACCATTACTTGAAAGGCACTGCAGCACCTCAGTGGATGACTAACGGTGTGCCACATTTGGATAAAAAGAGAGTAGGTCCAGAGGTAATGGAAAAGAATTAGGTTGACCACCCCGCCCTTTGGGCACCCCTCCTAAAACAGGAGGGGAATAAGTCCGGATATAGATTTTATACCTAACTAAAAATTTAGCACAATCCACTGCTCCCCTGATTTAGGGGAGCTGTCCGCAGGACTGAGGGGTATATTTCAATACATCGTTAATCCAAAAGGACTATGGAAAAACTATTACAAGAAAAAACCTGATATTGTAAACATAGATCAGGACAATCAAACAACTGTAAATCTATTACAGAACTAAATGTTAAACCTGTAAACTTTTTTCAGGACGAGTCATAGTGAGTAGTTTGACCACCCCGCCCTTTGGGCACCCCTCCTAAAATCAGGAGGGGAATAGGTTCGGATATAGATTTTATACCTAACTAAAAATTTAGCACAATCCACTGCTCCCCTGATTTAGGGGAGCTGTCCGCAGGACTGAGGGGTAGAACTCAATAAAAACCGAATCTTGTTAATTAATTGAACGGCAATAGGTCGGCATGAAATTGTTATTATTGTCTATTACTCATAAACACACATAATCTAATGGAGAAAAGACAAACCAACAATAGACCAGAATTAAAAGACTTCAGGAAAAACCTGAGGAATAACCTAACAAGTGCTGAAGCCAATCTTTGGAGGTCTTTAAAAGGTAAAAAACTAGAAGGCAGAAAGTTCAGAAGGCAATTTAGTGTCGATAGTTATATTTTGGATTTTTATTGTCCTTCCGAGAAATTAGCTATTGAATTGGATGGGGCTGATCACTTTACTGCCGCAGGTTGTGAACATGATGCAACAAGGACAGATATCCTTAATTCTCATGGAATTAGAGTTATAAGGTTTGAAAATGACGAAGTGTTTAAAGCACATGAATCTGTCTTGGAAAAAATAAAGAGTTGCTTTAACAACCCAAAATCTTAAAAGACCACCCCGCCCTTTGGGCACCCCTCCTAAAACAGGAGGGGAATAAGTCCGGATATAGATGACAATACCAAACCGAAAATTTAGCTGAATCTACTGCTACTATGTAGGGAAGCTGTCCACAGGATTGAGGGTTAATATTCCCTAACTTCCAATTGCCCTTTCACCAACGCTTCTGAGAGGGCTAATGGGATGGCAGCTTCAGCTTGAATGACCAGCGCTTTGGCATACTCTATTTTGGCATTCATCTCTTGCTCATTGGCAACAGCAATGGCTCTGCGCTCTTCTGCCTTAGCATTAGCAATTTTAAGGTCAGCAGCGGCCTGATCTATCTGAAGCTTCGCTCCAATATTATGGCCAATGTTGATGTCAGCGATATCGATAGAAAGGATTTCATATGCTGTTCCAGTATCTAAGCCACCAGCGAGCACTCGTTTAGAGATTTCTTCAGGCTTTTCTAATACGGACATGTAATGATGGGCTTCGCCAATTCTAGAGATGATTCCTTGACCTACTCGGGCTTTAATCGTTTCCTCACCCGCACCACCTACGAGTTGTTGAATATTGGTCCTAACAGTCACTCTTGCTTCTGCAATCAACTGAATGCCATCTATGGTGACACCAGTAATGGCAGGAACCACAATCATATACGGGTTCACTGAGATCTGAACAGCTTCCAAAACATTTCTGCCTGCCAAGTCTATGGCGGTAGCCTGCTTAAAAGTGAGGTTCAAGTTGGCTTTGTCTGCTACAATTAAAGCTTTTATCACATTGGTGAGATTCCCGCCTGCTAGGTAATGGGTCTCTAAAACTTGTGTGTTGATGTCGAGAATCCCTGCTTTGGTAGCTAATATTAATGAATTGACAATCAAGGGAGGAGGCACTTTTCTCAAACGCATAAACACCAAACTGATCAGGCTGATCTGCACGCCTGAAAATATGGCCGAGATCCATAAGCCTAATGGAAAGATGTAGAGCAATATCCATAATCCAACAATGGATGCCCCAACAATAATTAGTACTTGTACATCCATAAATTATTCCGTGCTAGACCTATTGAAGTAGGAAGGTAGTGCTATTTATTGGCTAAACTAGTTATTGTTTAAATAGCACAATGGATTACGATGTAGTTGAGATATATTTGATAAATACGATTCTCTTGAAAGAATAAACCTCGTACACCCATGAACACCATTATAAAAGGCTGTGATACTGCTTGGCCAGCGTTAGATTACAACAGTTGGAAAGACACAGTGAACACGGTTCATCAATGGGTGCAGATTGTGGGTAAAATTCGATTGAAGGCTATGCCTTGGCAAAATCACTCCTGGCATACCGCATTGTATGTAACAGCAAGAGGCCTAAGTACAGGCCCAATGCCTTATGACAATGGCATCTTTGAGATAGAATTCGATTTCGAAAATCATCAGCTCATTATAGCTTCTACATTTAACGACAATGAGGTCATTGGCTTGTTCCCGCGCACTGTGGCAGACTTTCATAGAGAACTCTTTCAAAAGTTAGAATGCCTGAACATCCAAATAAAGATTTACGGTAAGCCCAATGAGTTGGCACATGCCATTCCCTTTGCTGAGAATAAGATCAACAGGTCTTATAACAAGCAGGCAGTACAGAACTTCTGGCAGGCTTCGGTAAGTGTACACAATATCTTTCAGAAATTCAGAAGTGGTTTTTTAGGCAAATGTAGTCCAGTGCATTTCTTCTGGGGAGCTTTCGATATGGCAGTCACGCGATTTTCAGGTCGCAAAGCGCCCCTGCACCAGGGTGGAATGCCCAATATGCCATTGGATGTAATGCAAGAAGCTTATTCGCAAGAGGTGAGCAGCGCTGGCTTCTGGCCAGGGAATGACGACTCGCCAATGCCTGTTTTTTATGCTTATTGTTATCCATCTCCTGCGGACTTTGCTATTCAAAAGGTTGAGCCCAAAGAGGCTTTTTGGAGCCCAGAAATGGGGGAGTATTTCCTTAAATACGATGATGTACGAAAGGCTAAAGATCCTGAGGCTGTGGTCATGTCCTTTTTAGAATCTACATACGTGGCAGCTGCAAATACTGGAAATTGGGATAGAGTGAACTTAGAGAGGTAGGGGAAAGCTCAATTTTGATCTTTGCCGTGCATCTCTTCTTCATGCTCTGCAAACCAAGTTGGCTCTGGCAGTTCATTGTCATAGATAAATTCGACAATTGCCTTTATCTCTTCCTCATTTACAGCTGGTTTAGGCATTAAACCGAAGCGCCTAATCGGTCCTTTCATAATGGCACTCTCTTCATTGGGGTTAGAAACAAATGCCACCATGCGTTCTATAAAACCGTCTCGGTCTTCTGTCGCTCTAAGGTATTGCTGTTTAATACCAACTAAGGGTGGAGCGAGCATTTCATCGTGTGAACCACTCTTGGGGTTATGGCAGACATAACACACGCTAGTAAGCAATTGAGAAGGGTCTATCCCAGCAATTACTTCTATGTCTTGTTGTGTATTTATTTCTGTTTTATCAAGCTCTTGCCTAGTTTCACTGCTTTTGCTGTTGCAACCAACTGATCCCACCAAAATCACTAAAAATAGGCCGAAACCTATTACTACATTCTTATCTTTCATGGTTTTACTTTTGAATTGGTGGATTTATGACAAGACAAAGAGACACAACTATTTCTTAACAGTGAGTAACATTTGTTACCTAAGCATAGCCTTAAATATAGAATATCGTGATGCAGAATTGGATTTGGATGTATAGTCATAAAAAAAGCCCGATTTTACACTGGCTTCAATCATCAATTAAAGTATACTCCATTCACTCAATAGGTATTGAAAAGCAGAGTAATTGAAGGTTTTCTTTGTTTTTAGTCCTTGATAAGTCTTATTGAAAAGCCATACTGCTTGTGGAAATTGGCAGCATTCACCGAGCCAACATCATAGTTTACCTGGTAATACCATGAATAGTCAGGGTTGTAAGGGGAGCTGGTCCACCAAAAGGCATTGAAGCCACTATTGATAAAACTCCCATCAGTATATTCTCTTCGGCCCGAAGGGAGCGCTGTGAATCCACTGCTATTGTCAGCAGCTGAATTAGGAGAATTCCAATGCGTATTACCTGCTTCTTTCATTTTACCACCTGCAGTTTGTGCGCCACCTAAAGCTGTGGCTAATTGTTCCCATTCTTGTTGAGTTGGTACATGCCAGCCGGCAGGTGCAATATTTCTACTATCAGAAACGGCAAACCAGTTGTATAACCTGCCTGAAGTTGCCAATTCATCGAGATCTTCAGTGTTATCATAACTGCTTTGAGCTGCTGAAGTTAAAGCTACCCAACTAGAGTTGCTGGTTACTTCAGGGATAACTTCTCCAGTTCTAAATTTGGTGCTTCTTAGGTTTTCGGCCATCCAGGTTTGGTTGCCGATTTCTATGGTTTTGTAAGAGATACCATCATTATCTCTCATGGTGCCATAAGTAAGCGTTTGGTTGAATTCTGCACTAGAGGTGCCAGCATTGGCCGCGTCTGCATCTTCATCTCCACAGGCAGTTATTATTGAAAGTAAAAGAAGGGAAAAGAGAAGTTTGAAGGTAAGATGATGATTCATATAGGGTGGTTCTGTTTAGATTGAAATACAGTTTAGGTTTTACTGAGTTGTAAACCATGCCTTACACTACATCATTAATACACAAGCCTTCCATAATGGGTGTAAAGAAATACAACATTACTACGACAAGTGCAGTATATCTTTCAACAAAAAGCTAACATCAAGGCTGTAGGTTGACTATTGGGTATTAGTTCTTGTACTATAAACCATTAGCATTACTTAGCGCGAAATAACTGTTGACGTTTATCAGATGATTTCAATTTCTAAATGATGAAGACCAACTGGTGGATTTTTAACTACCATGTTTATTTTAGGTATTAATTAATTCTTATGTAATTGATATAAAGTATGTTATGGATATATGTCTGTAGTTAAAGTTTCAATATTTTTTTAATAAAAAAGCATTCCGGATAAATCAGCCTTTTGGTACCATAAAGATTGATTCACCAGGAATGTCATATGCTTTAGTTATTCTCAGATTACTCCACTTTGGTCATGGTATTTGAATCAAGAATCACCGCTGATTGTGCAAGTGCACGTCCATTGAAAGTGGCATTAGTTAGAAAGGTAATTCCTGTCATAGAGAGAATATTACCTTCAAAGTGAGCATTAGCTCCAAAGGTCGCCTCACCAGCTACTTGCCAGTAGATATTTTTGGCTTGAGCACCACCATTTAAGGTCACGCTCATTGCTGCACTTTGAGACAGGTCTCCTGAGATTTGGAAGATCCAAACATCATTAGCACCACCTGTGATAGTCACATCTGTAGGAATTGTAACCGAGGAAGTCCATTTATAAAGACCAGCTGTAAGTGTCATTCCTCCAATATTTCCAGTGCCTAGCTCAACGAAATCAGGTGTCGGTCTTCCTGCTGCATCGTTGTAAGCAGTAATCATATCATTGACCGCTGTGGTTAAATTAACGGGCGTTGGAGATGCCATGTCAGCTGCGTATACACGCCCTGTTACTTGCGTAGAGGTAGCATAACCGGTAGCATCTGTCAATGATAAACCCGTCACGAATGTAGTCGCGGCTGGACTTAAGCCCAAATCTCCAGTAATTGCAGAAGTAGAACTATTATTAATAGCCGTTTTAGCTAAGATCACATAATTGGCTGATGCACCTAGGTTGACCGCAGCAATAATCGCTGAAGTGGCGCCTGTCGTGAAATTCCATTCTGTAGCTGAAGAAAGAGGAATACCTGTAACGCTTTTGGCTCCTGTGCTTATTTTCACGGAGTACAAAGTATTAGATATGAGAGTGTTCATTGGAGTAAATGTGGCTGTACCATCGGCATAAGCTACTGCTCCAATAACGCTAGCCGTACCTTGTTTAACGGTAAATGTTGTTGCGTTAATTGTTGAAGCATCCATTGCTTCACTAAATACCACAGAAATGGTTTTGTTTCTAGCCACTTCATTGGCATTGTTTTGTGGAATTGTAGAACTAATAGTTGGTGTTCCAACTGGAATGGTATCATCCTCTTCATTACAGCCCACCATCATCAATATTGGCAGTAAGATAAGCGTGAGTACTATTTTCTTGATTTTCATAACCTTAATTCAGAGTGTAATTTTAATTTGAAGCAAAGGTGATGTCATTTATGATCAGACAATTACACAACAAACATTATGGCTTACATATATCACTTGTTTCTCTTTTGGAAAGTTCGTTATCAAGGCTTACTTAATGATGGATTAACTGCCTTAGCAATCCAAATATTTGTTATGAAGGAGCCAATTCGTTAAGTTTTCATGATGTAAAAACCTTTATCAGTAACTGATGTGATTTTTTAATAAGATTTCACCGACATGTCAACGATGAAATGTTGCGGTTCATCGAAAAAATACCTCAATAGGCTCTATTTTCAGGAATTTTGAGTCATGAAAAAGCTGATAACAATATTTCTCTTGGTAGGTGTCTTTTCGTGTATTGAAGCACCTGAAGTAATCCCATTAGATGATGCCTCATCGCTAGCAGAACTAGTGATCCCTGATGGGTTTAATTATGAAACTTCTACGGAGCACAACTTGCGCTGGAAAATCAACAACCTCCCAGCAGACGAACCAGTATTGGGTCAAGTTTATGTAGAAGGTATACTCTTCAATAGTATAGTTCTTTCTCAAGCCGACACAATTACTACTATCGATATTCCAATTCAGTATAAAGCGGTTGAAATGATTGTAAAGACAGGTTCAGGGATGTATTCTGAGAAATTTAACAAAGATCAGTTCCTGTCAATAACGGTGGATATGCCAGCTGTGGTAGAAGGTAACGTTGCCATGAAAAAGAGCAAAGATGATGCTGATGGCGATGGTGTGGAAGATCAGTTCGATTGGGCTCCAGAAGACCCGAATATTTCTCAGGCTAATTTTATTCCGGCCTTTGAAACTTTCAACACCATTGGCTTTGAAGACACTTGGCCATCTAATGGCGACTATGACTTTAATGACTTTGTAGTCTCTTTTAACATGGCACTTTTAATGAATGAGAAAAGTGAGTTGAGTACTATTGAAACCAAGTTTAAGGTAAAATCTATAGGCGCTGGTTATAACAATGACTTTTGTTATGCTATCGAGACACCTTCAAAAAAACTCACGATTGAGGTGAATAACCCAGATGTCAAATACGAATTGCTAGAATATGATGAGTTGACTGAGATTCGATTCGTAAGCATTAAAAATTCCTTCGGTACTAAGGGCTTTGTGAACACTGTTGAAGGTGATCCAGAATTTGATGATCTAGAGTTTACAGTGAAAGTAGTCCTCGACAAACCAAAGAAAATTAAGAATGATAAAATGAGTTATGATTTATTTTTAAGAATTGATGGGGAGGAAGGAAGAGAAGTGCACATGCCTGGTAAGCAGCCTTCTTCGAAAGCTAATGAGCTTTACTTTGGTACCCTAGATGATGACTCAAACAAGTCTGAAGGTAAGTTTTACCTGAATAAAAAGAACCTACCATGGGCAATACTGATTCCCGATGCCTGGGAGTATCCATTAGAAAGAGAAAACATCTTAGGCGCTTATCCAGACTTTGCCAAATATGCCCAAAACGAACCAAGTTTTCCGTGGTTTAGTGAAGCAGATGGAGCCAAAAAGGTTAAGACTAAAATTTACAGAAAGAAGAAATAACAGGCTAAAAAGTTATCAGCCTTAATTCTAAAAATCTCATTGATCAGATTGGTCAGTGAGATTTTGTGTTTAAGTAGATAGTATAACTCCAGATCGATTCTTGATTAAACGACTCTATGATCAAATCGAAGGCTCATTTAGTTAGCAGAGATGCTCCTCTGGTTATATTATTGAAAACTTAAAACTGTAATTTAATTTAAATATACAACTGATAATCAATGTGTTGTGTGAAAATTCAATTCAATTGAAAACCGTAGCGAATTTGAAATAAGGTCTATTTCCCGTTGACAGAAACGATAGTTTTAAGTCAATGGAACTGAATAAATACAGCAAATGCTTAACGCAAGACCCTTCTCAACCAGCTTCTCAAGCCATGCTTTATGGCATAGGTTTAACTGAAGAAGACATGGCCAAAGCCCAAGTGGGAGTGGTCAGTACTGGTTATGATGGCAACACTTGTAACATGCACCTTAACAAGCTGGCTGAGCAGGTTAAAGCAAGTATCTGGAAAGAAGACTTAGTAGGCTTGATGTATCATACTATTGGTGTGAGCGATGGCATTGCCAACGGAACAGAAGGTATGCGCTATTCTTTGGTTTCTAGGGAAATTATTGCCGATTCCATTGAAGCAGTAGCCGGAGCTCATTATTACGATGGCTTGGTGACCGTAGTAGGCTGCGACAAGAACATGCCAGGAGCACTTATTGCCATGTGCCGATTGAACAGGCCTTCGATTTTACTATATGGTGGCACCATTGCTTCTGGCTGTTTCAAGGGCGAGAAACTCAATATTGTTTCTTCTTTCGAAGCACTCGGTCAAAAGTTTGCAGGTACCATTTCAGACGAAGACTATAAAGGCATCATCAAAAACTCATGTCCAGGAGCGGGAGCTTGCGGAGGAATGTACACAGCTAATACAATGTCTTCTGCCATTGAAGCATTAGGTATGTCTTTGCCATATAGTGCTTCGAATCCCGCTATCAGTGCAGATAAAAATACCGAGTGCGATGCGATCGGTAAAGCCATTCGAAATGTACTGGAGCTCGATTTAAAGCCGAAAGATATCATGACGAAGAAGTCTTTCGAAAATGCTATTCGATTGATCACCGTCTTAGGTGGTTCAACCAATGCAGTCATGCACCTCATTGCCATTGCCAATAGTATCGATATTGACCTCACATTGAAAGATTTTCAAAGGCTTTCAGATGCTACACCATTCTTGGCCGATCTTAAACCAAGTGGCAAATACCTGATGGAGGATTTACATGAAGCTGGTGGAATCCCTGCCGTAATGAAATGGATGTTGGGCGAAGGCATGCTACATGGCGACTGTATGACGGTTACTGGAAAAACCATTGCCCAAAACTTATCAGAAGTGGCAGACCTTGACAATTCCAAAGGAATTTTAAAACCACTTGATGCGCCAATTAAGCCTTCAGGGCATCTACAAATGCTATTTGGCAATCTGGCCGAAGAAGGAGCAGTCGCCAAAATCACCGGAAAAGAAGGAGAGAGGTTTGAAGGAGAAGCCATTGTTTTCAACAATGAATTTGCCGCTATCGATGGAGTTCGTGGCGGTGCTGTGAAAGATGGTCATGTAGTTGTCATCAGGTATGAGGGGCCAAAAGGTGGACCTGGAATGCCAGAGATGCTAAAGCCCACTTCAGCCATTATGGGAGCGGGTTTAGGCAAAACAGTAGCAATGATCACTGATGGTCGATTCTCTGGAGGTAGCCATGGTTTTGTTGTGGGGCACGTAACGCCAGAAGCCCAAGCTGGTGGAAACATTGCTTTAGTGGAGAATGGTGATAAAATCATCATCGATGCTACAAAAAATGAAATCAGCTTAAAAGTCTCAGATGAGGTCTTGGCTGAAAGAAGAAAGCATTGGAAAGCTCCAGCGCTAAAAGTTAAGCGAGGAGCTCTTTACAAATACGCCAAAACTGTGAGCTCTGCCTCGCAAGGCTGTGTCACAGATAATTAATCAAATATGGAAGCTGTAATTACTCAACCCGTAGGAGAAAAAGTAAAAACATCTGGAGCTGATGCTGTCCTGCGGTCATTGGTCGCAGAAGGTGTCGAGTTGATATTCGGTTACCCAGGAGGGGCTATTATGCCCGTTTACGATGCACTTTATCATTACACGGATCGAATTCATCACGTTTTGAATCGTCATGAGCAAGGTGCTATTCATGCGGCTCAGGGTTTTGCTCGAGCCACAGGTGAGGTTGGCGTTGTAATCGCAACTTCAGGTCCCGGGGCTACCAACCTGATTACTGGTATCGCAGATGCTATGATTGATTCTACACCTTTGGTTTGTATTACAGGCCAAGTAGGTTCGAACTTGCTAGGCTCAGATGCCTTTCAAGAAACAGATATCATCAGCATTTCCATGCCTGCCACCAAATGGAATTATCAGGTAACAAAGGCTGAAGATATTCCTATGGCTTTGGCCAAGGCTTTTTACATTGCAAAAAGTGGGCGGCCAGGGCCAGTATTAATAGATATTACAAAAGACGCGCAATTCAATCAATTAGACTTTGAGTATAAAAAATGCGAAAGCATTAGAAGTTATAAACCAGTACCAGAAGTTCAGCCAGAGGCAATTCAAGCGGCAGTAGAACTGATTAATCAGGCTGAAAGGCCATTCTTGCTTTTCGGTCAAGGAGTAATCTTAGGCAAAGCGGAAAATGAATTTAAAGCCTTTATTGAAAAATCAGGAATTCCTGCAGCATGGACACTTTTGGGGCTTTCTGCCTTACCAACCGATCATCCATTGAATGTGGGAATGTTGGGAATGCATGGCAACTATGGTCCGAATAAACTGACCAATGAATGCGATGTGTTGATTGCCATTGGGATGCGTTTCGATGATCGGGTCACCGGAGATTTGGCCAAATACGCTAAGCAGGCCAAAGTAGTTCACCTTGATATTGATCCTTCGGAGATCAATAAAAATGTTAAAGTGGATGTGCCAGTCTTGGGCGATTGTAAAGAAAGTCTCAAGCTGCTAACCATGGCAGTGAAAAGAAAAAGTCATCAGGCATGGCTAGAGCGTTTTAGAGCCTTTGATGAAATAGAGAACGAGCAGGTAATTCAGCCTGAAATGAACCCTTCTGAAGGTCTATTAACCATGGGAGAGGTCATCAACGAAGTGAATAAAATCACTCAAGGAGAAGTTATTTTAGTGACGGATGTAGGTCAACATCAAATGGTGGCTTGCCGCTATACCCAATTCAAACAATCTAAAAGTAATATTACTTCAGGTGGTTTAGGCACTATGGGGTTTTGCTTGCCAGCAGCCTTGGGCGCTAAACTCGGAGCTCCAGAAAGGGAAGTAATTGCAGTGATAGGAGATGGCGGATTCCAAATGACCATTCAGGAATTAGGTACTATTTTCCAGACAAAAGCAGCGGTAAAGATCATTATCCTCAACAATAGCTTTTTGGGTATGGTGCGCCAATGGCAGCAGCTTTTCTTCGATAAGAGATATAGTAGCACCGAATTACTGAACCCTGATTTCATCAAAATAGGAGAAGGCTATGGCATTAAGGGTAAATCTATAGATCAAAGAGAAGATTTATCCTCTGCTATTCAAGAAATGTTGGCGCATAATGGTAGCTATTTGCTTGAGGTGCATGTAGGCAAGGAAGACAACGTGTTCCCAATGGTTCCGACAGGAGCTTCAGTATCCGAAGTAAGACTTTCTTAATCATGACTCAAGACTTCACTATAACAGCATTTACAGAAAACCATATTGGTTTGCTTAATCGCATTACCTCGGTTTTCACTAGAAGGCATTTGAATATTGAAAGTTTGAATGCTTCGGAATCACAGATTCCTGGGATTCATCGCTTCACTATTGTGCTGAACACAACCGAAGAGATGGTGAAGAAAATTGTGCTTCAGTTAGAGAAGCAAGTAGAGATTATCAAGGCTGTTTATCATATAGATGATGAAACCGTTTTTCAGGAGATCACGCTCTTCAAGGTCTCTGTTGAACAAGCTGCACAGCACAACCTTGTAGAAAGACTCATTAGAGACAAGAATGCACGAATCCTTTCTGTTGAGCAAGATTTTATGATCATTGAGAAGACAGGTCATAAAGCTGAAAACGATGATTTACTAGAATTTTTAAAGCCGTTTGGACTAATCGATTATGTGAAATCTGGAAGGGTTTCACTTATTAAACCGAACGAAGAGTTAAAAGATTTACACAAGCTCGTGGCTGAAGCCAAAAGGGCTGATCAAACTAAATATTAAAACGAATTTCAATTAAAACTTAATACAATGGCATTAATCAATTTTGGAGGCGTTGAAGAAAACGTAGTTACCAGAGACGAATTCCCATTAGCAAAAGCACAAGAAGTGCTAAAAGAAGAAACTGTAGCTATCATTGGTTATGGCGTTCAAGGTCCAGGTCAATCATTGAACCTAAGAGATAATGGTATCAACGTTATCGTAGGACAGAGAAAACCGTCAAAGTCTTGGGACAGAGCAGTGGAGGATGGCTGGGAGCCAGGCGTAAACCTTTTTTCAATAGAAGAGGCGCTTGAAAAAGGCACCGTAATTTGCTATCTGCTTTCAGATGCTGCACAGATTCAGCTTTGGCCAACGGTGAAGAAGCATTTAACTGCTGGTAAAATGTTGTATTTCTCTCATGGCTTCGGTGTTGCTTATGCCGAAAAAACTGGAATTATTCCTCCAGCCGATGTGGATGTAGCTTTGGTGGCTCCAAAAGGCTCTGGGACAAGCTTAAGGAGACTTTTTGTAGCTGGTAAAGGCTTGAATTCTTCTTTTGCTGTGCATCAAGATGCGACAGGAAAGGCCAGAGATAGAATACTTTCAGTAGGAAGTGGCGTTGGCGCGGGCTATTTATTCGAAACTACCTTCATTAAAGAAGTAACTTCTGATCTTACTGGTGAAAGAGGAACATTGATGGGCGCAATTCAAGGCTTATTTCAAGCGCAGTACGAAGTGCTTAGGGCCAATGGTCACTCGCCATCAGAAGCTTTCAACGAAACTGTTGAGGAGGCCACACAATCTTTATATCCGCTGATTGCAGAAAATGGCATGGACTGGATGTATGCCAACTGTTCTACAACAGCCCAGCGTGGAGCTTTAGATTGGAAAGATCCATTCTATGAAGCCACCAAGCCTGTTTTTGAAAAGCTTTATGCTTCTGTAAAAGCCGGAGTAGAGGCCCAGAAGTCGATCGATTCAAATTCACAAGCCGATTACAGAGAGAAGCTTCAAGTTGAACTAGATGAACTCCATAATTCAGAAATGTGGCAAGCTGGTAAAGCGGTAAGAGCGCTCAGGCCAGAGAATGCTCCTGAAGTAGAGAAAGAAGAATTGGTGTGACCCCCTACAACTCCCCCTAAATTAGGGGGAGAGTGTTTGTGCTAGAGTTGAGTCTAGCAGTTCAACTTTCCCCCTGAGGAGGGGAATACAAAGGGGGGAGAATGAAATATAGACTAGGCTTAAGGTTTATAGGACAAATGGACATTGATATTTATCCTAATAAAGCCTCTTTTACAGCTTCAACAGTCTTTTTACTATTGCCAATAAAGATTTGATCATCGATAATAAAGACGGGTCTTTTCAAGAAGGTATATTCTTCAACGATGTAGTTTTTCATTTCATCCTCAGACAAACTTTTTTCATTTAAACCCAAGGCCCTGTACTTTCTTGCCACCTTACTAAATAGGCTCTCATAACTGCCAGATAACTGCTGCATTTGCTCAATTTGAACCAATGTCATTTTTTCAGTTTTAATATCCTGTTTTTCGAAGCCTTCAAGATTTAACTGATTCATGATTCTTTTACAGGTATCGCAAGTAGATAGGTAATAAATTTTCCTCATATTGAACTTTATTTATCTGTTTTTCCCAAAAGCTTCAAAAATATCGGTTCTGAAACAATTTTGGAATATTTTCATTTGTATGTTCCGAACAAATCAATTTTATTGTGACGCTGTAAAGAATAACTAAACTACTAAACTGAGGAAGAGGGCTAGCTAGCCTTACTAAAACTAAAATTAAAAAGACCATGAAAAGACTATCTAAAGTTGTTTTAGCTGCTGTTTGTTTCGCGTTTGTTTCTGTTGCTGCGCAAGCTCAAGACGAGATCACAGACCAAGATTACAAAGACTATGCAGTAGTAATGTTGGCTCAGAAAGCAATTACTGATAAAATTAGCCCGATGGTGAATGACTTAATCGCTAAGCAGGAAGGCATGACTGGCCAAAGGTTCCAAGAATTAAGAGGAAAGAAAGGAGAGCCGGCTCAAGAGTGGGAAAATCAATTTATGACTCTTGTAAACAAACAAATCAAAGAAAAGCAAGATGCCGCCAAAGATGTAGTAGGTACTTTGGCTAAACACAGCCTTGGAGCATCTAAATATAATGCTGTGAAAAAGGCTTATGCTAGTGGTGGTGATGCCAAAGCAAAAATAGATGCATTTATGGCTGATTTATCTGCTGAATAAGAACCCTTATCAACCTTAATATACTAATGACTAGAAGAGACCGCTTTGGCGGTCTCTTTTTTTATATTAACATCGACCTAAGTTCACTCAGGTTTCTTTCAATATAGGACTGATTAAAACAAGTTTGAATGAGCTACTCATTTCACTCTTTTTCTCTGCTTTCTATAATATTTGAATAGGTTTGTCATTATAATTGAGAAAGTAAACTCCATTGAAACCTTACCGCTGGCTTGCGCTACTTTTATTTTTAATTTTTTCCTCATCATTCAGTGCTGAGGCACAACTTTTTAAAAAGAAGAAGAAGAAAAGTAATATCAGTGGGTTTGTAATTGAAGAAGCTGAGACGCCCGAAGAACGTCAGAAGGCCATTGAAAGGCAACTTGTCAATCCAATTCGGAAAACACTCAACAAGTTCAATTTACAGATTGAAAAGAGCTACGGTTTTTTTTCTTACCAAAACCCATTGGAAGGAGTATCGGTGATTCGGAACCCACGTAACGACCTGCTCTATATTGTTCCTCTTGGTGAAGAAACTGGCAATACACAACCCATCAATGCCTACAACAATTGGTTCAACCGTTTCACTCAAACAGACATCAGCAGAATCGATGATGATAGTCAAATCGTAAGGACAGATACGGCATCGGTTGTTTTCAGAAATAGTGGAAGATACAACCCGATCATTCTGCGTGGATCCTTCAGTTTAAAGAAGCTCGATAAGGGGCATTTTGAAAGAACAGGAGAGAAGAGGTACCTAGATGAAGATATGATCAGAATTGGGGCTGGTATCGGCTTAGGAGCTATTAGGTTCAACAACCCTAGCTCAGAGCAAGATGCTGATCCATTGTTGAGAAGGTATACCATGCCATCAACCAAAATATCTACCACCAAGCTTTTCGCTTCAGTAAGCTATAACTTCTATTCACTTGGCGATTTTTCCATGCTGGCAGATGTTTATGGAGGCGTATGGAAAATTCGGGAGACAACTGTCAATTCAGACAATATCATTTACGATCCTTTCTTCAATGTAGGCATCATGTTCCAAACTAAGTTCTCTAAGTACTTTAAAGGTTATATCAGGCCTTCTATAGAGATTAGGAGCTTTACTTTGGGCAACGACTTGGTTAGTATTCAGCACAAGTTCACCACGTTCAGCATTGATTTGGGCTTGCTTCTCAAATACCCTATCTATCCACGAAATAAATACGTGGCCAATCAAGTGCAAATGGAACACGTTTTCAATGGAAAAATGTACCGAGGACGTCCTTTTTACCAAAATCAAAACCCACGCTTCGGACAACGAAGGGTAAGAAGAAAACCTTCAGGCTCCTCATTCCCAATCATAAAGGACAAAAAGTCTAAAAAAGGTGGTGGAAATGGCAATTAATCGATTGCTTTTTGCCCTGCCAAACGGATAATATTTAGTATCTTGCCACCTTAATCAAAACGGACTTTTTACCCAATTTATGGCAGAAGGAGACAAGGAAACTATCATCCCCATTAACATAGAAGATGAAATGAGGGGTGCTTACATCGACTACTCCATGTCGGTGATCATATCCAGGGCATTACCTGACGTACGAGATGGTTTAAAACCAGTACACAGAAGGGTTTTATACGGAATGCTCGACCTAGGGGTCAACTGGAATAAGCCCTATAAAAAATCAGCAAGAATTGTAGGAGAGGTGTTGGGTAAATATCACCCACACGGTGACTCATCAGTATACGACACCATGGTGCGTATGGCTCAGCCTTGGTCATTGCGCTACCCTTTGGTAGACGGTCAAGGTAACTTCGGGTCAGTTGATGGAGATTCGCCTGCAGCGATGCGTTACACTGAGGCCCGATTGAAAAGAATTGCAGAAGAATTGCTTTCTGATATCAATAAGGACACTGTAGACTTTCAATTCAACTTTGACGATTCACTAAAAGAACCAACCGTTTTACCGGGTAGACTTCCTTGTCTATTGGTAAATGGTAGTTCCGGTATAGCAGTAGGTATGGCCACTAACATGGCGCCTCATAATCTTACTGAAGTTGTGAATGGCACAATCGCCTACATAGACAATAATGATATCACCATTGAGGAACTGATGCAGCACATTACTGCGCCTGATTTCCCAACTGGAGGAACCATCTATGGCTATACTGGTGTAAAATCTGCCTTTGAAACGGGTAGGGGGCGTATTGTAATGCGCGCCAAAGCTGAAATAGAAACCACCAAGACAGGGCGTGAGCAAATCATTGTTACGGAAATACCTTATATGGTGAACAAAGCCAGCATGATCGAGAAGACTGCTGCTTTGGTGAATGAAAAGAAAATAGAGGGCATTTCAGATCTACGAGACGAGTCTGATAGAAGTGGAATGCGCATTGTTTATGAGCTCAAGAGAGACGCTATAGGTAATGTTGTATTGAATAATCTTTACAAGTACACGCAACTCCAATCTTCATTTGGAGTGAATAATGTAGCACTTGTAAAGGGACGTCCTTACACGTTGAACCTCAAAGACTTAATACTCAACTATGTTGAGCACAGACACGAAGTTGTGGTGCGTAGAACGCAGTACGAATTGAATGAAGCTGAAAAGCGTGCTCACATTTTAGAGGGGTATCTAATTGCTTTAGATAACCTAGATGAAGTCATCAACTTAATTCGTGCTTCACGCGATCCTGAAATTGCTAAAGCTGGCTTAATAGAGAAATTTGGGCTATCCGAAATTCAAGCCAAAGCTATTTTGGAAATGCGACTTCAAAGATTGACAGGTCTTGAAAGAGACAAGATCAAGAAGGAGTATGATGAGATCATGGAGTTGATTGCCAGTTTGAAAGAGATTCTTGAAAACGTGGAGCTCAGAATGCAGATCATCAAAGATGAACTCATTGAGCTGCGCGATAGATATGGCGATGAGCGTAGAACTGACATTGTTCATTCTGCGGAAGACTTCACCACTGAGGACATGATACCAAATGAAGAGATGTTGATTACTATCTCTCATGAAGGTTACATTAAAAGAACTTTACTATCGGAGTACAGAACCCAAGGTAGAGGTGGAGTAGGCTCAAGAGGAGCTAAATCTAAAGAAGATGACTTTACGGAGTACTTGTTCACAGGTATGACGCATAACTATCTCTTAATCTTTACCGAGTTTGGTAAAGTATTCTGGAAGAAGGTTTGGGAATTACCTGAGGGAAGTAAAACTTCTAAAGGTCGTCCGGTACAAAACCTCATTAATATTGAGCAAGGAGATAAAATCCGTGCGGTAATCAATACTGGTGACCTCAAGGATGACGACTACATCAACAATCACTTTGTCATTATGTGTACCGAAGGTGGTACCATTAAGAAGACTTCTTTAGAAGCTTATTCACGACCAAGAACCAACGGTATAAACGCTATTACCATCAACGAAGGTGATAGACTTCTAGAAGTGAAGTTCACCGATGGTAACAATCACATCATCATAGGTAAGCAATCGGGTAAGGTTGTTCACTTCCATGAAAGTGATGTTCGATCTATGGGTAGAACAGCCGCTGGCGTAAAAGGAGTGACACTAGAAAACGATACCGATAAAGTTATTGGCATGGTATGTGTATCGAGGGAAGACGCTAACCTGTTAGTCGTTTCTGAGAAAGGCTACGGAAAGCGCTCTCCAATAGAAGATTACCGAATTACCAAACGCGGTGGTAAGGGTGTTAAGACCATTAACATTACTGAAAAAACCGGTAACTTAGTATCTATCAAAGAAGTAATCGATACTGATGATTTGATGATAATCAATAAGTCGGGTATCACAATCAGAATCTCAGTAGCTGATCTGCGCGTAATGGGCAGAGCAACTCAAGGAGTGAAGCTCATTAGATTACAAGAGGGAGATGCAATCTCTTCTGTAGAAAAGATAGAGCACATTGCTGTAGATGAAGAGATAGATATTGAGGCTATCGATGGAGAGCAAAATGAAGGTGGTGATGAACCAACTTCAGAAACAACAGAATCATAATTGAAACTAAAATTAGACTAAATACTCATGAAAAAATTGTTATTCACTATCGCACTTTCACTTTTAGCAGTGGGGGCGTTTGCGCAAAAGAAAGTCCTGAAGGAAGCAGAGAAGGCGTTCAGGAAGGGCGAAATGGAATCAGCAATCGATTTAGCCAATCAGGCTACAAAAGATGCCGAGACAGGTGTTGAACCTGATGTTTATATCCTTTTAGGTGATATTTACAAAGAGCAATTTGTAACAACAGGTTTGGCAGAAGCTAGCCTGGCACAAAAAAGCCTTGAATCTTATCAAAAAGCCATGGAAGTTGGAGACGACAAAGTGGATGAAGATATAATGGAACCTGCTGTTCTAAGTCCAGAGGATGAAACCAAAACCCTTGGTGGTAAATATCTAGGTTCACTTGAGATTCTTTTACTTAATAGAGGCAATGTGGCGCTAGAGGCAGAAGACTTCGATACGGCTTATAAAATGTTAAGGTTGGCCACAATGATTAACACCGATGTAACTAAGGATTTCTTTGTTGCTTATGCAGCTGATAACGCTGATGTTCAAGACGTTGCAATAGAATACTATAGAAAAGTTACTCAGTACGATGAAGAATATGACAATAAGAATTATGCGTTCAGCAGAGTCATTCAAAGTAGTATTGATGCTGAAGAGTATGATGATGCTTTAGCTGGTATCAGAAGAGCGCAGACATTGTTTCCAGAAGATGATGTTTACAGACAATGGGAAGTAGACATCTTGATCAAGACGGAGAGAATGGATGAGGCCATTACAAACCTTCAGAATCTTCTAAGCGAAGGTAGTACCGAAAAGAACCTGTATTATATGTTGGCATACTTACAGTGGAATAATGAGGATCTCGAAAGCGCTAAAGCAAACGCAATGAAAGCTTTAGAAATAGATCCTGATTATGCTGAAGCTTTATATGTAGCTGGTTCTGTGCTTTTCAATGAAGGCGCTGAGTTTATGACCCAAGCGAATAGTACTACAGGTGATGAAGCCAAATATGAGAGCTTGAAGAAAATGGCAACAGATAAATTTCAAGAAGCATTACCAATGTTTGAGAAGGCCATTAAAGCAGATCCAAATGATGTGTATTCTTTAAGACCACTAAGTACCATCTATGACCAATTGGGTATGGATGCAAAGAGAGATGAGATCCTAGATCGTCTAGATAAACTAGAAGGAGGAGAATAAATAATTAAAAGGGAGGTTTAAACGATCTCCCTTCTTCATTGAATT
>CAYGKL010000050.1:9067-22667 GCA_964350505.1 uncultured Roseivirgaceae bacterium | reverse complement strand
GTATAAGGTTGCGCCATCGTAATCAGGACCGTTTCTAAGTCCATCAGCTTCAAATAGTGAATCCATCGCCAATGGAGTGTATTTTGATACACTTTCTACCGTAACCGACTCGCATTGCGCGTAGGAGTAGTTTGATATGAAAAATATTAACAGAACTAAGATTAATTTTCCTTTCATCGGGAGGCTATTTATTCAATGCTTGTTTAGCTGTTTTGAAGATAAAAAGACTTTGGAGAATTTCATTTGATCAACTAGGCTAAGTCATGGAGTAGCGGTCTTTTTTATACAAAGGGTAACGATTGACGCTTATTCAATCGCAAAGTACAACAAGAAGCGGTTAGGGTTAAAACAAGCATGACTAAGCTGCTGAAGAGCTCTATTCGAGGCTTGCTGGAGATAATACTAACAAGGGCGAGGCAGGCTTTGAACTTGTGTTGGTGTATAAGTTTTCTCCTAGGGTCGAAATGACATGCTAAAGGGGTTTTGTTATTAAATATTAACTCCAGTTGGTTCAAAGAGAATGTTACCATCGAGAACCTTAAAAGCCCATATCTGCGGAAATATTTACTGCTAATTATATCTTAAGCTTTTGGTCTAAATACTTTCATCACATCCTCATGCGTCTCTAAGTATGGACCGCCAATAATATCGATACAATAAGGTACAGCTGGAAAAACAGCATCTAGACATTCTCTAATAGATTTTGGTTTGCCCGGAAGGTTTATGATCAAGCTTTTGCCTCTTATACCAGCCGTTTGCCTAGAAAGGATAGCGGTAGGCACATATTGAAGACTCACCTGGCGCATTAACTCTCCAAAACCCGGCATCATCTTATCACAAACAGCTTCAGTGGCTTCTGGCGTTACATCCCTTATCGAAGGGCCAGTGCCACCTGTGGTAACGATGAGGGAGCATTTTTCTTTGTCTGCCATTTGCTTGAGCGTGCTCTCAATCAAATACTGCTCATCTGGAATCACTTGATGCACTGGAGTCCAATGGGTTGTTAGGTAGGCATTGAGAGTTTCTACTATGGCAGGGCCTGAAAGATCCTCATACTTGCCTTCACTGGCTCTGTCTGATACTGTAATGATTCCGATTTTTACAGGAGCTATTCCATCTAACTTCATACTGACCAATTTTCCCCAAAGTTAAAAATTAAGATGGGTGGATATAGGGCTAGCTAAAAAGTATTGCCTTCTTTTTCATTTCAATAAGCCATACCTTTGGATTCTAAATAAGAAACGTGAGTACATTTTCAGAACTAGGAGTAAACGATGGCCTAATCAAAGGCTTAAATGAGTTGAATATTTTTGATCCTACAGAAATTCAACAAAGTGCTATTCCTGAACTACTTAAGGCAGATAACGACTTCATTGGGCAAGCACAAACAGGAACTGGTAAAACAGCTGCTTTTGGATTACCCATGATCCAATTGGTGAACGCCAAGCAGAAAGAAGTACAAGGTCTAATATTGGCGCCAACTAGAGAACTTTGCCAACAAATAGCCAAGCAATTATTCAAATTCACTAAATACAGCGATAAGGTTTTTATCGAAGCTGTGTATGGTGGAGCTCCCATCAATGAGCAAATTAACAGACTTGAAAGGCCAACCCATATTGTGGTGGCTACCCCAGGTAGGTTGCTAGACCTGCTAGACAAAAAGGCCATTACCTTGGCCCATGTTAAATTCGTGGCCCTAGATGAAGCTGATGAAATGCTTAGCATGGGTTTCAAAGATGACATGATTAAGGTTTTGGATGAAATAGGGCAAGAGCGCAACATTTGGTTGTTTTCAGCCACTATGCCAGACGAAATAAAGGAGATTATCAAGAAGTTTTTAAAGCCTAAAGCTTTAAGAGTTCAGATCAGTAGGAGTGCTGGTGTTAACGAAAACATTACCCACGAATACATCATCTGCAACTCCAAAGATAAGGTTCAAGAGCTGTTGCATTTTTTGGCTTATCATCAAGACGAAAGAGGGATGATTTTCTGTCAAACTAAGCGTGCAGCTCAGACTTTAAGTAAGCAATTAAGGGCTAAAAACCTCTCTGTCGATGTAATTGAGGGAGACATGGGCCAGCGAGATAGGGATAAAGTGATGCGCATGTTCAAAAGTGAAAAAATTGATATTCTCATAGCTACGGATATTGCAGCCCGAGGTATTGATGTGAAGGATTTGAACTTTGTACTGCATTATCAATTGCCACAGCAAATCGAATACTATACCCATAGAAGTGGAAGGACTGGCAGAGCAGGCAAGAAGGGTGCTTCGGTGCTATTTATCTCTGAAAGGGAAAAAGAGAAGGCATATGAATTGGCTAAAACTCTTAAATTTAAGATTCAACCATTGAATTAATCAACCCAAACCTACCATGAAGAAGTTTCTAATCATCGCACTTTCAATATTAGCTTTTGGATGTACAAAAGAAGAGCAGCTTCAACTAGGTCAAATAATCATTCCTCAAGGGGAGATTTTGGTTTGGTTATATGATGATACTCCTGAGCATAAAAAAGCTTTCCTAGAGTTGGCCAATAAGGGTTATTATGATGACTTTACCTTCAATAGGGTCATTGAGAATTTCGTGGCTCAAGGCGGCTGTCCAGATACCCCAGAGGGTTTTGCCTATTCAGTTCACTTATTAGAGCCTGAATTTGAAGCTGGTCATAAACATGTTTATGGTGCATTTGGAGCTGGAAGAGACAATAACCCAGGAAAATTATCAGCGGCCTGTCAATTCTATATTGTGCAGAATGAGGAAGGCCTTCCTAGATTAGATAGTGATTACATGATTTATGGTCAGGTGATTAAAGGTATGGACTTAATAGATCAAATTGTTAAGGTGGAGAAAGATGATGCTAATGCGCCCTTAACCCCAATACCACTCGATGTAAACGTGATTGAAATGACTAAGTCTGAGCTCACTAAGCTCGGAGTGGAGTTTTAAGCATCACTCACTAAAACATCACTTGATTGATCAAACTGGCTGTAAATAAACTGAGCAAGAACCAACCAATAAAGCCTTGAAGGATACAAATGTAACGTGCCAATCCGGAAGTAGGAATGGTTCCAAAGCCTAGCGTTACAAATGAATTCAAACTGAGCGTCATTGCATTCAGCAAACTCACAAAGAAGCCAGTAGAGAGTCTTACAAATGGTTTAAAATATCCGTGGTCGTTCTTTTCAATGAAAATTTTGTAATCACCTATGAGTTGCTTTTTGCTCTTTGTATCCCATTCACTAGGGAAGAAGAAATAGAAGATGGAAAACACGAACATGACAATAATTGAAATCCGAATGGCGCGCGAAGGATTAGTGCCATAATCCGTATAAAACTTGAGAAGTTGATTCAGGCGCCATTGAATAAAGTTTTCTAGACCACCATACTCCTTGTATTTGTACCTTAATTGTCTGATTTGCACGTCTTTCATTTCAACATACGTCTCATTAGCATCAGCAACCTGGCCGTTATCTTTAAAAATTTTATAGATCCTGTAGTAACTAGAAATTAAGCTCTGAAATGAGTCATCATCTTCCAATTCTTTATCAGTAGTTGCTCGATAAGTGCCAATGGCAAAATTGGAAGTTTGGCGCCATAGCTGGTCAATTTCATCTTCACTGAGCCCATATTCATCTCCATATTCTGTGAACATATTTGCAGGTATATAACCTCCAGCGAATTTGAACCCCTCAAATTCTCGCCAATGAAGCTGGTTGTTTTTACTCTCAATGATTAATTCAGCCAACATTATATTGCCTTTATTCTCATTTTCTAGGAAATCCATTTTAGTGCTTACCTGAGCACTGGCATACAAATGAGATTCAAATAAATTTCCTTGAATAAAAAGTGACTGGTATTCACCGGTTAAGTAGACGTGTTGTTCATCTCCCTTGGAAAGGAAGTAATTGTCTGCAATGGTGAACTGATGTAGCAGACCAAACATGTTAAAAACCACTTGGGTTTTATAGACAACAGAATCTGGAGATACCTCTTCGAGTAGGAGAGGTAATTCAGAATCTATTTGCTCGAAAGTACTTTGCTCAATTAAAAAATCAGTAAAAGTACCTTCGAAATGAGGGCCTATGTGTGCACCTTCTTTAAATCTCGAATCAATGATATAGAACTCCTTATGGATAGTAGAGTAGTACATATTATAGTAGCTACTGAACTCTGTATTGATGATGTGATGAGCGCCATATTCGGACCGCGTATCGAAAAACTCACTGAAATAAGAGTCTTCTACTCTAAATTCAGAAGTAACCCTTGCCGAGTCCATAAAAACTGAATCTACCTGGAGATTATAAAAGTTAAACCGATCGAATTGGGCCAGTTTAATGTCTAAGACCTCTAGGTTTAACATGTAAAGGCTTAGGCTGGCGCCAGAGGCATAGTCAAGATAAATGACTTTTGCATTGCTGACAATTCCTTTGGAATCAACAGGGATCTCTATCTCTAGTGCCTTACCAAGTCTATCGATAAAAGCGACTGAGTCTTTTAAATTGTAAACCGATGATAGGTCATCTATAATTCTCAGGTTCTTGTATTCAAGCACTTCCTCCTCGGTAGTAATTACCTCTCTGTAAATTTCTGACAGCTTTATGGAAGCCGTGTTTTGAAAGGCGAATAATGAACCACTAAGAGAAAAGAAACAGATGAGGAAGACTACAGAAGTACTCAGGAAAGAATGCCTTTTAATATCCATTTTGGTCGATCGAATAATACAATATCTGAACTATTTGGACTGAATCAACTTCCTTGAATAAAAAAACCCGAAAATTGGCCCAATGATGAGTGTAAATAATAACCATTGGGTGTTCATTCTTTCACTCAAATAGCCCAATAGTTGTATGCTTGGAATGGTCAAAAAGAAGCCTATGCTTACTGCTAAGGTCAGAGCAGTTCCTTTAATTGCTGGTGGAGCAGTAAGTGCATTGAGCGAAGAAAACTGAGCAGAATCGCCAATCACTGCGAAGCCCCAAACGAGCATGAACAATAGAAATAGGGGCTCAGGAAGTTCATAAATGAGAGGAGAAAGTAAGCACAGAATACCTGAAATGGTGAGGAAGGTAGTCGCCACTTTAGCACTTCCGAATCTGATTGAAAACCTTCCGCCAATAATACAGCCTAAAGCACCTATGGCCATGATTAGGAAAGTCCATAAACTTAGGTTTAAACTGCTGCCAGATTTCTGATTATAATACTGAATGATCAGGGGAAGAAAAGCCCAAAGGGTGTATAATTCCCACATATGCCCGAAATAACCGAAAGCTGCATTTCGAAATGACTTCACTTTAAACACATGAAATAATTTCTTTGGCTGAAATTGAGAACCGTGGGTTCTGTGTGGTCCGTCACCTACAAAAGCAGCCATAGCAATACCGCCAGAAACTGCTAAAATAGATGTGCCTAACAGTATTTCTTCCCAGCCCCAATTGGCCCCAAAATAATTGAGTAAGTGAGGAAATGCAGATCCAATGACCAAAGCACCGACCAAGTAGCCTAAGGCATTCCCGAGTTTTCCAGCAAACCAGTCGGCAGAGATTTTCATTCCTACAGGGTAAATTCCAGCTATAAAAATACCCGTCAAGAATCTAAAAGCCAATAGAGTATTATAGTCTGGAGGCAATAAAATGATCAATACATTGGCCAAAGCCCCTAGCACCGAACAGGCCAAGAAAACCAGAGATGCTTTGAATCTATCTGCAATAGAGAACAAGGCAAACAAAAGTGTTCCAGTAATAAAGCCCAACATCACTGCGGAAGTGATCGAAGCAATTGCTGTAGAAGGTAAACTCCAGTCTTGCTGCAATGCGCCAATAATAGCATTACCCGCAAACCATAACGAGGTACCTGCGAATTGCGCAAAGACTATAATGGGTAAGATATGTTTTGGAGGATTCTTCAACTATTCCTCCAATAAACCAGCTCTTCTTAAAAGAGCTTTCACATCTGGTTCTTGACCTCTAAATCGTTTGTAAAGTATCATTGGGTGCTCTGAACCGCCCGAGGAGAGAACATGCTTTTTGAATTTATCAGCAATCTCTCGATTAAAGATTCCGTTTTCCTTGAAATACTCAAAGGCATCAGCATCCAGTACTTCGGCCCATTTGTAACTGTAATAACCTGCCGAATACCCTCCTTGAAAGATGTGAGAGAAGGAGCAACTCATATTGGTGCCTTCAATTGGATCTAGCACATCAGTTTGCCCTAAAATATCTTTTTCGAATTGAGACACACTGGCAACATTTAAGTTTTTAGTGCCATGCCACGCCATATCTAACATACCAAAGCTCAACTGGCGCATGGTCTGATAGCCCTCCAAGAAGTTGGCACTTTCTTTAATTCGTTCTATATAATTTTCAGGAATGGTTTCGCCTGTTTCGTAATGATTGGCGAAAAGGTCCAAGCATTCTTTCTCGTAACACCAATTCTCAAAAATTTGAGAAGGTAGTTCCACGAAATCCCAATACACACTTGGGCCTGAAAGGCTTTCATATTTACTGTTAGCCAGCATGCCATGAAGTGCGTGGCCAAATTCATGAAACAAGGTGGTTACTTCATCGAAAGTTAGGAGGGAAGGTGTGGATTTTCCTGGTTTAGTAAAGTTGCAGACAATCGAAACTAAAGGCCGGTGGTTTATGCCTTTTTGATCAATGAATTGCCCAGCAAACTGGGTCATCCATGCACCAGCTCTTTTACCAGGTCTTGGGAAAAAGTCGGCATAAAAGGTAGCTACATCTTCTCCGGCTTCATTTTTCACTTCATAAACTGTAACATCTTTATGGTATCTATCGATCTCTTTATTTTCGATAAAGCTCAAGCCGTAGAGTTTTTGAGAGGTTTTGAAAACCCCATCAATCACTTTTTCCAATTGGAAATAAGGCTTCAGAAGTTCATCATCTACATTATATTTTTCTTTCTTGAGCTTTTCAGAATAGTAACCGAAATCCCACTTTTCCAATTTTTCAAGGCCATCTAGTTTTTTAGCAAAAGCGGCTACTTCTTCAGCATCGCGTATGGCTCCTGGTTTTCCGTACTTTTCTATCTCTTTTAAGAACTCCATCACTTTTTCAGGCGATTCTGCCATTCTTTCTTCGAGAATAAAGTGCGCATGCGTTTCATAGCCAAGCAGAATTGCTCTTTCGTTTCTAAGACTAACTATTTCCTTTACAATCTCCTGGTTATCAAGTTCATCACCTTTGAAGGCCTTGGAGCCAAAGGCTTTAGCTAATTTTTCGCGCAACTCTCTTTTAGCCGAGTAAGTCATAAAGGGAATATAGCTCGGGTAATCTAGGGTTATCACCCACTTATCTTCATAACCTTTTGTTTCTGCGGTGTCAGAGGCGAGTTCACGCACAAAAGCTGGTAAGCCTTCAAGATCATCTTCATTTTCCAGAACTAACTCATATTTATTGGTCTCAGCCAACACATGTTCGCCAAACTCCAACGAAAGCTGTGCCATCTGAATATCTATTTTCCTGAGTTTCTCCTTATCGGACTCGTTGAGCAGTGCTCCGTTTCTGACGAAGCCTTTGTAAGTTTTGTCCAACAAGGTTAAATCTTCAGCAGTCAGCGATGAACGGTCTGTGTTTTCAAAAACCTCCTTGACTCGTTTGAACAACTCTTCATTTAATAGAATGTCATTTGAGAACTCCGTAAGCATGGGGGAAACTTCACGAGCAATGGCCTGCATTTGGTCATTTGTCTCCGCACTATTGAGGTTGAAAAAGATAGAAGAGACTCGGTCCAATTCCTTTCCAGAGAATTCAAGTCCCAAAATGGTATTCTCGAACGTTGGTTTGCTCTTATTAGAAGCTATTTTCTCTATTTCTTTTTTCGAATCATCAATGTGTTTTTCAAAAGCCGGAACAAAATGTTCATTGGTAATTTGAGAGAAAGGCGGATGATTATTTAGGAATTTATCTTGTTCTAATAATGGATTCATTGAGTCAATAGGATTTAACGGAAATTCATAAACAACGCACTTGGGTAAGCAGTTCTATAACATGTCAAAAATACTATAAAAAGCCATAGGACTGGTAGGGTCTTTGCATCATGTTCAGTACTAAGGGTGTCGCTTGCGAAGAACTATTCTTCATTAGAGAAAATCAAAATTAATTCAAGAGTCGGTGAATCCAGCGATAAACACTTTACGTAGGTATTGCCGACTTAACATGTTCACCAAAATGCTGCAGAGAAAGATTTTCTTTTTTTTGATAATCATTATGCCCTTGAAATTATCAGCTCAGGCTGTATTTCAATCGAATGGTTCTGGCAACTGGAATTCAAATACATGGACATTGATTTCAGGCAGTGACCCTAATAATAGACCCGATTCAAATGATGATGTTATAATATTACCTGGACATACAATTACTGCTAACCGTAACGAAGCGTGCAATAATTTAGAATTTAGAGGTGGTACTCTTAATTACAGTGGTAGTAGATCAGTTACGGTAAATGGAAATTTGACCGTAACGGCCAATTCTACAGTTACTGGATTTTCAGCTAATCAATCCTTGGAGGTACTAGGGAATGTTTCGGTAGATGCAGGAGATTCATTCAGCTTTCCGTCAATCACACTATCAATTGCAGGTAGTACAACTGTGAATGGCTCAATGACTATAGCAGGATTTTCTAGGGTGCGAGACTTTGGCAATGTTACAATCAATAGCGGAGGGACTTTTGAACTAAGCGGAGGGAATACATATAACTTCAATGGAAATCTCACCAATAATGGAACATTCACCGCTAATTCTTTCAATCAGATTTTCAACTTCAATAGCTCATCTGGTTCAATTGCTGGAGCGAACCAGATTAACATATTCGAAGCCAATTTTACGGCTCCTTCAAATTATACTAACACTGGTAATTTATTGATTCGGGACAATATGTCTGGGACTGGCAGTTTCACAAATGGGAGCGGAGGACTTTTAACACTTACCAATTCAGGCCCCTTCACTGTAAGTACTTTTGATGCCTCGGCTGTCGGTAATAATGTCACTTACACTGGTTTTGGTAATCCAACTGGCTTTAATGGTTCATATTATAATCTTACCCTTAATAAATCAAGTGGAAACTTAGGCTTCAGTGGAGCCCCAAGTATTCTTAATGATCTAACCATTCAAGATGGTATTTTAGAAGTTGGTGCAGTTACCCTAACTGTTGGAAATGATTTGAATTTGGAAGGTGGTGAATTCACTCCAAATAATGCTTCAGGGATTACAAATATTGGAGGAGATTTTAACATTACAGGTGGTCAATATGACCATAATAGTGGTACAGTAAATGTTACAGGCAATACTGTAATGAATGACGGTGAAATACTATTTAGTGGGTCAGGTTCAATTATAAATATATCAGGGAACTTCACTTATGATGGTGGAACAGCCAATTTACAGGGTGGCGATTTTATTACAAATGATTTTCTTGTCACCTCTGGAAATGAGATTTTTATCAACGGAGTGAATCTTACGGTTGGAGGTCAAGTCGAGTTGGATGGAACGATGACTTTCAACAACACAGGAGGTAGCAAGTCTATTGGTTCTGTTTTAGTAAATTCAACAGGAAGTTGGAATGTGAGCCAGCCCAACAATGTCACAATAAATGGAGATATCACCAACAACGGTACATTTACTGGTGACCCCGGTTTTGGCACCAGTATTTATACACTAACAAGTAGTTCAGGTGTTATTAGTGGATCAAACCCAGTATCAATTCGTGATATCCTCATCAACTCACCTGCAAGTTATACCAATCAAGGTACCCTAACAGTTGCCAATACCTTTAGAGGCACTGGGTCTTTTACGAATGGGACGAATGCCACCTTCACTTATTCTGGAAATAATAGCTCTGGAACAAATTTCGACATCACTAACTTTACGGCTTCGGCAATTGATAATACGGTTGTATACGCAGGTTTATTCTATAGTCAGCAATGGAGAACAACCACATCCGTTACCAATGACTACTATAATGTAAACGTAAACTTCAATACTGGAGGGTACCAAAGGTTAGAGCTCATTGCGGATGTTAGGGTAAATGGTACATTGACACTCACTGAAGGAAGTCCTCTGCTCAATGGATTTGACATTGAAATGGCCGCTGGAGCGACTATTTTAGGAGGTAGTGCTACAAGCTTTATTAGAATAAATAGTTCAGGTGTTGTAAGACAATATTTTAGCACGACAGGTGAAAACCTGGCTTTTCCTGTTGGGGACAACACTAACTTTTCACCAATTACATCTTTCACGCTTAATTCGGCAACCTTAGGGGCCAATCCTTTTCTTGAAATAGATGTTATTGACGCGAACCATCCGAATAGAGATACAGATAATACATCTCTTGGTGGAAATGACGATGGAACTCCTGCGATAGCCTATATTTCTCGTTATTGGACGCTGAACTCTAATGATATATCAAGTCCAAATTATGATGTTAGCTATCAATATATTGATGCAGATATAACTGGTACAGAAGCCAACATGATAGCTGCATTGTATGGACAACCACCCGGTGAAACTTTCTTTGATTGGAAAGAAACAGGAACTGTTAATGCTACGGACAATACCGCTACCATAGAAGGTGCAAATTACTGGGGCGACCTTTATGCCATGGATAATACATTGGATAGATTGCCTGTTGAATTAATCAGTTTTGAAGCGGTAGATAGGAACTCAACAGTGATTCTGAAATGGGTAACTACTTCTGAGGTTGATAATAATTACTTCATCGTTGAGAGGTCTCAAGATGGAATTAACTTTCAAGAAATAGGAACTGTTCAAGGTTCAGGAACAACAAATAACTTACAGACTTACTTATTCAATGATAGATTCCCTCCAAAGGGAAGAGTTTACTATAGATTGAAGCAAATTGATTTCAATGGACAGGATGAAAAGTCAGGATTAGTAACCTTAACAACCAAAAAAACAGATCAAGAGATTCAACTGAATGTTTATCCTAACCCAGCACAAGATTTAGAAAATATTCATATCGAGTTTACAGGATTACAAGATTCATCAGTGCCAATAATTCTGAGAATTATTGATGGAAGTGGTAAGGTTATTTTTAATCAAGAAACTCAGATTGATAAGATTGATACAGTAAGGTTCCCGAAAGTTTCTAAGGGTATATACTTTATTCAAGCTATCAATATCAATTTCAAGCTTTCTAAAAGGTTGGTGATCCACTAAACAGAGATCTCTTTATTCCAGCTGTTAATAAGATGTAATACTTTGTGATTGAAAGCTAGAAGAATACTGTTTACAATTTCAAGTAGGGTTTATTGTATAACAATGGTAGTCTTTATATAAATTCGCGTTGGCGAAATTATTCACCATCAACTCTCAAAAAATACTGATCACGGGCTTTTTGAGAAAACAACAGTCATTTATTAATTATTTAGTTTGAAATAATGCGAATTCCTAGTTTCCATATTAGGCCTCTTATTCTCTCCGCATTATTGGTAATCCTTCTTTTTAATAATCTATTCTCTCAAGCGAATTATGAGAGTAACACTGTGAATGGAGATTGGGATAGCCCTGCTTCTTGGGTTCTAGCGGTTGGTTCCCCAGCTGATGGAGATGGAGATGGAATTCCAGATGCAAATGATAATGTTAACATTCTACCAGGAGAACAAATTAATATACAGCCCGCAGGAACTACTAGTGTTGATGATTTGACTATTCAAGGCACATTAAACTTCCCTAGCAATGGAATTACACTAAACGTTGGCGGAAATTTATTAATGTCGGGCTCAAGTGCTGTTACTGGTAATAATGTGGCAAGAGTATTGAATGTAGCTGGAGCATTTAATGTAAGTTCTGGAGCAACAGCAACCCTTAATGGACAAACCATTAATATATTGGGTCTCACGACAATTGATGGGTCTTTACTTTTTGCAAACACTAATGGGGATAAAACATTCCAAAATATTGATGTAAATGCTTCTGGGGTCTGGGACAACGGAACAGTTTCAGAAAGTTTTACCATTACAGGTAATATTACAAATGATGGCACTTGGAATGGATGTTCAAATAATAATTGTCTTTATACATTAACGGCAGTTGGAGGTTTGATCTCAGGTGGTTCTACTGTTAACTTCGCTGATGTATCAATATCGAATTCAATTACAAATAACGGTTCTGTATACATCTCAGATGATTTCCTTGGAACAGGAAGCTTTACAAATGGTGCAACAGGTTCTTTAGAAGTTAACGGGGGAGGACCTATTTCTATAACAACAATTGATTTATCAGCTGTTGGAAATACAGTCACTTTTTCAGGACCAGGTAACTTAGCCGTACCAAGTACAACTTTTTACAACCTTGTTATTTCAAAGACTGGCACAGCTCGAGCCGATGTTACAAGTAACATTACTATCAATAATGATCTCATCATAAATTCAGGAGAATTTAGAATGAACGGTGGGACATTAAGTTTCAATAATATTACTATTCAAGGAGGAGAGTTTTCACCAAATAATGCAGCTGTCACCGCCACGGTTTCAGGTGATGTTACCATTACCTCAGGGAATTTTGATTTTAATAATGGTTCTGTCACTGTTAGTGGTGACTTATTAGTTCAAGGTGGTACGCTTAATGATGTAAATGGCGGTACTCTATCAGTAAATAATTTGGTTGTAAACAACGGTCAAACTCTCGAATTGGGCGGAAGTACCTTCACAGCCAATGGATCTACAACGCTAAACGGTACGCTTACGGTAGATGGTAATGGAGGTGATAAAACATTCAATAACATAGTGGTAAATGGCACAGGCAACTGGAATGTGGCTTCCACAGAATCATTCACCGTTAACGGAGACATAACCGCAAATGGATCATGGACAAATTGTAGTAATGTTAATGGTTGTGTCTATACGCTAACCAATACTTCTGGAACTATTGCAAGTAACTCACCTATTTCCTTTTCGGATATATTGATTAATACACCAGCCAGTTATACCAATACGACTGACCTCACCATTACCGATGAGTTGATTGGTACGGGAACATTTACTCAAGCTAATGGAGCTTCACTCACTTTAGATGGGGCAGGACCATTTTCCATTACTTCTTTAGTTGCTTCAACTGTTACAAATACGGTTACTTTTTCAGGAGCAGGATCTGGTAATATTAATCCTACCGATTACTACGCACTAACAATTAATAAGACGGGAACAAATTCCATGACCGTAGCAGGTCCTACAACCGTAGCTACAGATTTAGTGGTAAGCGCTGGTGTCATGGTTGTAGATGCCTCTTTAGATGTTACGAATGATGTACTCATTCAAGGAGGTGAATTTTCGCCAGATGATGTAGCTGCTGTTATAG
Source organism: uncultured Roseivirgaceae bacterium (assembly GCA_964350505.1). Taxonomy (GTDB): domain Bacteria; phylum Bacteroidota; class Bacteroidia; order Cytophagales; family Cyclobacteriaceae; genus Roseivirga. The sequence goes on along the minus strand of CAYGKL010000050.1, from coordinate 9,337 downwards.
ACATTGGAGGAGACCTTACAATTACATCTGGACTCTATGATCAGAATAATGGTACAATTACCGTTGCTGGCGATCTTCTTGTGCAAGGGGGTACCTTAAACGACATTAATGGGGGTAGTATTTCTGTTAACAATTTGACCATTAATGTTGGCCAAACTCTAGAGTTAGGTAATGGTTCGCTAACTGTAGCAAATAGCTCGGTAATCAATGGCACGTTGACTACAGATGCAGGAGGTGGAACAAATACATTTAATGATATTACAGTTTCGG
>CAYGKL010000050.1:0-8967 GCA_964350505.1 uncultured Roseivirgaceae bacterium | reverse complement strand
GCTACAGGAAACTGGAATGTTACTACGAATGCTGACTTTAACATTAATGGTGATATAACTTCTAACGGAGCTTGGAGCGGCTGTTTAGCAAATGGGTGTGACTACACACTTGCCAGCACATCGGGAGTTCTCTCAGGATCTGCTGCAATCGATATGTCTGATATTATTATTACTTCTCCAGCATCATATACAAATCAAACAAGTATTACAGCATCTGATAGGATTACTGGTACTGGCACATTGATCAATGATGTAAACAGCAATCTTACCTTTTCAGGAACTCAGTTCGATCTAGTTAATTTCACAGCTTCTGCCACTGGCAATACCGTTACTTATAGTGTCCCAGGAGATGAAGATTTAATCGTAACAACTGATAATTCCTTTTACAATTTGGTCATCAATAATGGTATTGGAGACGATCTAACAATGGTTTCAAGCCAAACTATTTTAAATCAATTAACTCTTACTGTGGGTGATTTAATTCTAGGAACGAATCGTTTAACCCTAGGAGATGGAGCTACAATACTAAATGGGAATGAGGATAGTTTTATCAGAATTAATAGCTCTGGTGTTGTTAGGCAAAATTACTCAGCAGCAGGAGCCACATTGAGCTTCCCTATTGGAGACAATGACGATTACTCGCCAATCAATTCCCTCACTATAAATTCAGCGACATTTGGTGCGAGTCCTTATTTAGACTTAACAATTACAGACGCTGCACAGCCAAACCGCAACGTTGATAATACAGCTTTAGGAGGAGATGATGATGGAACTACTGCTGTAGATTACATATCAAGATATTGGACACTCACACCCAATGATATTTCAAATGTTACCTTTAGTGCAACCTATACTTATGTAGATGCAGATGTGATAGGAACAGAAGCCAACATGATAGGTTCAGTATATAGAACGCCAATAGGAGAAGCATTTATGGACTGGTCAGTTGAAGAAGCTGTAAACGCTACCAACAATTTGGTTACCGTGACAAACGTAGAATCTGTTGCGTTCGGAGATCTTTACGCCATGAACAATACGCTAGAAAGGTTGCCCGTACAGCTTGTAAGCTTTCAAGGGAAGTTTAAAGACTCATCTGTACTTTTGACTTGGATAACTTCATCTGAAATCAATAACAGTTACTTTTCCATTGAGAGGTCTAGTGATGGTATTGAATTCCAAAGCATCGCCTATGTAGAAGGGTCGGGTACAACCAATGATAGTCAAGTCTATCAATTTGAAGATGAATTTCCTTTTGAAGGACGATCATATTATCGCTTGAAACAAACCGATTTTAATGGACAGTTTGAGTATTCAGAAGTCATCAGTGTTGTTCTCCGGGATAAAGAGGATACTACTGAAATGATTAGGGTTTCTACAAATAGAGTAAATAATAATGGGGCTGTGAAAATAGAGATTAATGGAGCTGAGTTAGAAACAAAAACATTATCAATCAGAATCATCGATCTAAAAGGTGTAAGTGTACTATCAATGATTGTGCAGGCAAATCAAACTCATACTATCTCAGTACCTTTTTTAGCTAAAGGTATTTATATCTTACAAGTTGTCTCCTCAGATTTTAAGGCTACCAAAAAGATCCTTGTAGAGTGATGTCTCTCTCATTTTTTGAAATATAGACTAAAACAAATGTTTGGGAAAGACGATTTTAGTATGCTGAAGTAACCACTTTTGTTTTTAGGGGAGATATGATTTTACAGCTTTGCTTGGTGTTTATCTTTCTGAAATAGTCGTTACAATTATCATTTATGACCCGGATAACATATTCTTGAGAACTATACTTTTTGATGAAATCTAGGCAAATGGACATTCAATGAGAGATGAACTATCGGGTTTTAATCGGATTTCCTTTTAAATTTTTCACACCTTGAGTTCTATTTTTAAACGAAAACGTGGGCTAGACCAAGCATTTTTTCTTTTCTTTGCTGCCTGAGCCTCAACTCAAATACACTAAGTTACTTTCACCTAGTACCTATAGGCTTAGTAAATGATTAGATTTTGTTCTAACTGACTTAAAATCTATCCATCAATTGATCAACTGTTCGTGAAACTAGGGATATCATTTAATATCTTTTTAATTTTTGTTTTATGCTATGCTCAAACGAGCAGAGATGCTGGTGTATGCATTCTAGAAAACGAGTTCATTTGGATATGTGAAGTCGGTCTATACTCTGAGCATGAGGTTGATTTCGTTAAAGCTTCCGAAGATAAAAACCAAAATATTAGTTTGATAAACGTCAAAAATGACGAATTAAACAATAAATGGCTATGAGATTATTAGTGATGCTCTTCTTGTTTTTAATTTGTTTCGCAGCAAAAAGTCAATCTACTTTTAGGTCCAATGTGGTTTCTGGAGACTGGGACATTGCGGGTACTTGGATTGAAGATGTTCCTGGTACAGACCCAGATGGAATTCCAGATTCAAATGATAATGTTTTTATTCAAGTTGGCCACAATATTAACATTCCTGACGGGACAGATCAAAGAGCTAATAATCTAGATATTAGTAGAGGTGACGTAACATTCTTAGGCGCTTCTGGATTCCTCAGAGTGACAGCTGCATTTACGGCCAACTCAACCGTTGGAACGCAATCCACAATTACAGGAACGAATGCCGCCCATAGATTCATTATAACGGGCTCGGGTTCATTCAGTATTTCATCGGGTAGCCATCTTGAATTGAACGGAGTTAGACTAACAGTTAGCGGAACTTCGTCAACTATTGCTGGAGAACTTGAGATCAATACAACCTTAGGAACAACTCATACGCTGATAGACATTACAATAGCTAATGGAGGAACATGGACAGTGAATACCACTGATAACTTCAATATTGGAGGTGATTTTGTCAATAACAGCAATAATACTTTTACTCCCTCTTCAACTGTGAACGGAAGTATTTATACTTTTAATAGTGCCTCACAGACCATCTCTGGAACAGGAACATCTACTTTTTCTAGAATTAGATCTAATGCGCCTACCATTGTTACCAACAATGGCAATATTGAAATGACAGATGACATTATTGGTACTGGCACATTCATAAATGGTGCTACCGGAGTATTAGAATTAAATAACAATGCGACTTATGCAGTAACTACTCTTACTCTCAACACAGTAGGTAATACTGTCAGATATATTGGAGGAACAAACGAAGTCATCAATATCGGTCCTTTTTATAACCTAGAGATTGAAATGGATAACTCTACTGTGATCTGCCAAGTAAGTGGAACCGATGTTTCCGTTGAAGGCAGTCTGACAGTGATTGAGGGATTAGCCCGCGTTCAAACTGCAAATACTTTAGATGTTGACGGTGATTTAGACGTGCAAGGAGGTGAGTTTTTCATGAATGATATTGGCGCCATTCTTAACATAGGTGGTAACCTTGAGATGTCTGGAGGAGAAATTGACATTAATGATGGTGATATTAATATTACCGGAAATGTGGTATTGACCGGTGGTGCATTTAATAAGAATGAAACTACTGTAACTTCTACTTTAGACGCGGTAGACTTTACAGCCTCGAATACGTCAATCGTTCTTTCTGAGGGTGAAGTTACTTTAACTGGTGATATGATTATTGGTGAAGGTGCCAACCTGAATATGAATACAGCTACCTCAATTGTGGCAATAACTGGAAGCCTTGATGTTACAGGTACAGGGCTCGCAGACCTTAATAACGGAACCATCTCATTTGACGATATGGAAATCGGTTCTGGTGGTACTGTTGAGCTAGCTGCTAATTCTACTTTCACTTCTATAGGCACTATTACTGTTACCAACGGAACATTTACTGTTGATGGAGCAGGTACGCCAACTTTCAATAATATTTCAATAGGGGCTAGTGGTAATTGGAATGTAACTGCAGCTTATGACCCCACAATTAATGGCAATCTTCATAATATTGGCACATTTACAGGCTGCAACAATACAGGATGTGACTATACTTTAACTAGTGCTACGGGTACTATTACTGGCAGTGCCCAATTCAATAATATGTCAGACATTATCCTCAATGATGGAGCCATATACACCAACCTGAATACAGGAGGCTTTAATGTCACTGATAGGTTAGAAACAACATCTGGTGTGGGTACATTCATTAATGGTGCAAATGGTTACTTATTATTTGGTGGTGCTAATTCTAATTTTGCTGTCACAAACTTCACTGCTTCAGCAACTGGCAATACTGTGGAATATAATAGAACAGCATCTAATCAATTAATTCAGCCTACGACAGACGCAGATAATACTTACTACAATTTAGTTATCGATAAAGCTGTTGGGTTTGATGCAACAATGACCTCACCAATAAGAGTTGCCAATAACCTAACAGTTAATACAGGAAATTTAATTTTAGGTGCTCAGAATTTGACACTTTCTGCAGGTGCAACAATAACTAATAGTGCAAATACTGCAAGTAATTATATCCAAATGAATGGTGCCGGAAATCTAGTTCAAGAGTACTCAACAACGGGTGCTACTCTTTATTTCCCAATAGGAGATGTAGATGATTATTCTCCAATTAATTCTTTGACCATTAGTTCGGCAACACTTGGCGCAAGCCCTTCAATTACATTTAGTATTACAGATGGTGTAAATACCAGTAGAGATTTAGATAATACAGGGGCTGGAGGGGATGATGATGGAACGGCTTCTACAGATTATATATCTAGATTTTGGACATTAGCTTCAAATGATATTATAAATGCAGTTTTTAGTGCTACTTATACTTATGTTGATGCAGATATAATAGGAACTGAGGCCAATATGATTGGAACAGTTTATAGGACTCCAATAGGGCAGGCCTTTCAAGATTGGTCAGTAGAGCAAGCAGTTAATGCCACAAACAATCTCGTAACAGTTACTGACGTAAATGCTGTATCTATGGGAGTGCTATATGCTATGGACAATACACTTAATCGTTTACCAGTTAATCTGATTTCATACAACGCTACTTCTACGAAGAGAGGAATTAACCTAGACTGGACAACTTCTGAGGAGATCAATAATGATTACTTCGAAATCGAACGATCAGTCGATGGAGCTACTTTTCATAGTATAGCTTTTGTTGCTGGAAATGGCGACTCTCAAGAATTGATAGACTACACATACCTAGATCAATTCCCAATTAAAGGAAGATCATATTACCGCTTGAAACAAACCGATTTTAATGGACAGTTTGAGTATTCTGAGGTGATCTCTGTTGTATGGTCCGGTGATGGTAATAAGAATTTAAACATAAATATATACCCTAATCCCACCAATAGGAATAGTTTACTGCAAGTATCGAGGGAAGATCAAAACTCAAACAAAGCTTTGAGTTGGTTACTCAAAAGTGCTGATGGAATAGTATTAAAAAATGGAGCTATAGAAGCCGCTGATTTTCAGTTGGATATATCAGAACTTTCAAAAGGAATGTATTTGTTCCAGGTTGTGGCTAATGACGGTCAAAGCGTTACAAAAAAGCTGATCGTTAATTAAAAATCAGAATTGCAGATGGTTATGGACTTGGTACCATCTAAATAAGCTTGATTTTGAGATTCATTTATTCCAATATTGATAGAGCCAAGTATTTCGTCTTTTAAAGCTCCGGTCGACTCAAAATGTACTTTCAAACTGCCATTAAACGTTAGAAATTGGCTATAGCTCAGTGTTTCTCCGTTCTCTAGTACACTCAAAACTGTGGAGCTTTCTCCTTTGCCTTCAATGTCTACCACTGGATTAAGAATGGTTGCAATATTGCCATCATCAGCTAAACTTCCATAATGGAGGTGAACTGGATGGTTTGCATTTTGAATAACGCCATTTAAGGAAACTTCTATTTTTGCCGCGCCTCCGGTTAGCTCTCGGACTCTTAAAGTACCTGAAGTTTGATTACCCAGCACATTACCTGGAATAAGAGCCATGGATATTTCATTGCCTGTGAATTCTGCGACTTCACCATCTGATGTACATGCACTAATGAGGAAAAGAAGAATAGGGAGTATGATAAGCTTTTTCATAATTAGAAATTCGTACAAATCAATTAACGTAACAACAGACTAAATGGTGCACAATATTCTAATTAATACATTTTTCATTAGAAATTAGGCAAATCCAATGGCCTTTTTAAAACGTAAAAGCACATCTTGGGCAACCAATTTGGCTTTTTCTTCACCAATAGAAAGTTCTTTCTCTAACTCATCAAGGTTATTCATGTAACCATCGTATAGTTCTCTCTCTTTGGCGAAATTCTTCAAAATCAATTCATATAGCGCTTGTTTGGCGTGGCCATATCCATAATTACCTGCCAGATAATTTTCTCTCATCTCTTTAGTTTCTTCTTCTGAAGCCAATAGAGAGTATAAAGCAAATGTGTTATCAGTGTCCGGGTTCTTGGGTTCTTCAAGAGGTGTGCTATCGCTCACGATTTTCATGATATTCTTTCGGAGTGCCTTATCTGGTTGAAAGATATCGATAGTGTTACCGTATGATTTACTCATTTTCTGACCGTCAACGCCAGGTATTGTCATTACGCTTTCATCGATTTGAGCATCTGGCAATACAAATACATCGCCATATTGATGATTAATTGTGCTGGCAATATCTCTTGTCATCTCTAGGTGCTGCTTTTGATCTTTACCAACTGGTACAATGTTGGCATCGTAAAGCAGAATGTCACAAGCCATCAACACCGGATATACAAAAAGGCCGGCATTAACATCTGCTAATCTATCAGACTTATCCTTGAAGCTATGAGCATTGGCCAACATGGGGAAAGGTGTGTAGCAGTTCAAATACCAATTAAGCTCGCACACTTCGGGTACTCTAGACTGCCTGTAGAAAGTATTCTTCTTCGTATCGAAACCAAAAGCCAGCCAAGCTGCTGCCACAGCATTGGTATTGTCAATTCTAGTTTGAGGGTCTTTTATGGTGGTAAGTGAGTGTAAATCAGCTATAAAGAAGAATGATTCGTTTGCTTCATTCTTAGATAATTCAATTGCTGGTTTAATTGCACCTAAAATATTCCCCAGATGAGGTTTTCCTGAACTTTGTATTCCGGTAAGAATTCTTGCCATTGGTAAAATTTTGGGCAAATTAAATAAATCTGACAGGCTCAAATCAAAATAACATCGTTTAATTTTAGTCGAGAAATGATATGAGGAAGAATTGAATGATGGTGAAGCGTTTGATAACATTGTTAGTGTTCATGTTTTCAGTGTCCGTTTCGGCACAAGAACTTGAATTTATAGATCTAGGAATTGTTGAAGGAGAATTCAAAATTCTTCAAAAAGAAGTTACCTGGACGAATAATACGGGTTCGAAGCTGAACCTTTCACTTATGGGGAAGAGTAAAGGGCTTGAGCTCAATGAGAATAAGCAGCTTGTGATAGAGGAGGGAGAAACAGCCACCATCCCTTTCCAAATTAAACTTTCTAAAGATCCTGGTTACTTTGAATATGAGCTGCAATTAGTTGGTGCAGATAATATATTACTGCATGGGTTTCAAATGGGACTGCAAGTATTAGCTCCTGAAATTGATGTGTTTAAAGCCTACAGAAATATACATTGGCCATTCAGAGCCAAAGAGCAAGTTTTTAATTTGAAAGCGGCCTATAAAGGTGATACCCTTCAGAACACTTTCGATGTTTACAATTTAGGAGGAAAAGACCTCAGTCTATCTAATATTCATGCCAATGACAGTACTTGGGTTTCTTTTGAGCCAACTACTATTAAGCACAATCAATTCGGTCATATGACGATCAAGATGCTTAGTTCTAAGAAAGCCCCTTCAGGATTTCAAAAAATAAACTTAGCGTTGATAGATGATGAAAAGACATTGGCCAATTTGCCAATTCAATTTACGCTAATTCCTCGCCAAAGATACGCTGATGAAGAGTTAGTGTCTGGTGGTCCTGTAGCGACTAGCAGCATCACTGATTATGATTTTAAGGAAATGAAAGTAGGAGAGGTTGAGACAATTGAAGTTACATTGGCTAACCTAGGCAATGATGAGCTGATTATTGAGAATGTTGAATCTAACTGCGATTGCCTCACATTTGAACTCCCAAGTAAACATATTAATTCGGGAGCCAGTCAAAGCCTATTGGTCACCTTTAATGCGGCAGGAAGAATCGGTTTAGAGAAAAAGACTTTGGCCATTTTTACCAATGATCCATCAAACCCTACCTTGGTAATCACTTTTAGAGCGCATGTAAAGTAGAGAGGTCATTACATCTTTAAAAACACTCAATAATATTCTAACTAGTTTCTACTTAATCTTATTTTTATAACTTAGTTCTCCCTGAAAAAACACCCCATGAGTGAATTTTTAATAACAGACGACTCTATTAATAATGACCTAACCTTCTCGAAGCGTCTCACCAATGATGATTTTACCAAAATCAAAACAAGAGCGGATCTCGAGGCTGTTTTGCAAACAAAGAATCGAGATTATAGCAAGGCATTATTCAACATAGAATACGAAAGGCAATTAGAGCAACTTCAGATTGAATTGGTGAAATGGCAGCGTTGGGTAACGGAAACTAAACAACGCGTGGCCATTATTTTTGAAGGTCGCGATGCAGCTGGTAAAGGTGGAACCATAAAACGGTTTATTGAACACATGAATCCTCGTTCTTTGAGAGTAGTTGCTCTCAATAAACCGACAGATCTTGAGAAGCGTCAATGGTATTTTAGGCGCTATATCAAAGAACTACCGAATGCAGGCGAGATTGTCTTCTTCGACAGAAGCTGGTACAACAGGGCTGTTGTAGAACCAGTCATGGGTTTTTGCTCGGAAGAAGAGTATCAACAATTTATGCGTCAGGTACCTGAATTTGAACACATGCTTTTTGAGGATGGCGTTCATGTTATAAAAATTTGGTTTTCGATTAATAAGGAAGAACAGAGTAAGCGTTTTGATGATAGAAGAAACAACCCTCTCAAGCATTGGAAGTTAAGCCCTGT
>CAYGKL010000049.1:0-22901 GCA_964350505.1 uncultured Roseivirgaceae bacterium | reverse complement strand
TGCCTTTTGGGTAAGTGTTTTGTGGTCGATATATACCCAATCGAACCACTCTCCTTTTTGGCCCTCATATTCGTATTGAAATTGCACTTCACCAAAATAGTGGTCGGTGGGTTTGTCCTCTTCATACAAATAGGAAATATCACTTGAGTCGAAGATAATTTGACCTTCAGGCCCTAGCAGTTCATCGGCCTTTTTCAAAAATTGTTCTAACTGGTTGAGTTTGCCAATAAAGCCAATCCCATTCATAAGGCAGATGAGTGTATCGAATTGCTCTTGTTCTAGTTTGAAGAAGTCTTGCTCCCGAGCATCTTGCAAACCAGAGTCTTTCATTACTTTCACTGCAGAAGCCGAAGTATCTACAGCCACCACTTCATTCCCAAACTCTTGTAAGACCAAAGCATGGCAGCCAGTGCCAGAGCCAACATCTAGAATTCTTCCTTCGCAAACGGAAAGAGCCATTTTTTCCAAATCGGGCATTTCATCATAAGCCCTAAAAAAATACCAGAGAGGCATCTCTTCTGGTTCGCCATAAGAGGTATTGAGCCATAGACCATCTTCTGTTTTACCTTCGTAAAAATCTTGCAAAGCTTTATCGTAAGGAGTCATCATTTTTCTGCTGGCAAATTTAGAAATTTCCACGACTCACTAAGCTCAAAACATTATTCGGCACATATGCTTACTTACCAAAACATCCACTAAGAATTAAACAAATAACAATCGTTTTCTTCATCAAACAAAGCAGACACATAAAGCCGTATAATAAGCAGAATGACAGCTACTTATATGAACGGCAACCATTCAAACCGTAAATCGACCAACTTGGATAAATGTAATTCAGCGACAAGTTAACAATCTTGACTTTTGTATGTTGATACATCGGAATATAGTTCCCTTCATGAAAACATTACTTCTTTTACTAACACTGTTTGTTTCTGTAACATCGTTTGCCCAAACTCAAAAAAAGTCTTTTGAGGCAACGAGAACTACAGATAAAATTAAAATAGATGGTATCATTGACGAAACCACTTGGCAAACAGTTCCCGTACTTTCCGACTTCACTCAAAGAAGACCCAACCCCGGAAAAGATGCAAGCTTCAAAACTGAGGTAATGTTCGCCTATGATGATGAGGCCATCTATGTTGCCGCGAGGATCTACAGCAGCAAAGACAATGTGTTTAACTTTCTAACCAACCGAGATAATGTGGGTAACGCAGATTTTTTTGGTATTTCAATAGACCCATTCCAGGCAGGGCTTAATGGCGTTGGACTTTTTGTAACATCTGCGGGCGTTCAACTAGATTACTTATACTCTAACGGAGGAGACGAAAGATTCTATCGAAATGACGCATCATGGAATGCCGTATGGTTATCTGAAACAAAACATTACGAAGACCATTGGGTAGCAGAGTTCAAAATCCCTTATGCGGTATTAAGGTTCAATTCAAAGAATGTTCAGGAATGGGGAATCAATTTTGGCAGAAGAGCAACTGCTCTTAACGAGTATTCATATTGGAATCCAATCGATCCACAAATCGATGGTTTCCTAAACCAAGCAGGCTCAGTTAAGAAACTTGAAAATATTGAAACACCAACTAGGCTTTTCTTTTACCCCTATGTGTCTACCGTGGTAAGTAGGTCTACGGCCACTGGCTTTGTTGACCCTCAATTCAATGGCGGAATGGACATCAAATATGGCATCAATGATGCATTTACGCTTGACGCCACTTTGATTCCAGACTTTAGTGGGGTTCGATCTGATAACCAAGTACTGAACCTCTCTCCTTTTGAAGTACGTTTCGATGAAAACCGTCAGTTTTTTACAGAAGGTGTGGAATTATTCAACAAAGCTGGACTTTTCTATTCCAGAAGAATAGGGTCCACTTTTGGAAACATGACGGAAGAATTAACAGATAAAGACGATGTAATTTTTCGTCCACAAGCTGCCCAATTGTTGAATGCCTCGAAAATTTCTGGCCGTACCAACAGTGGTTTGGGAATAGGCTTTTTTAATGCCATCACCGACAGAACTTTCGTAACTGTTCAAGATACAGAAACAGGTGTTGTAAGAGAAGTTGAAGCTGACCCGCTAACCAATTTCAATGTGCTGGTTCTTGATCAAAACCTTAAGAATAACTCTAGCGTCACCTTCACCAACAACAGTGTTTTAAGAGGGCAAAATGGAGATGATGCTAATGTAACTGGCTTTAACCTCAACTTAAATGACAAGACTTTAACTTGGCGATTGAACGGTTTTTATGCTTATAGTCAAATTACAGATTACAACATGGATAAGTCTGATAGAGACTTAAAAACGGGCTACAAGTACAACTTACAATTCTCAAAACGAAGAGGTAATTTTCAGTTTGAAGTAAATAGAAATTTGGAAACCAAAGATTATGATATCAATGATCTTGGTTTTCTCAGAAGAGCCAATAGACTAGATCATTCCTTAAGATTATCCTACAATCAGTTTGAGCCAAAGGGTATTTTCAACGACTATAACTATCGATTACGCTTTGAGCATAATACACTTCATGAGCTGAATCAATTTTCTGAATTTCAAGTCAATGCAAGTTTCTCTGGCTCTTTCAGGAATTTCTGGAGTATCTCATTTGATGTGAATTCAACACCTGTTACCAGCAACGACTTTTTTGAGGCACGAGTAGATGGTTACGTTTTCAAAAGACCTGAGGATCGTTCAATTGGTGCTCGTTTAAGTACCGATAGAAGGAAAAACTTCTTCATGTCTACCAGAGTGCGTTTTTGGAGAAGACCAGATTGGAATCAAGAGATTAACTCTGCAAATATTTCTGCAAGATTAAGAGTTGGTAGTCGTTTTGAAGTCAACCATAATGTAGACATTTCTTCTAGTGTGAATGAAAGAGGTTACGTAACAAGGCTATATGACGACAATAACGCATTAAGCAACGTGGTGATTGGTATCAGAGACGTAAGAATTCTCACGAACACGCTATCATCTAGCTATATTTTCAACAATAGAATGGGTTTAACCTTTAGGTTGAGACACTATTGGTCAAAAGTACTGTATAGCGATTATCTTGATCTTTCTGAATCAGATGAGTTAACTAATTTGGAGTATAGCGGAATAGACCCTGTATCTGGCAACTCTCGACACGATAGAAATTTCAATCAATTCAATATTGATATGGAGTACAACTGGCAGTTCTTACCAGGTAGTGAAATTCGAGTAATCTGGAAAAGAGCCATCGGAACCGATGACCTTAATACGCAGCTTGATTTCTTCAATAACTTTGAAAACACTTTCACAGCTCCGAATTTTGATACCATAACCATTAGAATGGTCTACTTTGTTGACTATCTTCAAATCAGAAACATTTTCCGTAAGTAAACGGGAGAGGAAAAGGAGTCAAATATTAATTTCTTAGCACATCTGTATTTATCTGGAGACAATGATGAATTGGCCGTAGGCAACTTCATGGGCGACTTTGTGAAAGGTAGTCAGTTAAATCACCTGCCAGAAATGGTCGCCAAGGGCATAGTGCTACACAGGGAAATTGATAGTTACACAGATAACCATGCCATTGTTGGTTTGAGTAAAGACAAACTAAGAGAGAAATACAGACACTACTCAGGAGTAATTGTGGACATGTACTACGATCATTTTTTGGCCAAAAATTTCGGCCAATACCATCATCTATCTTTGGGAGACTTCGCCAGTGAAAAATACAGCATGCTCAATGAGCATATCCACCTTATTCCAGAAAGGGGCCAGCACATGCTCCCTTACATGATCAAAGGAGACTGGCTCACCAATTATGCCCGAAAGGAGGGCATTCACAGGTCGCTTACCGGTCTCTCCAGAAGAACAACCTTTGAGTCAAAGCTTGAACTAGCCATACAAGACCTAACTATTCATTATGATACTTTTGAAAGAGAATTCACTGATTTCTTTGTCGAAATACAGCAGCATATTTCCCAATTCCGTCAAGATTTAATTACTTCGAAGCTATGATTATCTCGCGCCCAAAGCGGAACACAATATTTGCACTCGGAGTATCTACCATTATCTGTTCATTTGGTTCACTTTACTTTATGCGGCAGGTGCTTGCTGAACCGCAGGGAACATGGAGATATGTGGTTTTAGGGATTCTCCTTTTGTGTACTTCAATCCTTATCTATAAGCTGCTTTTCAACTATAAGGTCATAAAAATCAGTCATGATAAGGTGCATGTTTACTACCCTTTTAGGTTCTTCAAATCCATTCAAGGTATCAATGAACTTGGCGCATGGCAAGAGACGGTTGTAGAAACCAATAAAACGCAATTCAAGCAATTGAAGTTGGTTTTTAACAGTAAAGGCTATGTAAAAATCTCTAATCAAGAGAATAGCGATTACGACAAAGTATACAAATACATCAAGAAAAAGGCGGCCAAAAAAGAAGTAAAGGAATGACCAAGAACCTGCTTTTAGTGGCCTTAGGTGGTGGTATAGGAAGTGCCCTGCGCTACCTTATCCAAGAAACTATCCACAGACAATACGATGGAATAACTCCTTACGGCACCTTTGCCGTCAATATGATCGGCTGTTTTTTAATTGGCCTGCTACTAGGCTGGGTTGAACAGGGTAAGTACCTCTCTGAATCACACAGCCTAATTCTGATTTCTGGCTTTTGCGGAGGCTTTACCACCTTCTCAATCTTTGCCGTCCAAGGCAATAACCTTCTTCTAAGCGAGAAGCCACTACAAGCCCTCCTCTATATTGGATTGAGTGTTGTGGTGGGTTTGGCTTTGGCTTATTTGGGGTTGAAAATGACTAAATGACGGTCTTAGCGAGACGCTAAGACCAGAGTTAGGTTAAGATCAGTATGGGCTAATGGCTCCAATCATACACATCCAAACTCTCCAAACAAGCAATTAATAAATCAATCGCTCCTTGAATATCGTCTTTATCAGCCATTTCAATGACTTGGTGGAGGTGACGAGTTGGAATGGAAATGGCTCCTGAAATGGCACCATCTTTACCCATGCGTTGTACCCCAGCCGTGTCAGTTCCTCCAGCTGTAAGGATTTCTGGTTGCCATTGGATCTGCTGTTTTTCAGCAGTTTTCTTCATAAAGTCGATCATACGATAATCACAAATCGTAGAGGCATCCATGATTTTAATGGCGACACCGTCACCCAATTTGGTTACCATTTCGTGCGGTTGAGCGCCAGGCAAATCAAAGGCAATGGTAGTATCTAATCCAAAACCGAAGTCCGGGTTGATGGTATGTGCTGATACATTAGCACCTCTTAAACCAACTTCTTCCTGAACGGTAAATACTCCGTAAACATCGTAAGGATGGTTTTTTAAATTCTTTAAGGCTTCAATCAGAATAAATACAGAGACGCGATTATCAATAGACTTGCAGTTCACGCAGTTCCCCATTTCTATCAGCTCTCTTTCTCTGGTGATTGGGTCGCCAATGGCCACCAATTCCTCCACCTCCTCTTTCGACATACCTAGATCGATGAAGTAGTCAGAGGTTTTGGCCACTTTTTGTCTTTCTTCTTGGCTCATTACATGTATAGGCTTACTACCCATCACTCCGATTACATCCTTTCTACCATGAATGATCACTCGCTGAGCGGTGAGTGTTTTCGGGTCGAAACCTCCCAACGTGTGAAAACGGACAAAGCCTTTGTCATCTATATGAGTTACAATAAAACCGATCTCATCCATATGAGCAGCCACCATAGCTTTCTTACCTTCTGGATTATTCTTGCCTCTCTTTATGGTGATGATATTACCCATATTATCCACACTGAGTTCATCTACATGTGGTTTTACTTCGGCAATCACCAAATCACGAATTCTTTTCTCATAGCCTGGAGCTCCGGCTATTTCACAAATACGTTTTAACAAAGAGACATTAATGGCCATATCAGTAATATTTAAGGCCGAATATAAAGCTAGAAAAGAGGCTTTGAAAGTAGAATTATAAATCTTCTGCTACTGTGAAGACAACAGTTAGAGAATAGATGCCGGGTCTGTAGTTCATTCCCGGAGTAAGTTTATAGTCGATGCGAAAGCGATGTGTGAAAGGATCATTAGAACCATCGCCTGAAGCATTAGTTCCTACTCCTGAATTAACTAAAGCATCGTCTGCTGCAGAACCAATAAGGTAAATCGCGTTAGCAACATCTTGCAGCTGGAAAAAAGTACTTTGCTGAGAAGTACCTCCTGGGCTAACCGCTCTAATCTCTAGAATTGAAACTGGAACATTTCCTGAGCCTGCACTTGAATAAGAAGTAAGTAAATCCCATTGACCTGGGGTTGTGGTTTGTGTTCCCACATAAAGATCCCATTCTGCCGATGATTCTACACGAAACTCGGTAGCATTGGGTTTGATTACGCCATTGGTGTATTGACGAATTGTATTAAAGGTAAAATCGATATCTGTACCTCTTGTAATGGAAATGTCCAGCGACTGGGCAAAACAATAAGAGGCGAATAGGTGAATTGTAAGCAGAAAGAAGAACCTCCTGAGCATATCCAAAAGTACTTAAAATAACCTGAATTTAGTTAAATACTGGATAAAAACCTGCTTTTTAAGCATGCACTAAAAGGCTATTTACAGCTGTATAAAAATAAAAAGGGGTAACGTGTGTTACCCCTTTTACCAATCAACATAAATCGAACTAACTTATTTACTACGTCTTAGTAAAAAGTAATATTTTAAAATCTTATAAATCTTCTGCCAAAGTATAGATCACGTTCAAACCGTAGTAACCAGCCTGATATTGAGCCGTCAAAGTTGGTATAATTCTATAGTCAACTCTGAAGAAGTGAGAATCAGGGGTAGTAAGGTATGATCCAGCAGCCACACCATCACCAGCACCAACAGTACCAACAATGTCCAATCTAGCATCAGTAAGAGACGTAAAGTTATTCAAAGCAGAAGAACCTGCCCCGTCAATAACTCTTACTTCTAATAATGTAGAAGGGATAGTTGAAGTACCAGCGCTAGAGAAAGCTTGTAACTGAGCCCAGTTAGTAGTTTCCGCTTGTACGTAAAGGTCCCAAGGCACAGTAGACTCAACTCTTAATTCAGTCACGTTTGGCTTGATGATACCATTTACATAGCTAGGAATAGTGTTGAATGTAAATTCAACGTTAGGGTCTGTTGCTAGCGTAAGATCCAATACACCTTGAAGGTCCATGGCTACATAAACGAATTCATTATCGTCTGGTAAAACTTGTGCATTTGCTTGATTTCCAATAGCTAAGGCAAGAACTGCCGCTACGACAAACGCCTTAATGTTTACTAATCTTTTCATGAGTATTAATGTTTAGGTTAAAAGTTTAGACATGTGAATATATGGACTTATATTCATATATACAAATATACCTGAAAACTTTCCCAACTTTTTTTACATCCTTTTCAAAAAGGAGTATAAAAAACTGCCATGCGAGAAGCTTTCTAGCGTCCATCTATTCTTTACTTTTTTGTTTAATTTCTATTTCTAATTCTGCCGCTTCTACTTCATCCCTATTGCCATAGTCCAACACACCCAGTACAGAATATTTGCCCGGAGGATAGTCATTAGGGATTATAAAAGTCACATCGCGATTACTAGCAGGAAGCACAGTAAAGTTTCTTGGCTTAAGCCTACTTATCTCTCCCGTTTGCAAATTGGTAAACTCAGCATACGAGTTACATTTCAAAAATGTCTCTCCAACGTTTCTGAGTCTCAATACCAGCTGATCATCTTCTTGTTTAAAATCTATCAGCTCACCTTTTGCATAAACTGCATTAGGTGGTGTCTGAAAAATGTAAACGCCAAAACGATAAGCCTGATTTAAGTTAACTACCAAACCATCACTATTTTCCTGACTTACTTGTCGCTCTTCACTGAGCCTAATGTAGGCTACAGCCCAACGGGCAATTAAGGCAGTTGAATCCTGTGGAACATCCATCACAACTCTAATTTGCTGCGACTCTCCTGGATCCAATTCAAATAATGAAGGGGTGGCACTAAGCCAATTTGCGCATGTTCGAGGTAGTACGCCTTTTTCAAGGAACTTACTCTTTCCTGCACGTGAAGCATCAAAGTCTCCAAAATCTACTGTAAAGGTTTGTCTCATCTCAGCATTATTAGTTACTGTAATGAGGCCTGTAGAAGATCCACCAGGGCTAACTTTATAGTTTAACCTTGTAGGTGACGTGGAGATTTTCTGACCGAAAGCATCAAAAAATGTGAAGCAGAGCAGAAACACTACCAGTGCTGCCCACTTCGTTCGACTATGTTGATAATTTATTTTCATTCTATGTTGATTGTTAGTTGTCGTTATCAAATTTCTTAATGTTCAATTGACGCCTCTTCTCAATAAGATAGAATGCCAATTGGTAATTACCACCAATGTTATTCACATCTATTGTATAAGAGGACTGAGCGAATTCAAATTGGCTATCTACTGCCTGCTCATTTACTTTAATGATATAGCTACCAAAAGGCACATACAACCTGAACTGTCCTGATAGATCCGTTAATGTAGAGAATGACTCACCAGAAATATCAGTTGCAGTTACACGAATCCCGTTAAGCTTCATACCACTCTCGCCAAGTGCTGAATACTGTGCTTTCTGAAGAATGATGTTGCCCGAGATTTGTACCCCTCTTTTTAGAGGAACATACACTGCTTGACTGCTGGTAACATCTACCTCTATACCTTTAGATTTAAACCATCCTTCAGTATTAGAAAGAAGTTGGCTTTCAACCAGATAACTACCTTCCGATAAATTCTTAAAATAAACGACACCCTCTTCATTTGTCATTAAAGACTCACCATTCACTTTTACGATCACATTTCTTTCAAACTCTTCTCCTTGGTCTCTCAAGTTATTTCCGTTCAAATCTTTGAACACAACCACTTCTAAGTCGTGAGACTTCTTGCCAGGCTTTTTGACATTGAATTGTTTCTTCAAACCGAACCTTAGAAAAGCATTACTTTGGTTGAAAGGGTCGAAAGCTTGGGTTCCAAACTCATTGACATTCGCCAAAGGACTTTCACCTTGATTGAGGCTGAAATACTCAACAGTCATATTAAACTCTAGTCCACTTTTCGAGAAATAAGCAATCTGCGGAGCCAAATTGGCTCTCCACCTAGCCATAACTGATTCGTAAGCCATAGTGAACATAGGGCGAACAGAAATTCGAGCATTCGTAAAATTGAGCCTTGCAAAGGCACTTAAGAAAAGTGACTGCGGATTAATACCATCTTCAACAATTCTCAAGTTGTCTAGCACATTAAATGGACCATAGTAGTACCTAGCAGAAATATTGAGGTTTTTATATCTCAAGGTATTCTCCCAACGGGTTACTAAGTAAGACTTTATGGCATAGTCCAGTGGTTTGGTAAAGCCTGAGAAAAACCTTGTAAACAATCTTGCTTGTGACGTCTGATTGGTTGAGAAACTAATACCCATTCCAGTAGTGGTTGTTCTTAAACCGAGGACCTCGTCATACTGGTGCATCGGATAAAGCATAAAATTTCCATTTTCAGCAGACCAACCATATTGAGCTTCAAATGAATTTCTAACAAACTCTCTATTGGGGAAGAGAATCCCTTTACTATAAACCTCAGGGTTTCTAGAATTCATATTCACTCTTATTCCTACATAAGATTTGTCAGTTAGGTTATAACGAGCATTGGTGTTCAAATCAACCGATCCTCTAAATTGTGAGGAGTAGTTTTTCGTATTATACCTCCCTTGAGCAGAAAGACTCACACCTTGAATACGGCCCGTATATCTTCCTGTAGCTCCAAAACCTGGAGTTTTAAAACTTCCGTTATCTCCATCATGATCCTCAATAGAGTAACCCATTTTCACATCCAAAATACTCTGATTCGGAAATCTGTAATTACCTCTTAGGGTTGCAAGGTTTCTATTAACCTGATTGAATTGATCATCTTGATTGACAACATCAACAGTAGCATTCAATCCTTTAAACACCTTATACCTTACAGAAGCGCCAATGCTGGTTAAATCATTGTTCACATTCCCGTTTTGTGGACGTGTTACATAAATTCCTGTAACGTTTAGTTTATCGAAGTAATAAGAACCCTTAACTCCCGCACCATTCAAAAGCAATTCCATGTTAGATCCTATATCACCTGCTGAAACGGCATATTTTGGTGTGCGGAACTCTGCAAAACGGTATGAGCCCAGAAACTGAGTACCAGCAATACTGTTGCTGGAAATAATTGTTTGATAGTAATATCTAAAGAAACGATCATTTGACAGCTCAGCCTCACCACTCAGATCGAGACTGAAATTGGTAAACTGCGAAAGCACGTTGTAAGTATTGAACTCTACGTTAATCGGTATTGTGGCAGAACCGTACTCCGATTCGAACTTATGCTCTTGACCTAGTTTCTTAAAGTCTATTCTACCACCCCAACTTGCCCTTTCTCCCAAAGCATCTTTTACCTGAACATTTAACTTATATTCAGATTTCTCGGTCTCTTCTACATCTATCGCTCCGGCCGTAAAGAAGTTCTCCTTCTTTGCTTCTTCATCTAGTTGAGCAGTGAAAGTTAAGGTGGTATCTATGTCAACTGGAAGCTTCAAGGGTAGAGAGTTGTCTGAAAATGGATTTCCCTTAAGATCTAGCACCTTCACTTTAATGTCAGGGTTGAATAATATCACTACATCTTCTGAAGAATTACCATTGTTCTTTACGTTAATCTGGAACTGAGCCTCTTTCTTATCTGCTGGGAAGTAAATTTCAGAATTCACAATGGAAGCAAACCACTGAGAGACCTTAACCACTTGCATTGACCAAGGGGTTGAAGCCAAGGGTATGCCATTGGCTGTAATTGCGGTAGCATTTATGAAATAATTGACATTTCCTGTGGCAGATTTCTCCGGAACGATTCGAATAGGAATAAAGAGACTATCGTTATTAGCAACATTGTAAACCTTACCCTCATCTCGAACGCGTGTCCAATTTGGAGGTGTTGCTATTTCAATTTTAAAGACTGAAGTACGACCAGAACGATTGACTACCTTCAATACATTTGAGGCAACTTCATCTACAGAACCACTTGTTTGGGATTTTATGAACTCAAGAGTGAGACCACTGGCTGAATTCTGCTGTGCTTGGGCTTGAACCACAATGACACATAAGAAGATACAGCTAGCGCATACCATGACGGAGGCAGACCTCCAATATCTGGGATTACACGTAGTCAAAATAAGTTAGTTCCTGGTGTTAGGTATTCAAATATAAACAGTTTCGCAGCGATTATCCTAAAGGTTTTTTCACTGATTTAGCCTGTTTTTCAGCTTTTTAGCTTCAAAAAGGAAATTTTATGTAATGACTTACGAAGAAATGGATGTAAAAAGATTTACCTACCATCACAATAAGAGACTGCTTATGTAAGTTGTGATCTGCCACAAGAGAGAATTGTGGCAAAACGAAAAGATAGACAAGGGGTAGAAAAGAAAAGGAGTTTACTCGAGCATGCTCCCGGATAAACTCGGAATCTGACTAGAAATTAGCCTTTAATGCAATGATAAAGTTAGTTCCTGCCCCGGAAATACCTGAGCTGTAAGGACGGTACCTCTGATCGGTAATATTCTCAACGCCTGTGCTAATCGAAAATGAATTACTGATTATATACTGAGCTTTAAAATTGATTGTATACCAAGCCGGTGAATAGGGATTACCATTATCATCGGCAGCGTAAATCTCTGTCTTGCCTTTCTCATCTTCCGGAAGATTATCAAAGGCAACTTCTTGATGGTAGTTAGCATATAAGCTTAACCTCCATTTAAAGGCCGAAAAATTTAGCCTACTCACACCAAATGCTGGCGCAGCATGTCTGAGTGGACTTCGCGTTCCATTATCTAATTCTTCCTCGCCATGTTGATAATTGTACATAGTTGAAAAACTAAAACCTGCAGGGAGCTTTAGCTCCGCACCAACCTGAAAACCATAAACCGAAGCTGAAGCCGCATTCTGAATAGCCTGAACCTGACTCAATTCACCATCATAAACAATCTCATCCATACCATTCAAGGTGTAATCTCTGCGTACCATGGCATTATCAAGAAAAGTATAGAAGGCTGTAAAATCAATCTTCAATACATCCGAAAAGACTTTAGCAATTCCGAAATCCACATTATAGGCTGTTTCAGCTTGCAAGTCTGGGTTTGGAACCACTACTGAACCGGGCTCAGAATCAAATATTTTACCGACATCATCGACATTCGGAGAGCGGAAACCAGTACCAGCATTCGCGTTGAACACCCAACTGGAAGAAGGCCTGTAAACTGCGCCAATACTACCTGTTACAGCCCCCTCATTAATCTGTGCTGTTGTAAATGGAAATGGGTAGAAACTAGTATCGAATGTAGCCTCAAGCACAAATTGATTATATCTCAAACCAGCTTGCAAAGTCAATTGCTCGGAAGCTTTGTACTCTTGTGTAATGTAAGCTGCATACGAGGACCAATTGGATTGAGGATACCTTGAAGGCCCGGGTTGTTCTGTTCCCGAATCAACATCTTGATCAATCCCTGTTGACGTCACATCATTCAAAACCCACTCTATGCCATAGAAAAGTTTACTTTTTGGACTGACTGTTTTGTTAAAGTCAATACCCACAGAGTAAGCTTCAACCTCCTCAACCCGCACACTTCTGCCCGACCTATTTAGTGTTCTATCTCTCCTACTCTCTTCAAAATGTTGCTGAGCCAACCTAATAGTTAAACCATCATACAATGCTGTTTTTTGAGTATTAAAAATATTCAGATTATTCATCATCCATATTTGCGGACCATAACTCCATTCTGCATATCTGGCCGTGCCATTTCTAGTTCTTAGGTTTCTGTCGTACCTGCCGTAACTAGAAGTTTCCGAATAGTGAAATCCATACTGAAAATCCCAAGTGTCATTCGGTTTAAATCTCACCTTTTGAGTGATGTTATATTGTCCATAAGCACTGGGTGTTTGAACTCTAGGATCTTCATTTGGAATTACCACATCTTCAGAACCTACTCTAACCACATCATAAGTCTTTAAGTAATCATCTGGGCCATTACTCCCTTGTCTTAAATCATCGAAATCATTGCCACTTATACTCGTTACAAAAGCCCATCTCTTCAGCCCAATGTTAAAATCGATATGGCCTGTCATCTCATTATTGGCTGAAGCATATCTACCTGTCATATTCCCAGAAACGGTCATCTTGTCGCTTAAAGAAAGTTGAGGAGTCAAGGTCTGAAAACTCATTACGCCCCCTATAGCGTCACTTCCATAAATCACAGAACCCGGGCCAAAAAATACTTCTGTATTCTCAATGGCAAATGGATCTAATGAAATAACGTTCTGAACATTGCCTCCACGGAAAATGGCCGTATTCATTCGAACCCCATCTACAGTATAGAGCAAGCGATTGGTTGCAAAGCCTCTAATCATAGGGCTCCCGCCTCCTTGCTGACTCTTCTGGACATAAATTTGCCCAGATACAGACAACAAATCTGCTGCAGTTTGAGGATTCTGAAAAGCAACCTCTCTTGGTGTGATGGAGATTACCTTTTGTGGGACTTCTGCTGTCGATTGACTCCATCTTGTTGCCGAAACCACATATTGATCTAGTGAAATGCTAGTTGGCTCCAATGCCACTAAAAACGCTATGGACTCAAGCTCTGTGTAGCTCAAGGTTACTGGCACATAACCCACCATTCTAATTTCGATAGATTCAGATCTACCCAGAGCAGAGACATTGGCCTGTCCTTTAGAATTGGTGGTGATAAGCACTTTATCAGATTCACCAATTATCATAGCCAGTTCCAAAGGCTCATTGCTTTCTTTGTCAATTATAGTAATTACCTGTGCGTGCGACATCAGTGAAATTATGCCGAACAAGCACAGAAATAGTATCTTATTCATTCTAGAAAATTTCTTATTAAACATATTTGCCATTACGGCATATGTGCGTTCTACTCCATCTCGATCAGAAATGGCGCAAAAAATAGGCGCAAGAATGTTTGCTAAGATATGGGCGGAGGAACTGGTGGTGACCACTGAAGTGAACGATAATCATTTTCAAAGGCTTTGAAAATGACCTCTTGGAAATCGCCAGATATCGGCTCTTGGAAAGTATTATCAGCGTGATACAGGCCTTTGAGAAACCTTTCTAGCTGATTCTGATTTTGCTTCTGTTGCTCATCTTGATTGAGCGCAATTGATACTAGTTCAGCAAGTTGACTCTTAATTCTAGATTCTATTTTATCCCACCAAACATGGTAGGTTATGCTGTCACCATTATCTTCTTGATGAACCACGTCATAGCTTTGGCCATTGAATTCAAATTCACGATCGTGCTCCCATTCTAATTCAGCGGCTTCAGATTTTGAGAAGGTAAAGGTCATCAATTCTCCTTTATCGATACCCTTTAGTATTTGCTGCTCAATTTCTTCTCTCACCTGCCATTGCTTCAACTTCAAGACTCCATAGGTAAAGCCTATTGGTGCAATAAAGCAGAAAATCAGCAGTAAGGAAGATATATGTCGCTTTCTCTGAGTCATCTAGATACAGCCAATGTAAAAATATCCGAACAATTAATAAGGCTGTGATTGACAAAAGGGGTTTTTATTCTTTAACCTCACTAAAGGCTTATGTGAGGAATATTCAGCAGACTAGCTTATATCCGTAGCCTCGTACATTCAATATCTGAATCTTTTCATCTTTGGCGAGTTTCTTCCTTAGCTTGGTAATGAAAACATCCATACTCCTGGCATTGAAAAAGTCATCACTTCCCCAGAGGGTATTGAGGATGAGTGTTCTTTCAGTGAGCTCATTCTTGTGAATAAAAAGCTCTTGAAGTAACTGTGCTTCTCTGTGAGTAAGCTGCTCCTCCATGCCCTCAATGGTCAA
The DNA here is from genome assembly GCA_964350505.1 of uncultured Roseivirgaceae bacterium. GTDB lineage: Bacteria > Bacteroidota > Bacteroidia > Cytophagales > Cyclobacteriaceae > Roseivirga. Next base: position 7,989 of record CAYGKL010000049.1, on the reverse strand, counting down.
TGTTTGTTTAGAAAAATTGAATTTGTAATTACCGATGTTTACATCTTCAGATGGTTGCTTACCCACCTTCTTATCTAACAACGCCTGAATTCTAACAATTAATTCTTCCATTGAAAATGGCTTTTTCAGGTAATCATTAGCCCCATAGCCAAAGCCTTCAACTACGTCTTCTGTTCTGCTTTTAGCGGTTAAGAATATGATTGGAATGCGCTCATCCTTTTTGCGTATTTCTTTCACGAGTGTAAAGCCATCCTTTTTCGGCATCATCACATCCAAGACCAAAAGCTCTGGTTTTAATTGTTCGTATTTCTGCTTGGCCTCTTCACCATCTGCGCAAAAAAGGACTTCATAACCACGAGTTTCCAAGCTCTCTTTTACGATTGTCCCTAGGGCTATTTCATCTTCAGCTAAAAGTATTTTATGCTTTGCCATCTATCGATATGGAGAAAATAGTTGAGTTAGGAGATACTTTAAGATCAATTTTACCACCGTGCTTTTCCACCAAGGTTTTGGTATAATAAAGTCCAATACCAAAGCCTTTCACATTATGGACATTACCAGTTGGTATGCGGTAAAACTTATCAAATATTCTCAATTGTTCCTGCTTATTGATGTTTCCACCATTATCTGCTACCGACCAAACTACTGTAGAGTTAATTTTGGATAGTTTCAGTAAAATTTCATCCCCACCATATTTAATGGCATTGTCTAACAGGTTAGCAATGGCATTCTCCATATGGAAAGGGTCGACCTTTAGCCATTGCTCCGTTAAGTCTGTTTCAAATGCCAATTTCTTCTCCCCTTTTATCAAGTGAAAGCGTTCAAACAATTGGCGAGTAAATACCACAACCTCTACTTCCTCTTTTGCTATTTCCAACTCATCCGAGTCGAGCGAAGCTGTTTCGAGGAGTTTTTCCACCATGCCATTCAATTTTTTTAATTGCCCTTTAGAGATATCTAGATATTTGGTCGTTTTAGCAGGATCATTGGCTTGGTTAAAGTTCATAATCCCCTCCAATGCTGTAGAAATTGTAGCAATCGGTGTTTTGAATTCGTGGGTAATGTTGCTAATCAGATCGTTTTTAATCTCTGCCAATGCTTTTTGTTCCGAAATAACTCGATACAAATACAATAAAGAACCAATCACCGCACAGGTGATTAATAGCGAGATCAACAGATCTACTCCACCACGTTTAAGAATATCAAGCGAAGCATTTTCGAACCGAATAGCCAGCTTTTGATTATTGGAGAGGTAAGTGGATTTTGAAAACGTTTCTAAAGGAAAATCATCAGGAGTGTCTTGATGATTAGAAAATATAGTATCGTTAAAAGACTTCTCTAGAAAAACCGGAGTATTACTTCCCAATTTGCTAAAACTGAGGTTTGGCCTACTCGAATATTGAACCAAAACATAATTCACCTTAATGCCTTTCCTAGCCATCTCATCATTCACATAACCAGAAAGCTCATCGAAATCAAGACTGTTTTGAACCAGTGAAATGGCCAGCTTTTGAGCGAAACCTTTTATTCTATGAAGTGAATCAGTAAAATCTATCTTAATATTTCGCGAAACGACTGTATCTGCAGAAATACCAGTCAAAGAATTATTGAGGGTTATTCTAGAAATCATAGAAGGCTCAATACCTGTAAGCACAGTGTCTATTTGGGAACTAGATGTACCAAATACTGAATCTCTGATTTTCGGTCTCTTTTTTAAATATTCATTCAATGACATATTTATATCACTTGCAGAATCTGAGATAGACCACACCCCTTTTAAAACAGGCATTTGCTGAGATCCATTTGTATCTCCTTGCCTACTACTTTCGAAAATAACAATGTCCTCCTTGACTAAATCAGCGTAATAGGCCTCCAAGCTCAGGTCCAGCGTCTGTTGTACATCACTGATAAAGCGCTGCTTATTGAGTTCATAGTTCTGAACATTTCTGTACACCTGTGCACCGATAGTTATCATTGCGGTAACCGCAATGAGATATATTATTCGCTTGAATTTCAGAGCATTCACAAAACAAATATACGCAGTTCTATAAGGAGTGATGAGGTGCTTAACACACGTTAACACTGGTTAACTCAGTGTTTTGTCTATTCCTTTTTCATTTGTAGGGTACAAAAATCACTCAAAATGAAAAATATCAAAAGACAAGTTATTTTAATCTTAGGCATTATGGTCGCTGGTGCTATCTCCATTAGCGCCCAAACTTTTCAAGGCATTGCTACTTATCAGTCTTCTAGAAAAATGAATGGCTTTAAAATTAAAATGGAAGGCGCCACACCTGCCATGGAAGAGCAGATTAAGGAAAAGATGAAAAAACAATTCCAGAAAGAATATGAATTGAAATTCAATCTTACTGAGTCGCTATGGAAAGAAGTTGAAAGCCTTGACGGTGGGCCTAGTGCAGCTTCAAATGGTATGATGGTAATGACTGTATCTTCGGGAGGTAACGGTGTTACTTATAAAAACACTGCCGAAAATCTTTACCTGCAAGAAACAGAAGTTTTCAGTAAACCTTTCTTGGTGAAGGACGAATTAGAGCCTCGAGAATGGGAGATCACCAATGAAACCAAGCAAATAGGAAACTATATGGCACAAAAAGCCATCTACACAACTGTTCGCGAGAGTCGATCTCTCTCTTTTACCAGCAGTTCAGAAGAGGAAAAATCAGATGACAATGACAAACCAGTCGTAAAAATGGACACCATTCGAGTAGAAGCTTGGTACAGCCCTCAAATACCTGTTTCTCAAGGGCCAGAAAACTACTGGGGCCTGCCCGGTTTAATCATGGAAGTAAATAATGGCACAACAACATTCATCTGTACCAAAGTAGTATTAAACCCAGAAGATGGCGTCAAAATCAAAAGACCAAGCAAAGGCAAAAAAGTAACCCGAGCTGAATTAAAAGCTGAAACCGAAGCGAAAATAGCAGAGATGAGCGGAAAATTCAGTACTGGAAAAGGCGAAATGCAAATAAAAATAGGCGGTAATCAATAAGTCGAAGGTCAGAAACTCAAAATATCATGAGAAGATTTATAATTCTATCATTTCTTGCTTTGGCTTTGGTCACCAAGGTGAGTGCTCAACAAAAAGTTTCTTTTAGTGGCGAGGTCAGGGACAGCCTCGGTATTCCGTTAGAATTCGCTAATGTACTTGCCATAGATACAATTAAGAATACCATGGCTGGTTTTACAGTAACTAACCAGCAAGGTCAGTTTAGGCTATCCTTGGAAAAGGATAAGGTTTACAATATAAAAGTTAGTTTTATTGGTTTCCTACCCTTTGAAAAGGTTTTTAAGGCCACAGAAAGTAATGAAATTCCATACGGAATTGTACTCAAAACAGACGCACAACAATTAGGAGATGTGGAAGTGGTCAGTGAAATGCCAGTTCTCATTCAAGGTGATACAATAACCTACAAGGCAGAAGTTTTCACTCAAGGGAATGAGCGAAAACTAGAAGATGTACTCAAAGATTTACCTGGCTTCGAAGTTGATGCAGATGGAGGGGTTACCATTCAAGGCCAGTCCGTTAATAAGGTCTTAGTAGATGGTAAAGAATTCTTTGAAGGAGACACAAAGTTAGCGACTAAGAACTTACCCGCTAATGTAGTGGATAAAGTTCAAGTGTTACAAAACTTCAATGACATAAGCCCACTGAATGGAGTAAACAACAGTGAGCAAATCGCATTAAACATACAACTCAAAGAAGATAAGAAGAACATAGTATTTGGAGATATTAGAGCTGGTGCAGGCCCTGAGGAAAGATACCTCGGTCACATCAACAGTTTCTTCTATAATGCCAAAACGAACATCAACCTAATCGCTGATGCCAATAATATTGGTAAAGCTGCATTTAGCATGAGCGATTATTTCAGGTTTTCTGGAGGCATTGGTGGCTTTTCAAGGTCGGCAGGGTCTTCGCTTCAGATTAACTCTGGACAATCGGGCATTCCTATGGCAGAGAGGAACAATGCTCAGAGTCTAAAAAACGAATTAGCAGCATTGAACTATAATTTCACACCTACAAACCAATGGCAAATTTCAGGCTTTGCTATCGGCTCAAAAGTCGATAACACAATGGGTTCAATTTCTCAGAGAACCTATGTACTTCAGCCAGGAGACAATCGAGAACTTCTGACCTCTGAACAAAGAGTTCAGAGTTCTTCTGGGCTTTTTAAATTAGGCGTAAAGTATATCCCTAATCCAAGTTTACAAATAGACTATAACAGTTTTGGAAGGATTGCCGATATTCAAAATATTGATGCACAGAACTCCACTTTCTCAAATCAATCGAATGATATTTCTGGTACAACTACACAAAGACCTTATGCCATTGAGCAGCAGCTGAGAGCCTTTTGGGCTCAAAACGACAGAAACATTTTTTCATTTGAAGGCTCATATCAATACCAAACTCAAGACCCTACCTACAACATGATCAATTCAGGTCAGCCGTTTGCCTCCATTATTCCAATGACAGGCAACAGCCCTTTTGACTTAACCCAATTGCGTGAGGTAATTACGAATAGGCAAGAAGCTGCATTTAATTATTATAGAATTTTGAATAAGACTAACCATGTTAATTTTAAAATTGGAAACACTTTTTCTAGTCAAAGACTTACTTCAAGCATGTTTCAGCAGCTATCTGATGGCAGCTTAAACAGCTTCGATCAGGCCGAATTAGTAAACTTGGTTGATTATACTTTTGAAGATTATTATGCGAGTGTTCTGTTCAAGACAAAACTCTCTAAGCTGGTTCTTACACCTTCTCTTAATTTGCATCACTTTAGAATAAATGCTGATCAGAATAATGCAGAAGCTGGTTTCGACAAGACAATGCTCCTGCCTGCACTAAGTGCTAAATATTCCTTCAGAAGATCGCACTCGTTGAGTTTAAACTACAATGTGTCGGCAGAATTTACCGACATTCAGAATTATGCTGAAGGACTTATTGTTAGAGGTTACAACTCTCTCTATCAAGGGAATGAGAACTTGCAAAATAGCCTTTACAATAGCGCACAATTAAATTACTCCAATTTTAATATGTACAACTTCTTCAATGTCTATGGCGGTCTGAACTACTCCAAAAGACTCGAAGATGTAACCAATATTATCGAATTCAATAACCGTGAAAGGGTAAACTCTCCTATCAATATAAATACAGCTAATGAGGTGATGTCTGGCTATGCGAATATGGATAAGCGTTTTGATGATTTCAGAATAGCCATTGGTGGTAACTGGAGCAGAAGTGTGAGCAATAACATCATTAGCGATACACCTAACGAAAATGTAAACTTTAACCAGTCTTACAAAACATCGATCTCAACAACACTTTTCAAGAAGTTATACTTAGACCTTGGTTACACATTGTCGTTAAACAATTACCAAGCGAGAAACACCACGAATAAATTTGAGAACCATCAGCCTTCAGCAAGTTTAGAAATCAGTTTCTTAAAAGGCTTTACATTGGACGTTGACTATGAGTACAATAATTATGTATCTCAGACCAATCCTAATCAAACTTTCGATCTGCTCGATGCTGAATTGAGGTACAGAAAAGAGGGTTCTGCCTGGGAGTTCAAAGTGGAAGGCATGAATCTTTTGAACACAACTGGAATTAGAAGAGACTCTTTCTCCGATAGTTTAATTAGCACTTTCGAATACTTTATTCAGAAGCGCTACTGGTTGTTCAGCGTAATGTATGACCTGTAATGAATTAGCGAACTTGGCGTTTAACCATCGCTGAGTTCGCAAAAGTTATGCTCTATAGAATTCTTTTACCTTTTGGATCACATATGCCTGCTGATCTTCTTCCATACCTGGATAAATAGGTAAAGAAAGACCTTCTCCTTGCATCTGACATGCCACAGGAAAGTCAGCAGCTTGAGCACCTAAAGCTTCATAAGCCTTTGTAAATGGCAAAGCTTTAGGATAGTGAATTTGGGTTTGAATGCCTTGCTCTTTTAAGAAGTCCTTAAGCTGATCTCTTCTATTACAAAGCACATTATAAACATGAAAAACATGCCTGTTGACTTCCATAATTTCTGGTATTTCTAATCCTGAAATAGCCGCCAAAGCATCACTGTAATTTTTAGCTAGTTCGCGTCTCTCTTCATTCCAAGTATCTATATGGCTGAGTTTTAATAGCAGCACTGCTGCTTGAAGGGTATCCATCCGGCTGTTTATTCCAGGAAATACATGACTGTGCTTATCGGCAGCTCCATGGTTGGCCAGTTTTCTACAATATTGGTGGAGACTTTTGTCGTTTGTTACAATTGCTCCGGCATCTCCCAAAGCGCCAAGATTTTTGGTAGGGTAAAAACTAAAAACAGCTGCATCACCAAAGCTCCCAGCATAAGTCCCATTTTGTGAAGCGAAGTGAGATTGAGCACAATCTTCAATCACTTTTAGATGATGGGTTTTGGCAATGGCCATGATTGCTTTCATATCAGCCATTTGCCCATACAGGTGTACTGGAATGATCGCTTTAGTTTTAGCGGTGAGGCTATCCTTAATTTTGGATGGGTCGAGAGTAAAGGATTGCGGATGAACATCGACAAAGACAGGCCTAGCGCCCAAATTACTGACAACTTCCGCATCTGTAATCCAAGTCATGGCTGGAACAATCACTTCGTCACCTGGCCCTATTCCTAAGCTTTTCAAAACTATGTGAAGTGCATCGGTGCAGTTGCCAACCGCCAGACAGTGGTTAACGCCAAGCTTATGGGCAAAGGCATTTTCAAATTCAGACACCTGCCGACCGTAGACAAAATATGATTCGTCCATTACCTGAAAGAATATTCTGGTCAACTCCTCTTCTAATGGCTCATGAACCGCTTTTAAATCAAGATAAGGCACTTTCACATCAGAAAGATAATTAAAATTCTGGCCGCTTAATGAGACATTTAGTGAGCTTTAGTAAATTGTAGAATAACCAAAAACTCAAAAACATGGCAACACCCGAAGAAATGCTCCAGACCATGATCGGCAATATGCCAGAGAAAACAGGCAAATCCCTAGAAGATTGGCATCAATTATTGGCCAAAACCGATCTACAAAAGCATGGTGACATTATGAAATTGCTCAAAGGTGAACATGGGGTATCTCATGGCTTCGCGAATACTATTTCGCAGCTATATCTAAAGCCTGAGTTAATGGCGCCCAAAACTGATTCTGAAGACAGCCTAGATAAGGAACTCTTGAGCGGCAAAGAAGATATTGCTGATATCTTCTTAAAGGCGAAAGCAATGTTTCAGTCCATTCAAGGTGAAGTGGAATTTGCTTACAAAAAAACCTATATCAGCCTGAGAACTCCTAAGAAGCAGTTTGCGCTTTTGCAACCTAGCACAAAAACTAGGGTGGATATTGGACTCAATATGAAAGATGTTGCGCCCGAAGGCATTGTTGAATCAGCCGGCAGTTGGAATAGCATGGTCTCCCACAGAATTAAGGTTGGATCAGCGGTCGAATTGGAAGGGATTCAAGGTTGGTTGCAGAAAGCTTATGATGCGAACACCTAATGAACCGATTCCAGCCCATCGACTTTCAAGACTTAGATGATCTTTTCGAATTTCTTCCAGAAGACGAATTGAAATTGGTTAAAGTGTTGAGGAGTCTAGTTTATGAATGTCTACCAGAGATTAAAGAAAAGCTCTCTTATAATGTTCCCTTCTTCAAACTGAAGAGAAACATCTGCTTTATATGGCCGGGTTCTGTGCCTTGGGGCGGAAAATTTGAAGGTGTTCAATTTGGCTTCACCCAAGGTCATTTACTTTCTCATGACGGCTACTTGGATGCTGGAAAAAGAAAATATGTTCGTACCAAAACGTTTAAAAATGCTTCTGAAATAAACTTTGAGAAGTTAAGAGCTTTATTGTTTGAGGCCATCGAAATAGATAGTCGTCCAACCACTCAAAGTGGTCGGACGACTCAATAACATTTCTATTTAGCCTTGGGATAATCAGTGTAACCTTCTGC
>CAYGKL010000048.1:0-22948 GCA_964350505.1 uncultured Roseivirgaceae bacterium | reverse complement strand
AGGACCCTCTGATTAACAGTCAGATGCTCTAACCAGCTGAGCTAAGGAGGAATTTCTGGTTATCACTCCGCCCGTTCTGCGAATTGGTCTGCAATATTAGCAGATGCGAAAATATAAACCAAAAGCTTTCGGGAGATTTTCTAAAAAATCAGATTGAAATCAATCCGAAATAGACGATTAGATAAATAATAGCGAAAAGAGTAAGGAAAACTAGGCCTGAGATAGCCAGCCATTTGAGCCACCTCTTGGGCTTATGCTCCTCACTGATTTGATCGGACATGATCACCTTGTAGTTGATGTAAGCAAATACTGGGGCAATAACGAAGGATAGCGTGGTAGCTAAGTCGACCAAGTCTTTAAGGTTGGCCGAAAGCAGCAATATGAAAATAAAGGAAATAGTCGCTACAATAATCATCATTATAGTGTAGAGCGTTCTAATGCCAGTGGTTTTAAAGAATAGTAATCTTATGGTTTCACCCATGGCTCTGCCAAAGCCGTCTACCACTGTTATGGTAGTGCTAAACATAGCTGAGAAGGCTGCAATAGCAATAATGAGGTAAGCCCAGCTACCTAAAGCATTGGTATAAAGCTTCACTACCTGATCTGAAAACACTGTACTATTACTTGAAAGCTCTGTTCCAGAACCATACATCACAAAGGCTCCGAGGGTTAAAAAGCATAAAGCCAAAACTCCAGTGATGATATAACCGAAATTAAAGTCGAAGAGCACCTCTCTCATTTTAGACTGATAACCAGTTTGCTTCATTCTTTCTACAGCCCAGAGGCTATTCCAAGTAGAAAGATCAACCGCGGTAGGCATCCAACCCATTAGGGCTATAAGAAATATTATTCCTTCTCGCTCCATCAGTTCTTTTGGTACAAAGTCGGCAACTGGTGTGATTTGTCCTTTGCCTAATACACCAAAAAAAGCGGTGAGTGTCGAAATCAATAAAACCGCTCCTACAATCTTGAGAAGACTATCGAGCACGCTGTATTTTCCAAAAGCCAAAATGATTGTACAAAACGCCAATAGAAAGCCTGAGACCCAAGCTGGGTCAAAGCTCCAGCCCATTAGGTTATTTAACATACCAGCAGTTACGAAGGTAACTGCAGCGGTTACAGTAAACATGGAGGCAAGGCTGAGCAAGAAATAAACCCATAACACCCATTTCCCTTCTTTCTGATAGCCCTCAAGGATGCTTTTTCTTGTAGCTCCTGCATAGCGACTTCCAAATTCAAAAAAAGGGTATTTAAAAAGGTTCGCCAGTACGATAAAGATTAAAAGCTGAAATCCATAATCTGCTCCAGCCCTGGTAGACTGAACTAAATGGGATACGCCAATACAGGTGCTTGCAAACAGGATGCCCGGACCTAGGGCTTTCAGGAGATGCTTTCTATCTAGTGACATGGGTTGATTTGAATCTCCTAAAATATAGAATTGGTTGGTGATCTCATAGAGGCTTTTTTTACTAAACACTGCCATTTTGGCTTGATAGTTTTGGTTTCTTTTAATAATTCGGCCATAATGACTTGAAAAGTTGATGTTTTTTGACTTGGTACAATTTTCACATTGAAGGCTATCAAATGATTGAAAAAACAAAAAAGACAAAAGATATGAACATGATTAAAAGAAACTCAGACTGGTATGTTCCAAATACAATGGACAAGTTTTTCGACAGATTCTTGAATGAATCATTAGAAAACAAAGGAACCACCTTTAATCCAAGAACTGATATTGCTGAAACTGATAAGCAATTTGAAATTCAGTTAGCTGTTCCAGGGTTTGACAAAAAGGATTTCAATGTGGAATTAAATGAAGGCCTTTTGACTATCAGTGGGGAGAGAAAGTTTGAGAAGAAGGAAAAGGATAAGAATTTTTACTCTATTCAAACAGAATATGGTTCGTTCAAAAAATCCTTCCAATTACCAGAGAGTATCCAGAGTGACAAAATTGAGGCAAGCTATGAGAATGGTATTTTGAGCCTATTTATTCCAAAAGATGAGACTAAGAAGTTGACTAGTAAGATTAGTGTGAAGTAGGTTTGTGTTGTTGAGGTTGATGAGAGGCCGCCAGAAATGGTGGCCTTTTTTTATTCCTATTGTTAAATGAGGTTAAGAAGTGCTTTATTTTCAATAAATTCAAACACACAGTTTTTTATTACCGTTTACAGGTCACAGATCAATGAGATATTTATGATTTCTAAAAGACAGTTCTTTTTGGGTTTATTGGCTTCCTCACTTTTAGGAGGCCTTATTGTGTTGCTAGGTGTGAGTCTTTTAAATTCTACCGATGCTAATGGTGAAAATGGTTTGGGGCAGACTACTGCAGTTTCTGCTTCATTTGGAGAGATTGACCCTAACCGAAAGGACTATATTGTTCCTGAGGGAATCAATTTTATTAAAGCATCTAGGGCAGCTGTTCCGGCTGTGGTACATATTACTAATACATCTCGGCCTTCTAGAAATACAGGCTCATTTGCGAAGCTATTTGGCAGAGATAGAAGGGCTAGACAGTCTACAGGTTCTGGTGTAATCATTTCATCAGATGGTTATATAGCCACTAACTATCATGTGGTGGAAGATGCTGATGAACTTGAAGTGAGATTAGATGATAACAGAAGAGTTGAGGCCGAGTTGATCGGAACTGATCCAGATACTGATTTGGCATTGATCAAGATTGACGTTTCCAATTTGCAGCACGTTCAATTCGGTAATTCAGATCAGGTGGAAATCGGAGAATGGGTTTTGGCGGTTGGCAATCCATTTGATTTGAATAATACAGTAACTGCTGGAATTGTAAGTGCAAAGGCAAGAAATATCAATTTGATACAGAGCGGGCAAAGAAATAACTACGGCATTGAATCTTTTATTCAAACCGATGCGGTTGTGAATAGAGGTAATAGTGGTGGTGCTTTGGTCAATTTGGATGGTGAACTTATCGGAATTAACACCGCCATAGCAACGAACACTGGTAGCTTTAATGGTTACTCATTTGCTGTGCCGGGCATATTGGTGAAAAAGGTAATGGACGATCTACTTGAGTTTGGAGAAGTTCAAAGAGGCTTATTAGGTGTTCAAATTACCGATGCAGACGGTAGGTTTACCAATGAACTTTCTGGTGTACTTGTAAGTGGCGTGAGTGTAGGTGGAGCTGCAGAGAGCGCAGGAATTAAAGTAGAAGATGTAATTGTAGGGATTGATTCTCGTGATGTAAGAACCACGAGCGAGTTACAGGAATTTGTAGCTAGAAAAAGACCAGGCGATGAAATTTTGGTCAAGTACAAAAGAAGCGGTAAGGTAAAAGAGACAAAACTAACCCTCAGGAAAAAAGATGAGTTGATGGTTATTGCACCTGAAGAAGTTACGCTTAACTATAAAATAGAAGGAGCAACTTTTGTTGATATAAATGCTAGCATTAAAAGTCGTTTGAGAATAGATGGCGGTGTACAGCTCATTGAAATGGGCGAAGGTGCTTGGGAAGAGGCAGGAATTAAAGAAGGCTTTGTGATTACCAAAGTGGGTGATAAGGACATTGCCAATCTAGAGGAATTTCAAGGCTTACTAGACTCCAAAACAAGAGACTTCTACGTAATGGGTAAGTACCCTGATGGAGAAAAAGAGTATTTCAGAATTAATTGGTAATTTTTATAATTATTGAAAAGCCTCCCTTAGGAGGCTTTTTTGTTGCTAGCAATTCGGGTCTATGTTTTTTTGGAGGCCTCTAAAAATACTTGTAACGTTGAAGTGAGAACTAATCAAAGGAAATAGAAATGGAGAATTTTGGTATTGAGGAAGCACTCAAAAACCTTGGATTAAAAACCCAAAATAGCGGTACATCTACCGGTTCAAAAAGCACAGGAGATGGTGCCGAATTAAAGTCTTATTCACCCGTAAACGGAGCATATATTGGTTCTGTAACCATAACCACAGTCGCAGAATATGAACAAGTGGTAGAAACCGCCCAGAAGGCTTTCTTACTTTGGCGCGATGTTACTGCTCCAGCAAGAGGTGAAATAGTGCGTCAGTTTGGCGACAAGCTAAGAGCATATAAAGCCGACCTCGGAAAGCTTGTTTCTTACGAAATGGGTAAGTCTTATCAAGAGGGCTTAGGGGAAGTACAAGAAATGATCGATATCTGCGATTTTGCCGTTGGTCTTTCCCGACAGTTACATGGGCTTACTATTAAGTCTGAAAGACCTGGACACCACATGCAAGAGCAATGGCATTCACTAGGTCCTGTTGGAATTATTTCTGCCTTCAATTTTCCAGTTGCCGTTTGGGCTTGGAATACCGCATTAGCATGGGCATGTGGAGATGTTTGTATTTGGAAACCTTCTGAAAAGACACCTCTTTGTGGAGTGGCTTGTCAGAATATAATCACTGAAGTACTTAAAGAAAATGGTATGCCAGAAGGTATTTCATGTATGATCAATGGCGATTATAAAGTGGGCGAGATGCTCACAAATGATCAGCGAGTTCCGTTAATTTCTGCTACTGGTTCAATTAGAATGGGCAAAATTGTAGGCCAGGCCGTTGCATCTAGACTAGGCAAATCAATACTTGAGCTAGGCGGTAATAATGCCATCATCGTTTCTCCAGAAGCGGACCTTAAAATGACAATCATTGGTAGTGTATTTGGAGCAGTAGGAACTGCTGGACAGAGATGTACTTCTACCAGAAGATTAATTGTACACGAATCAAAATATAATCAAGTAAAAGAAGCCTTGGTGAATGCCTATCAGCAATTGAGAATTGGCAATCCGCTAGATGAGTCTAATCATGTGGGGCCGCTCATCGATAAAGATGCGGTCAATAATTATCTAAACGCCATCGAATCTGTTCAAAAAGAAGGTGGAAAAGTAATTGTAGAAGGTGGGGTGCTAGAAGGAGAAGGCTACGAAAGCGGCTGTTATGTGAAGCCTTGCATTGTTGAAGCAGACAATAGTTATAACACGGTGCAAGAAGAGACTTTCGCTCCAATCCTTTATTTATTGAAGTACTCAGGGAATGTGCATGACGCCTTAGCTATTCAGAACGGAGTTAAGCAAGGCCTCTCTTCTGCTATTATGACGAACAATGTTCAGGAGGCATATACCTTCTTGTCAGCAACAGGATCTGACTGCGGAATTGCCAATGTGAACATTGGAACTTCTGGAGCTGAGATTGGTGGAGCTTTTGGCGGTGAAAAAGAAACCGGTGGAGGTCGAGAATCCGGCTCTGACGCTTGGAAGGCTTACATGCGAAGACAAACCAACACGATTAACTATACTGATAAATTGCCTCTAGCTCAAGGGATAAAATTCGATTTGGGATAAGCTTTTCAGAAATATTGAATTAGAAAAATGGCTTTGTTGTGAAACAAGGCCATTTTTTATACCAGGCTTTTGTGCTCGAAGTTGAAGTCAGTTTCAGACTTATCTATTGATGTAACACTTACAGTTTTTACTTTATCTTCTCTGTTCATTACAAAATCATTCCAAGCATCTCCTTTTCCTCCAAACTGATGAAACTCCAGAATGTCTGATTGTTCAAAACTTGGTCGGTCAGTAAGCCATTCTTCAAACCAAGCCTTTCTTTCATTCCGCACAGGCTGAGGGTAAAGTGTGGAAGAAGACCAAATGTAAGACTCCTCCTGATTGAGGACTTGGTGGTTTAGTTCTTTTTCATCCCAAACCAGTTGATGAAGTGCTAGGCCAGTCACCCGATGTTCTACCACTATGAGAGTAAAGGGCTCAATTCCTTCAAACCAATAAGATGAAATAAATTCAGTTAGATTTCCGGTTTTGAAAAAGTCAAGGAGCAAAATTCCCCTACTCAAACGGTAAGGTGGCTCATGCTTATGCTTTTCGAAACCACCATTCAATAGACAAAGCGTAAAATCAGACTTATCACTAGCAAACCAAGTTCCGCCTGCTTTTGGGTCTTGGGGGTAGTAAACGGTCTTTTCAGCTATTTCTTTTGAGACTAATCGATGGCTTGCACGACTTGGATCTTCATCTCGGTTTGAAGTCAAAATAAAGTCAAGTTTACCTTTGGGGAGAAAGGTTACTGTGCACATTCAACTTCTTTTTGATACCTCACAGTTGAATAGGCAACGCCAAAATTCTCGGGGAGTTGAATTGATTTGAAGCAAGCATTAATGGCAATCTTAATAATAGCCATATGGTGAATTGAATGCTCAATGTTGTATTGAAGCTCACGAAAGTATGAACTTTTAAGGGTCTCGGTCCCTTGGTTATCAGTGCTGTAATTGACCTGAAGAGTGAGCGTGAAATCTGTGGTTACTGAGTCAATTTCTTGTTTCAGGACGTTCATTTTTTCTATCGCCAACTGGCTATTGGTTTCAATAACTTTATCGTGATTTCTTTGGTCATAATTAACAAAGCCAGATTCTTTTCCTAGCATCATCAGGTGGAAAAACTCAATGATATGGCGCACATGTTTTCCAATGGTGTTTCCAGAAAGCACATCTAAGGGTAAGCTGAACCCCTCATCGCCCAATTTATGGCTGATAAAAATGAGCTGATCGAGTATTTCTTTTGAGACTCTTTGTAGTTCCATCTAAAAAATGATTGGATAAAAATAATATTTTAAATCGAAGGGGCTTAATTGACTTAGACAGTTATTTCTTTATGACTAAAGCCCATTCCTTTTCGGCCTTCCGGAATAAGGATTTTTCATTGGCATTCCACAAGCTTAGAGTGTTGGTAGATTTGAAATTGTAGAATAAGTAGAGTTTGTCATCAATAATTTTAAACGTCTTTGGGTCGATTTTAACTTTATCTCCATCTGCCATGGCATAAGCGCAATAGCCACCATATTGTGGTTCATATTTACTAGGGTTAGCTTCAAAGGCTTTTTTGTTAGACTCATTCACAAAATGATACACGATTCCATTCTGGTTAGATGAGATACTCGCTTTACCTTCTTCGGCCTTTTTATTGGTGAAATAGCTTACAGGGTCATAGCCCTGAATGGCTAGCCCGTTTTTTTCTACATTATAGTGCTTCTTGTCGTATGGTAAATCTTGAGAAACTGAAAGGGCTGTGAAGCAAATAATTGATATCAGGGTTAATAAATACTTGTTCATAACTGTCGATTATTAAAGAGCTAAACGGAGAAGATAGGTCTTCTGGTTGAGGCGAAAGATCATTTGGCTGACAATTCAGTGTCAATTCTTTAAAATTTCGATAAATTATCCACGAAATATCGGGAAATGATAAAGAGTAGAACTATCGCAAAACATCCTCAGCTTGCCCAATTCACTGTTGAAAGAGCATTAGCTTCTATTCTTTGGATGGATGAACAAGGGCAAATTCATTTTGCGAATAATACTGCAATAGACCAGTATGGATACACATCTGATGAATTTGAGAAAATTAATATTCTTCAGATCAACCCCAACTTCGACAAAACAAGGTATGCTCAAGTCTGGGAGGAATCTAAAAAAACGCAGAGCCTTCATTTCGAATCAAGTCATTTTAAAAAAGACGGTTCTGAATTTCCTGTAGAAATATTCGTCAACCATATCGAATTTGAAGGGAAGGCTTACAATGTAAGTTTCATCCTTGATATTTCTCAAAGGAAACGTCAAGAGCGACTTTTGAAGTCAGTGTCAGAAGCAACAGCAGCTACTTTGGGTACCGATTTTTTTAAAACCTTAGTTGAGAGAATTTCAAAAGCGCTGAATGTTTACATGGTTATTGTAACTGAGTGTGCTGATTTGGCAAAATCTCGTCTTAGAACGCTAGCCTATTTTCGTGAAAACGATTTTCGTGAAAATGTAGAATATAATGTGGAGGGCACTCCTTGTGGAGTAATAATGAAAACCTCAGAGTCACTACTTATCAGTCAAGGCACCCAAAACACTTATGAAAGAGAGGCCGGAATTGAAGGTTATTTTGGCGTTCCGATCATTAACCGTCAGGGAGAAGTTATTGGCCACATTGGTTTATTCAATCAAGAGGCTTTAGAGATGTCGCCTGAAGAACAGGAGATACTTAAAATTTTCTCGGACAGAGCAGCTACAGAAATTGAACGTAATATTTCTAGCGAGAAGCTCATGGAGGCTATGGACGAGGTGAAGAGCCTCAAAGATAAATTCGAGGCAGAAAATATCTATTTACAAGAGGAGATTCAGCTGGAGCATAATTTCGAAGAGATCATCACTCAAAGCGAAAAGTTTAAATCAATATTATCTACCCTTGAACAAGCAGCAGTTACAGATGCCACAGTTTTAGTGCTGGGAGAATCTGGTACGGGAAAGGAATTGTTGGCAAGAGCAATACATAACATTAGCCCAAGGAGAAATAGACCTTTGGTAAAAGTCAATTGTGCTACACTACCAGCCAACCTTATTGAAAGTGAGCTTTTTGGCCATGAGAAGGGGGCATTCACTGGAGCCATTAACAAGAAAATTGGACGCTTTGAATTGGCAGATGAAGGCACCTTATTTCTAGATGAAATAGGTGAGCTTCCGCTAGAATTACAGTCTAAACTACTGAGGGCATTGCAAGAAGGTGAATTTGAAAGGCTTGGCGGTTCTCATACCTTAAAAGTCAATGTTCGAGTTATTGCAGCTACAAACAGGCAATTAGAAAAAGAAGTAGAAGAAGGAAGATTTAGGGCAGATCTCTATTATCGCCTCAATGTTTTTCCTGTTCAGAGTATCCCCTTAAGGGAGCGTAAAGAAGATATAACGCTTTTGGTGAAGCACTTTACTGATAAGTTTTCTGCCAAGATGGGAAAGAAGATTACGAATATTCCAAAGAGGTATCTCAATGCATTACAGGCTTATAATTGGCCTGGTAACATAAGGGAATTAGAGAATGTGATAGAGCGTGCAGTTATTCTCTCACCAGAAAGCAAGTTGGAGCTAGCAGATTGGATACCGAAGAAAACGGTTCAGACCAACCCCGCAGAATTAGAAACACTAGAAGATTTTGAGAAAAAATATATTCTCAGTGTCCTTCAAAGAACTTCATGGAGAGTAAGTGGTGAAAAGGGGGCAGCTTCAATTCTTGGAATGAAGCCAACTACCCTAGAATCTCGAATGAAAAAGCTTGGAATCAAACGAGGTGCCTTTTAAAGCTTCAATACTATGTCTATAGCAGGTATTCCTCCTTGAAAGTACATGAGGTCCAAGGTTAGTTTCTTGGCAATATATCTAAGACCTCCTGAAATGATGGCTTCCTCACC
Organism: uncultured Roseivirgaceae bacterium; assembly: GCA_964350505.1. Lineage (GTDB taxonomy): Bacteria > Bacteroidota > Bacteroidia > Cytophagales > Cyclobacteriaceae > Roseivirga. Next base: position 13,750 of record CAYGKL010000048.1, on the reverse strand, counting down.
AGAGGTTAAAATATAGTTCTCTGTAACGAACGCAAAACGCTTAGATAGCCGAGTTACACCGCCAACCGTTACTATCCCACTGTTTCCTATATCTCCATTAGCAAAGCCATAACCCGTCCCAACTGTCACTTGGTGTTCTTCTGAGCCATAGGTCAACAATCCATTGACTGTTCCTAAACTAAAATCGGCAAGAGAGCCAGCAATAGTCAAATAAGAAACTGAGGCCGCAGCGTTCAATTTGGGTGCAATAGGAATACCATATTTTGCATTGAGGAATACAATTGGATTGCCGCTAAAAAGTGAAATCAGTTCTACTCCTCCAATTAAGCTGAATCGATCTGTAACACCATAGCTCACCAGATTAAACAACCCATAAATATTCTGATAGTAGCCTTCACCTTTTTCATGGGTATAGGCAGATTGGCCAATAAAATACCTTGTGGGATTTGGGTTAGGAATCCGCCCATTTCGACCTAAATAAATTATACGTTTGACTTCAGATCGCTGAAAAGTAAGCAGGCCAAGGCTTGCGCTTCGGATGATTACTTCCCTTTCATCCTCTGAGATTAACTCACCGGCAATTTCAGATTTGTCTTCTAAAAAAATGATGACTTGCTGAGTTGAGTCTTGTTTTTCAGTTTGTTGAGCTTGAGCAAAAGAGATAGTTGCCAAATACAGACATACAATCGTGACCAATTTGTTCATGTATTTTCCTGATATATCGTGAATAATTAATTGATTCGACCATTTTGTTTCAAAAACAGCTCTAAGGTAATAATTAAAGAATTCTACCATTAAAATTCTTTATTCCTGATATTTCATATTTTTCCTGATATATCAGGAAAAATATTTTTTCAAAACTACCTTAAATATGTATAAATAACTGAAAGTTAAGTGGTTATGATTTAGATTTGAGGCTGGCACGCCAATTGTCAAGTGAATGACGGTTCTGTAGACGGCAGAATGACATCGTATTGAAAAGACTTTAATTCTTGCTGATTAAGACCATGATTTCGGGAAACTTAGAAATTGATGAATCGTTGATTAACTTTCAATTCAGGAAATGAGAAATAGGTTGCCACTTTTTTGGGTTAAAGTATTCTACTATGAATACTGGCCATTTTGGTTGTTTTTTTTGCCACTTGTACCCTACTGGTTGTATTTGGCACTTAGAGCTAGATCGTTAACTTATTTCACTGCTGCTAATCCAGGTATTTTGCATTCAGGGGTTTTTGGAGAATCTAAAACTGAGATTTTAAAAAATATCAGTCCTGATTATCTGCCTAAAACCATTTACTGTGCTGCAGCAACGGATTGGATGGAAGTTGAAAAACAGCTTCAATCAGTCGCTTTAAAGTATCCTATCATTATTAAACCTGATGTTGGAGAAAGAGGTAGCCAAGTGGAGAAGGTAAACGACCTAGGTCAGCTGAAAACCTATTTATCCAATGTGTCTGAAAACTTTATAATTCAGGAGTTTTTAGATTTACCCTTCGAATTAGGGGTGCTCTATTACAGGTTTCCAGATGGAAATGGAAGCGGAATTTCTTCCATTGTTGTGAAGGAATTTCTCTCTGTAAAAGGTAATGGGAAACATACCTTGAGGCAATTGATTCAAATGAATGAAAGGGCGCATCTGCAGCTTGAGAGTTTGAAAATTAAGTTTAGTGACTTAATGGATGTCGTTATTGAGGATGGCGAGGATTTGCTTTTACAGCCCATCGGCAATCATTGTAAAGGCACTAAATTCTTAAGTGGACAGCATCTTATTAATGATGAATTGGTGGAGGTTTTCGACAAGGTAGCTTCTACAATTGTGGGCTTCAACTTTGGTAGGTTTGACCTTAAAGTTTCATCGCTTGAAGATTTACAAGCTGGCAGAAATATTAAGATCATGGAATTGAATGGAGTTACTTCTGAGCCCGCACATATTTATGACCCTCAGCTTAATTTGTTCAAAGCTTATAGAGAAACAGCTAAAAGTATGAAAATCATGTTCAGGGTGAGCCAGCAAAATCGAAAGTTAGGTGCTAAGGTGACGTCTGCATTAGAAATGATTAAGCTCATTAAAAACCATTTTGGCGATAGGCCAGCACCTAGAGTTCGGGAGAATGAAACCTTAAGTTTACCAAATGCTTTGGGCAGTATTCAGTAGTTTGTTGCTGGCTACAGTCATAAGCTTTGCCGGAAGCGTTCAGCTCGGGCCGGTAAATTTTGGCACCATTCACACAGCGCTAAACAAGGATAAAAAGTCTGCCATACGATTCGGTTTCGGAGGAAGCCTCCCAGAACTTTTCTACTGTGGACTGGCATTTGCCAGTGCCAATTTGTTAGATAGATTCGAGAGCTTTCAAGACACTCTGAAACTTTTGACAATCGGGGTACTGCTGATATTCGGCACTTATTTGATGTTCCAGAAAAGCTCATCTCAAGCTTCAAATCAAAAATTGAAGCGAGGGAATGAAGTTTGGGTTGGAGCTACTTTTGGACTTTTGAATCCGCAACTATATCCGTTTTGGTTGTTCATTATAGCCAACCTCAAAACAAATCAAATACTTACATCATCGCATTGGTTGGTAGTTTCAGCCTTTGTCATTGGGGCAGCTTTAGGCGCCTTTCTTTTGCAGTATCTCGTGGCTGAAATTACCTCTAGGAAGAGGGAGTTTCTTTATAAGAGATTGACCAAAAACTATAACAAAGTGCTCGGTGCCATTATACTTGGCATCGCCATTTTACAGATAATTTTTAACCTATAGACTATGCAAAAGGAAATGAAGTATTGGTATCTGAAAAATTTCGATTTGTTTTCAGAACTGAATAAAGAACAAATTAATGACCTATCAGAAATTACGCGTTTCGTAAGAATGAAGAAGGGGCAGTCCATTTATTTCGCCAATGAGCAATCGAAAAGGCTATATTTCTTAATTAATGGTAAAGTAAAAATTAGTGAGATCGATGGTTTCGGCAATGAACTCATCAAGAGTATTGTGCTCGGTGGAGACTTATTTGGTGAAGTGCCAAGCTCATCTTATAGACAGACACAGGAGTTTGCAGAGATTCTTTCGAGTGAGGTGATCATTTGTGTTTTCAATTTGGATGAGTTCGAAGCTATTATGCAGAAGCACCCTGTGCTGGCTTTGGGTTTTACCCGAAAAATGACGGAGAAACTCAGAGGTTTAGAAAACCGCTATACTAATCTCGTTTTCAAAGATGTGAAATCAAGACTCAAGTCTTTTCTGTTGGAATGGGCCGATAAAGAAGGCAAGGCAGATGATAGCGGTATGGTGATTAAAAACTACTTGACGCATAGCGAGATTGCCAACATCATAAGTTCCTCCAGACAAACTGTGACTACACTGATCAATGAGTTGAAAGAAGAAGGTGTGATTCTGTATTCTAGGAGTATGATCACCATTCCGAACATTCAGTTATTTGCTGCTTAATTTTTGTGAAAGTAGGAGCTTGGTGCAACCTCTGTGTTGACATAACAGTCTGTGAGAGTAGGTCAAAACAACAAAATGATGAAGAAAATTTTTCTTACTACCCTATTTCTCTCACTTGCTATTTCAGTTTTTGCTCAGGATAGTGAATTGAGAAAACTCAATAAGTTCAATGAAATCCGTGTGTCAGAAGGTATTGATATAGTGGCAGAAAAGGGAACCGAAAACAGCATTGCCTTAGAAGTTTCCAGAATAGACATAGAAGATGTAATTACTGAGGTAAGAGCTGGTAAACTTTATGTAAGACTTTCTAGAGGCAAATACCGAAGCAACAGGGTAAAAGCTACCCTTATTTACACCGAAGAAATTGAAGAAATAGAAGTGAGCACAGGAGCTCAAGCAGAATTTCAATCGACTATAAGAGTTGATCGATTGAATATCGTTACCTCAACTTCTGGTTTCGTTAGGCTTAAAGCAGAAGCTAAGTTTGTAGATCTTGGAGCGACAACTTCAGGCAGAATTGACATCGAAGGTAAGGCAGATGAAGTAGAAGTTAGTGCCTCTACAGGTGGAACAATCTATGCCTATGATCTTCAGTCTAACCAAGCTTATGCTAGAGCGAATACTGGTGCCGATGTAAGAGTAAATGCAGAGGAGCGTTTAAGAGCAAGTGCAGGAACTGGAGGCTCCGTAAGATATACCGGAAGACCCAAAACGGATATCAGCACTAATACTGGAGGCACTGTTAGTAGGGGCAACTAATTAGCAAATTTGAGGCTGCAGAACTCAACTGATAATGCTATCTTATGTGTTCAAAGCTTCAGGTATGAATAGAAATGTAATATTTGGAGCCCTATTAGGGCTCTTTTTGTTAGCACCAAATTTAAAAGCGCAGGACGATGTTGCCGATATTAAGAAAGCTGTGATGACGATGTTTGAAGGCATGAGAGCTGGTGATTCATCAATGGTTCATTCGGTAATTTTGGATGATGTTACTTTTCAGCGTGTTACTAAGGACAGGCAGGGTAAAACAGTAGTGTCCAATAGCAGTTTTCAAAATTTTCTCAGGTCAATTGGTACTCCACATGATAAGGTTTGGGATGAACAAATTGAGTTTGGATCGGTGCATGTAGATGGTGATATGGCTGCAGTATGGACACCATTTAAGTTCTTTTTAGGAGATCAATTTTCGCATTGTGGAGTAAATGCCTTTAAATTAGTGAGAACCGAAAAAGGCTGGAAAATCTTTCATTTGGTAGATACTAGTAGAAAAGATAATTGTGCTATGTAGCTAAAAAGGAAAACCCCGACACTAGGTCAGGGTTTTGCAAGCAAAGAGTTAGGTTTCATCCAATTTTAATGATGATGGCGTGGATGACCGCTCATCATCTGTTTCATTAAATTCAGGGTCAAAACTAATGAGCGATCTGACTTAAAAAAACTATTTTCGAGAAATCTTCGAAAAACTTAAAGTGATTAAAAAACTAGTTCATTATATCTACACAGGTTGGTGCGCCATTGCATTCATAACCCCTATGTTAATTTTTGCCATACCAATGGTTGTTCCGCTCTTGATATCGCGAAAACTTGATGTCATTACCTATTTCTTCATTCGGGTTTGGGTGTATTGTTTTAGTATACTTTCAGGCATTTGGTTCATAGGTCACGATAAGCATTTAGTTGATCGTAAGAAGTCTTACATCTTCGTCATTAACCATACCTCTTTTCTCGATGCACCAGCCATTCCAATAGCCATACCCAGTACACTTGTCGCTTTGGGTAAAAAGGAGCTTGCACAAATTCCAGTTTTTGGCTGGATCACGGGGCGATTTGCCATTTGGGTCGACCGTTCGAGCCCAGAGAGTAGAAAGGCAGGAAGCTTGGAACTTAAAAAGTTACTTTCGGGAGGAACATCAGTTTTGGTGGCTCCTGAAGGAACCCGCAACAATACTGATCAGCCTTTGCTTCCTTTCAGGTATGGACCTTTTAGATTAGCTATTGAATCTCAAATCCCAATTCTTCCTGTCATTATCCATGATGCTGGTAAACTGATGAAACGTGGAAGTTTGCTCCTTTCACCAGGTGTTGTTCATTCTTATTGCTTACCAGAAATTTCTGTTGAAGGTCTTACTGAAGATGATCTTGAACATTTAACGAACAGCACCTATGAGTTGATGAGGGATAAAATTTTAGAGTTGAATAAAAAATAGTCCGTCATAGAAGTCATTTGTGAATTAATGCCTCCAATAAGTTTGTAAATTCGCCCAAACAATCTTTGGCATTGTTTTAGTTAAAGACATTGAAGAACCAAACATTAAAGCTTATGAACACTTTATACAAACAATTATCCATTTGGTTCATGGCGTTGATTTTAGTAGGATGCGCCACTGGTCAAAATGCTTTTGATAAAGGAGATTATGAGACAGCCTTGGAAAGAGCTGTCAACCGTCTTCAAGCCAATCCAACCAATAAGAAAGCTCAAGAGGTTTTAATAGATGGCTATAAACTCGCCTCTCAATTTCATCTGAAGCGTATTCAACAACTCAATAGAAGTGATGACACTTTCAAGTGGGAGCGTATTTATAATGAATACGCAGCTTTGAACAGGTATTATAATGATGTTCAGAGATGTCCAGCTTGTTTAGATTTGGTTAACCCTTCAGAATACCTTTTAGAGCAAGAAAATGCAGCCAATAGCGCTGCAGAGGTTCAAGTTGAACTAGGTAAAGATTTGCTAGCCAATAATACCATAGAGGGTGGAAGACAAGCTTTTGGTCATTTTCAAATGGCCCTAAGGTTCAATAATAATATTCCTCAAATTGATAATTTGCTCACTGAGGCTAGAAATATGGGTACGGTGAGGGTTTTGGTTGAACCAATTCCATCGCATTCTCGAAACCTAGAATTGACCAATGAATATTTTACAAATCGCATGTTTGAATTCCTTGACGGATTCAGTGCCGATCGTTTTGTTCAGTTCTTTTCTCAGGCCGACATAGATGCCTATGATATTGATCCCGATCACGTACTGAGCATGCAGTTTGATGACTTCGTTTTAGGGCAAACTCTTATTGAATCTAAAACTAAAGAGATCAAAAGGGATAGCGTTGTGGTTGGTCAGTATAAAGATAATGAGGGCCTTTCACATGATGTCTTTGGAACTGTAAAAGCCGATTTCACAACTTATAGAAAGGCTTTGGCGTCAACTGGAATTCTGAATTTTGAAATTAGAGATGCTTATAGCAATCAGGTTTTGATTCAAAGAAAATTAGGTGGTCAGGATATTTGGGAATACCAATGGGCCTCCTTTAATGGAGATGAACGCGCATTGACAAATGATGAAATTAGAATGTCAAAGCAGAAAGAGGTGCCACCTCCAACTCCGCAAGACCTGTTCGCCAGTTTTATAGATCGAATTTACGATCAGGCACTCGGGCAGATCAGGCAACTTTATAGAGATACTCGAATATGATTTAAAGCCCCGAAAGGGGCTTTTTTAATGAAGAAAACAAGTCTAGTTTAACTGTGTTTTAATGGTGTGAGATATCTATTAATCATTCTTTTCCTCTCTTCCGCTCAAAGCCTAATGTCTCAAACACTCGAAGAATATCGCTGGAAAAACAGAGTGGTGCTTACCAATGATACATCCTTATGGAAACAACAACAGCAAGAATTTTATAAGGATACAGTCGGTTTAAATGAAAGAAAAATAGTTTTACTTTTATTCTCTCAGAATGAGGTGAGGGATGATAACTCCTTAGGGTCTTTACGCTTTAGGTCATCATCTGAATTACTTTTAATTGGTTTAGATGGGAATGTAAAAGTTAGAAAGAGAGAACTATTTACTTTGAAAGAGTTATTTTCAATCATTGATAGCATGCCCATGAGGGCCACTGAAATTAGAAAAAAAGGAGATGGTTAAAAAAACCCTTACAATTTTGAATTTGGTAGTCGTTTTGGCTACAATTTTTTTAAGCTATTACTCAAATACAGGAGCCATGAATGGTAATACCATGGGTAGTTTGAGTAATGAATATTCCAACCTATTTACTCCGGCTAGTTATGCTTTTAGTATTTGGGGGTTAATCTACATTGGCTTAATAGGCAATGCCATATTCTTGTTTAGGTCTAAAGATGAGAGTGCTATTGATCAGGCCAAATGGTTAACGTTTGCCAACTTAGGCAATATTCTATGGGTTTATTTGTGGCTTTATGAGCATACATTTCTAAGTGTACTGGCCATGGCTTCCATATTATATTCGTTGATTAGGCTGACCTTGGAGATAAAAATTGGCTTTAAAAAGCTACCATTCTGGGCTTGGTGGCCAATTTCTATTTACACAGGTTGGATTGTGGTGGCCTTGGTTGCCAATATTTCAGCGTTTATGGCCAAGATGGAATGGGTTTGGTTCATGCCGGAAAGTTCATGGGCGATCACCATCATGGTAGTTTCTTTTGTCGTTTACCTCTTGCTACTCCTCAAAAGACGGCTGGCGTATGCCAGCTATGTGGGTGTCTGGGCCTTTGCCGCAATAGCCGTAGAACATTGGAACGAGATACCTTTTCTACAATGGACTGCCGCTTCCTTGGCACTCATTCTCTTTGTTTTAACAGTTGGGAAAGACTATGACATAAGAATGGCTCTTAAGGAATCTACCCCAAGAGCCACTTCTAATTAATTCTGATACAATTCTTAATTACTTGTCATGGCATTCAATAAGTCGTGCCTAGTAAGGATATGAACCTCATTCTTTTTGTCTCTAACTAATACCGCGGGGTTGTCCTTAGTAATTACTGAGGATAAAACGTCTAGCGTGTTATCTGGGGAAACAAATTGGAATGGCGCATCCATAATGTCAGCAACTGGTTTAGACTTGAGGTCTTGATCATCAATCATCTGAGCCAAAAGTTTGGAGTCAATTAGGCTCCCTACAAATTCATTTCCATCCACTACTGGCAGCTGAGAAATACTGTTGCTTGTCATCAATTTGATGGCTTCTCCTACAGAAGCTGTTTTTGAAATGGTAGTTAATTTTCCATTGCCAGTCTGGTGGGAAAGCACATCGGCAGCAGAACTAAAAGCCCTGTTTTCAATGAATCCACGAGCTTTCATCCAATCATCGTTGTATATTTTCCCTAAGTATCTGGTGCCATGGTCTGGAAGAATAATGACCATTACATCGTCTTCTTTCAGGTTTTCTTTGGCATATTCCAAAGCGCCAGCTACGGCCGATCCACAAGACCAACCACAGAACATACCCTCTTCTTTAGCTAGTCTTCGGGTCATTATGGCACCATCTTTATCGGTTACTTTTACGAAATGATCTATCAGGCTGAAGTCTACGTTTTTAGGGAGGATGTCCTCTCCAATGCCTTCAGTTAGGTAAGGATAGATTTCTTTTTCATCGAAAACGCCTGTCTCTTTGTATTTCTTAAAAACCGATCCATAAGTATCTATTCCAACAGAAACAATATTTGGGTTTTGCTCTTTAAGGTATTTAGATGTACCGCACATAGATCCACCAGTGCCCACGCCAGCTGCCCAATGCGTGATTTTACCCTCTGTATCTTTCCATATTTCAGGCCCAGTTGTTTCATAGTGAGCCTGGGCATTCGAGGTGTTGTCGTATTGATTAGGGTAGAATGAATTTGGAATATCCTTGTTGAGCTTTCTGGCGATGGAGTAGTATGACCTTGGATCGTCTGGTTCTACATTGGTTGGGCAAACAATCACTTCAGCACCCACTGCTTTCAGAATGTCTATTTTCTCCTGCGACTGCTTATCTGCTAAAGTGAATATACACTTGTAACCTTTGGCAATAGCTCCAAGCGCTAAGCCCATGCCTGTGTTACCAGAGGTGCCTTCAATAATTGTTCCTCCGGGTTTCAAAAGACCTGCAGCTTCTGCATCTTCAATCATTTTTATAGCCATTCTATCTTTCATGGAGTTTCCAGGGTTGAAGTATTCAACCTTCACCAGAATGGTGCCCGGAATGCCTTTGTTGAGAGAATTTAGTTTCACCAGTGGTGTGTCGCCAATGGTTTCAATGATTGAATTGTAGTATTTCATTTCCGTTCTATTATAGTTTTTGCAAAGCTAGCTTTTCTAGCGATCAGGTAAAAGTCAAGGTTTTGTTAAGCTACAGATCACCCATTCTTAAAAAAGTATTAACCCTGCTGGTATAACGCTCTTTATATTCAGGTCGGGTGTAAAGCTGAACATGGTCACAGTCCTTGAAAAGTACTGGATAAACATTCATTTGGCCTTCAATTTCAGCTTCTAAAATGGTTGAAGGTGTTGTTTTATCACCATCGCTGTAAAGAATAAGGGTAGGTAATTTATTATTTGAAAGAAGGTAAGAGAATTTCATATTGTCACTCCAATCATCAACCTCTTTATCGAAGCTGCCCCAAGCTATATTGAAGATGAAGTTGGGTATACCCATATCTTTACCGGCAAGGCGAGAAGTTTCTTTCACATTACTCAGAGGACTATCTAAAATGAGCTTGCGAACCGTGAGGCCGTTGTCTTTTTGGAACTGTACCAAATCAGGACGGTTAACGGTAATTGCACTAGCCATAGCCCCCATTGAGAAGCCCCAAAGCACAAAATCAGTTTGGCCATACTCATCTTTAAGCATTTCCATACTGCCAACAATGTCCTCAGCGAACTCATAACCTAATGCGGTTTTTGCTTCTTCAGACTTTCCAGAGTTTCTTAAGTCAGGGATAAAGATGTTATACAATGAGTCTAAGCCTTGTGCCTTAACAAGTGCTAGGTATTTCATGGTTTTCAATCTGTTGGAGGTTCTTCCATGATTGATCATTAGGGTTTGAGAAATGCCTTCTTTGCTGGCAGCGATATACCAGCCATTCAAGGATAAGCCGTCAGTGAGTGTTTGATAGTCTATTTCCTCGTAAGCGGGAAAGCCATAATCTGCTGGATTTCTATTATCTCCTATACCATAATCTTCAACCATTGCTGCATTATTGGTTACAAACTCAAAAGTGTAACGATCATAATCTGTGATCAGGGAAACAAATTTTGGAAGAGCAAGAAAATAAAAGGCTAGGACTATCAACACTATGCTGATGCCCAAAATTTTTAGAAACTTTTTCATGAGATTTATTTAGAGACTGAAGCTAGTAGGTAAAGTACTGCCATTCTCACAGCAACTCCATTTTCCACTTGGTCAAGAATAATAGCGTGTTCAGAGTCAGCTACATCACTATTTAGTTCAACACCGCGATTAATTGGACCTGGGTGCATGATTACAATTTCTTTGTTGAGAGAATCGAGTAGCTTTTTATTCACTCCATAATAGAGCGAATATTCCCTGAGTGATGGAAAGTACTTGATATGCTGTCTCTCCAATTGAATGCGAAGTATGTTGGCAACATCACACCATTCGAGTGCCTTGCGAACATCTAGTTCTACTTTAATTCCTAGGGTATCGATGTATTTAGGAAGTAAGGTAATGGGTCCGCAAACCATCACTTCGGCCCCCAGTTTCTGCAGGGCGAATATGTTTGACAAAGCGACTCGTGAGTGAAGTATATCTCCTATAATGGCTACTTTCTTGCCTTCAACACTCCCTAGTTTTTGCTGGATGGAGAAGGTGTCTAGCAGGGCTTGTGTTGGGTGCTCGTGCGTGCCATCTCCGGCATTTACAATATTGGCGCTTATGTGTTTGGCTAAAAAGTGAGGTGCTCCCGGACTTGAATGTCGCATAACAATCATATCCACCTTCATGGAAAGAATATTATTCACGGTGTCAAGAAGTGTTTCACCTTTCTTTACCGAACTGCTGCTGCTTGAAAAGTTGATGACATCTGCAGAAAGTCTCTTCTCTGCTAATTCAAAAGAGAGCTTCGTTCTGGTTGAGTTTTCAAAGAAGACATTGGCAATGGTAATATCTCTTAGTGAGGGTACCTTTTTGATTGGCCTATTGATGACATCTTTAAATTCTTCAGCCGTTTCAAAAATGAGCTGTATATCCTCTTTAGTTAGGTCTTTTATGCCAAGAAGATGTTTTGTGCTCAGTTTGTCCATTAGTTTTCTTTATTGGTTAACCAAACATTGTCTTCTTCAATGCCATCCTGATGTTTCCATTCCACCAATACTTTTTGGCTTTCTAGGGTATTCACGTCTTTACCAATATAATCTGGTAAAATGGGCAAGTGTCTTGAGTATCTTCTTTTCACTAAAACTAGCAATTCAACTTGCTCAGGCCTCCCGAAAGCATGCATGGCATCTAAAGCAGCTCTTACAGTTCTTCCAGTATAGAAAACATCATCTATAAGGATGACCTTTTTTCCTTCAATGAGGAAGTCAACCTTGGTTTCATTAGCCCTAGCAGGCGTTTCGCGCCTTCTAAAATCGTCTCTATAGAAGGTAGAATCTAGGTAACCTAGTTGAATATCGGACTTTGTGAACTCAATAAGTTTTTCTTTGATTCTTTCCGCTAAAAAGATTCCACGTGGCTGTAGTCCTAAAAGTACGGTATTATCGAAAGTCTGATGGTTTTCTATCAGTTGCTGACAGAGGCGGCCGATGGTGATGGCCAATTGCGGGTGACCTAAGAGAAGCCTTTTTTGCATTTCAAAGGTCAAATATAAGAAAAGGATTCGCTACCCTGCCCCGAAAATTGAAATTATCGCTCTAATTGACATCGAGTGTCCAGGAAGTGATCACGAATTTGCCAATTGTGCTACCCTTTGGATAGATCCTACCGCTGGTTAGCATTCGATTATTATACCAATAATGCATTCCTCTATTCCTCATGCCATGAATTCTATTCTCAAAAACAAGAGGTATTTTTGACTCATAGGCTTCTACACCTTCCACATTCATTATGCGTGAAACGAGCCTTCCGCTCCATCTAGAATCGTAATTTCCACTCCATTTAGAAATGAAATAGAAATTATCATCATGTACCCAGTTGAGTCCGATAGGAAGATCATCCCTATTTAATTGATTCAACAGCCCGAAAGTAGAATTCTTCTGATATGGGGTAACTCCTAGACCAACCAAATCCAAATTTGGGTTAAAAGCTAACTGGTAAACATGAGTATCGTTATTGTTTTTGACAGCAGAAACGAAGATTTTATCATTTCCCATTTGAGGTATATAAAACTTTAAAAAATAAGAAGTCGACCACTTGCCTTTTTTCTCATATTTCTCCTCTGCCCTTGTTTTTAATTTCTCAGTTCGCTTTTCTGAGTATTGAGTATAAAAACCTGGTAATTTAAAGTATGGGGTGAATTTATACTCTTGAGAGCCATCAGCTCGAATTTTCGCAACATAGATACCTGTCTGACCTCTTACTCCATCATCCGAATAACTTCCTATCACATATTCTTCAGTTCCTATAAAATCTGAAACTACAGCAGAATTGATCCATTCTCCATTAGGGGTTTGTAGATCAACCTTTCTCAGAAAATTTCCTTCTAGGTCATAACTTCTGATTGCAAAAGTGAATTGCCTCAGGTTTTGACCATACTCCCTAGATGTGACAATACTCATCACCTCTGCATTCTTATGTATTCTGCTTTGAATGAGGTTGACATTTCTATCATATAATCCTTGCATAGATACGATTCTAGCGTTCTCTAACTTGTACAGGAAGAAAATAGGCTTGAACTCGAACATTCCTCCGATAAGTACATTGCCATTGGCAACATGAAAATGTTTAATGTCCATGACTTCAAAAAGAGGGATTTCGTTAACCTCCCATTCTCCACTAGGCTTCACATGCATGATGGCTAATTCATTTTGAAGTAATCCCTTCTGATACAAGAAATAAACACCTCCATCATCGGCCTGCCAGCTTATCTTATCATATCTATTATCCATTTGAATACTGAAGCTGTTTTTGAGTTCAAGGTTAGTATCTAAATGATATACTTGCTTAACCAGATACCTAGAACGAACCAATCCAGCACGATCTACCACAAAAATCCCTGATTCACCCATCGGATAAACATCATAATCTGGAGAGAGGCTATTTAGTGATAATTCTATGGTTTTATCTTGACTATGTAGTGAGATTAAACTTAAAACGAGGAGGAGTGTACTGAGGAATGTTCGCATCTAAACTATTGTATGGTATTTCAATTATATAACGCGCATTTGATTCATAAGAAACATCAACAATAAGGAAATGAAGAGGAGAGTCCTAATAATGCGCATATGAATTAACTAACAAAAATTAAACCAAATTAGGTATGTTGTTGTTCGCTTTCAATTATTCAAAGTTGGCATTTCAGCCGGTAATCATTTGAATAAATGAACAAGATGCTTAGTCTTT